>JBKBXX010000027.1:0-31015 GCA_046313915.1 Burkholderiales bacterium | reverse complement strand
AAATTCAGGCCCTGGCGCTGTACTTGCCGATGTAATGGACATTGGGCCTGGTGCCCTTGTCCTCTTGCAAACGGAACGACTTCTGCGCCTTCAACACACGCGCGATCTCCGAAGCGGGATCGTCCTGGTCACCGAAGATGCGCGCCTTGGCCGGACAGGCTTCGACGCACGCCGGCTGCAAGCCATTGCTGACGCGATGATAGCAGAACGTGCATTTCTCCACGATGCCTGCTCTGCGTATCGCCTTGACGTCGCCCTCGACAAACTGATTGAGCGCCGGAATGGCCGCACCCGCTTTTGCAGCCGTTTCCGCGCCCGAGGCCGTGCAGCCGGCAATCATCTCCGACTTGTCGGACCACTGGGGCTGCGGATCACTGTCGCGCGAGTTGAAACTGATCACGCTATAGGCTTCTCCGCTGAGACTCACGTCGCCGAGCTCGGTGTGGCTGTACGGGCAGGCATTCTGACACAGCCGGCAGCCGATACAGCGTTCGTTGTCGTGCATCGTGATGCCCTCCGGGGTCTTGAACATCGCCTTCGGCGTCACCGGGCACGCCGCGACGCAGGGCGCATCCGTGCAATGATTGCACAGCACCGGCATCACCCAATGGGTCACTTTCGGAAAGCTGCCTTCGGTGCGCATCAGAAAATCTGCCCAGTTGTGGCTCTGGCCGTTGCCACGGGTGCGGGTATTGTTCTCCGCCTTGCAGGCGAGGGCGCATGCGCCACATCCCACGCACTTCTGCAAGTCGATCACCATTCCATATCGTGCCATCTCGGTCTCCTTGAATTCCAGTATCCGCCATCAGGCTTTTTCGATTCTCACGCCGGTAAAGCCGCCGTTGCGGGCGGTTGCCCCGCTCAGCCGGTCGTAGTCATCGGCCAGAATCTCGTTGTTGTTGCCGCCGCGTGGTGTCGCTGCAGCATAGTTGCGCGCGGCAACGCGCCCGTATGCCCAATGTCCCTGACCGTAGCACTTGGCAACCGTGCCTGGCCGCACGCCTTCCCACAGCCTGAGTTTGGTGACGATCGAACCTGTAGGAGACGTGACCTTAATGATGTCCCCGCTTCTGAGACCGAGCCTGGCGCCGTCGGCCGGATTCATTTTCAGCACGTCGTCCCAGCTGACATCGCCGGGATCGACTTTCTTGAACTCCTGATACCACGGCAGATTCTGTGAACGTCCTTCGCGATTGAGGCGCGACTTGTAATCGATGAAAGTGAATGGATAGTCCTGGAGGCTGCCGTGGCGCTTCGGCGGCTCGTAATGCGGCACGAACGCCAGATCGCCGCGCGCGGTGTAGCCGGAAGCGGCCAGGACGTCGTCCACCGAGACTTCGTGTTTCTTGGCATGCTCAACCAGGCCTTTTTTCGCGGTTTCGCTGTAGAATTCGAATTTTTTGGTCGCGGTACGGAACTTGCCGCCCCAGCCTCGCTTGAAGCTGTACTTGGGACCGATGTACATCCCTTTCCTGCGGAAATCCGCCCAGCCCTCGATCTTGTCGCCCTTGAGCGGCTCCTTGGGCATCCACAGGGGCGCGCTCGTGATCTTGGCGGCGATTTCGGTGAACTCCTTCTCGTTCTCCGGGGTCTTGCCCGTTTCCGGATCCTTGAACTCCTGGGAATAGTAGTCGTAGAGATTCGGAAAACCTTTCTCCCTGAGCTTCCCGGCAAGCAGCCATACGACCTCGGTCTCCTCCTGCTTCACGTCCCACAGGCGTTTACCCACCGGTTGCTGGATCGAAGCATAGCCGTAGGTGTTGCCCATGTTGGTGATGATCGAAAAGCCTTCGCTCGAATTGAACGTGGCAGGCAGGACAATGTCCGCGAACTGCGTCATCTCCGAGGCATGGGTCACCATGTGCACGAAGAACGGCACCGCCGCGAGCGCCTTGTCCCAGCGTGCCGGCTCGGTGCAGGAGAAGTTGAAATTGTTCCACGAAGCGATCAGCACCTTGCAGGCGCCCGGATCCTTGAGCATGCCGTTGGCGACGTTGTTGGTCACGACGCCACTGCCGGGGCGCGCGTTCATCATTGCCGGCATGTCCTTTGCGCCGCGGCCGTCGAGTTTCTTGTGTTTGGCCGCCGCCTTGGCGATGTCGTCGACATAGGCATCGGCTTTCGGAAAGGCAGCGATCGGCACGCCGGAGCTCTGCAACACGCCGCCTTCGACATCGATCGAGCCCAGCACGCCATTCAAGGCATGCACCGCCATCGCGGCATAAGTGCCGCGCGGTGTCATCGCAACGCCAGGACCCATCCATACCGCCACTTTGGGCGCCGCCTTGCCCATGGCGCGCGCAACGCGCACGATTTGCTCGGCGGGGATCAGTGTTTCCTTTTCGGCCCATGCTGGCGTGCGATCCTTCAGCTCGAGATTCCACCACTTGACCAGGCCATGGGTTTCCTTCTCGGCAAAAGCGGCCTCGTCGACTTCCCGGCCCGCCACAAACAGGTTCTTGCCATCCTTGAAGTCGCCGACGAACTCCCTGCTCCACAGCCCTTCGGTCAGCAGCACGTGCGCAATCGCTCCGGCGAGCGCGCCATCGGTTCCCGGTTTGATCGGAAGCCATTCGTGGGCTTTGGCTGCCACATTGGACAGGCGCGGATCAACCGCGATCACCGTGCCGCGCGCGAGGATTTCGCCGAAGCGGTGAATGGCGTTGGGCACCATGCGATTGGACGCGAGAGGATCGGTGCCCCAGGCCACGAGGCAGTTCGTGTTGGCCAGATCATAGTCGCGGTAGCCGAAAAAGCCCTGGGTGAATCCGGGCCCCATTTTCTCGGCCTCGGCGCAAATCGCGCTGTGCGAAAAATAGTTGGGTGTGCCGAAAATCTTCGGCAGCGTCCCGTAGAGCAGGTTGGTGGAAGTGGGTGAGTAGCGCCCGCGCAGATAAACGAGCTTGTGAGCCTCGTTGTTGTTGCGCAATTCCATCATTTTGTCGGCAACGATGTCGAGCGCCTCGTCCCAGCTGATCGGCACAAACTTCGGATCGATGCCGCGGCCTTTCTGCGGATTGGTCCGTTTCATCGGCACCTTGATGCGGTCGGGATCGTAGGTCTGCTGGGGAATGAGGTGTCCGCGGGGACAGACGTAGCCGTGGTTGGTCTTCGAAAGCGGATTGCCGCGCACCCTCACGGCGCGGCCGTTTTGCACGAAAATCTGGATCGCGCACCATTGCGTACAGCCCTGACAGGTGCTCGCCACCCATTCCCCTTTGGCCGGGCCTGCCGCTTTGGCCTTGCGCATCGCCATCGCATTCGTGACCGGCTGCGCCAGCGGCAAACCCGCGATCAGCCAGCCGCCCGTCGCTACCGAAGCCTGAATGAACGCCCGTCTCGTCAGTTTCATGCCCGAATCTCCTTCGCTGTCGCCAAACCCCGGGAAGCTTTGCTTGGAACCGTTTTGCCCGCATCTGGTACGCGCTGCGGGTCGCGCAATGGTGCGTCGTCGTGAGCATTATCATCAGTCGCTGCCGGAAGCGCTTTGATGTTTGTCAAACTTTATGGAATTGACGCAGTCATCGCCGACGCCGGCGCGCAAATTACGGCACGGAGGGAGCCGCCGGCAGGCGTTCTCGAGATGCGGTTCGTGACCGTCAGCCCTGCCGGGGGTTCGTGGCCGTGCGCATTCCGCGATTTTCTTTCCCGAAGGGCAGGCGGCTGTCGTCGGGCGGCATCAGATGGATGCCGTCGCTCAGCAGTGAAACCGTGATGCCGACACCGGCCGCTATGCCGTTGCGCTTCGCCACGTGTAGCGGAATCGACATGAACAGCGGCGGCCTGTCCGGTCCGCCCACATGAATGGAAACGGCTGCGTTCTCGCCCAGACGGACGAACTCCGCCACCACGCCTGTGACCGCATTCTCGCGTTCGCCACGCGAAGGCCGGTCGCGCCGGTGCAAGACGAGATGCCCTTGCGGGATCGCCCAGGTCACTTCGCTGCCCGGCGCAAAAGCGGGTTGCAACCGCGCCTCGAGCCGGTGGCCGCGCCATTCGATGACGGTGATGCTGCGCTCGGGCAGATGCGCGACGACGCCGGCCCGGAAGACGTTCTTCAAACCCACCAGTCGTGCGACCTGCACCGAATTCGGCCTGGTCATCACTTCGAAAGGCGGCCCCGACTGCAGCGTCCTGCCCTGATGCAGCACGCACATGCGATCGGCGAGCATCAGCGCTTCGTCCAGATCGTGAGTGACGAGGATGACCGGCATCGCCAGCTCGCGGCGCAAGGCGGCGAGTTCCCGGTACAACCGTTCCCGCGTCGAGCGGTCCACCGCGGAAAACGGCTCGTCGAGCAGCAAAACGTTCGGCTCGCGCGCGAGCGCGCGGGCCACCGCCACGCGTTGCTGCTGTCCGCCCGACAGCTCCGCCGGCAACCGCTGCTCGAAACCGGCCAGATGCAGCCGCGCCAGCAGGTCCTGAGCGCGGCGCGCGCGCTGCGGACGCGGCAGTTCGGTCAGCGCCTCCATGACGTTCGCCAGCGCATTCAGATGCGGGAACAGCGCGTAATGCTGGAAAACATAACCGACACGACGTTGCTGCGGGCTGAGCGAGATTTTTCCCGCCGTATCGAACCACGTGGTGCCGTTGCACGAGATGTGGCCGTCCCGCACGCGCAGCAACCCGGCGATGGCGCGCAGGATCGTCGATTTGCCGCTGCCCGATGGCCCCACCAGCGCAAGCATTTCTCCGGGAGCGCAGGCGAGCTCCGCCTCCAGCGGGATCGGCGCCGATTGCCGCAAGCGGACGTCGAGACCGTGTTCATCCATGACGTCGGTGATGCAACCGCGAAGTCGCAATATAGGTGGAGCCGATGGCCAGCAGCGAAATCAGCAGCAATGCCGCCGACATCATGCCGGCTGCCGCCGTGTCGAAAGCCTGCACCCGGTCATAAATGGCGATGGCGATGGTCTTGGTCTCGCCCGGAATGCTGCCGCCGACCATCAGCACGACGCCGAACTCTCCGAGGGTGTGCGCGAAAGTCAACACCAGCGCGGAAAGGATGCCCGGCCATGCCAGCGGCAGCTCGATGCGCCAGAGCGTGCGCCAGCGCGACAGGCCGCAACACGCGGCTGCATCGCGCACTTCCTGAGGAACCGCTTCGAAGCCGCGCTGCATCGGCTGGATCGCGAAAGGCAGATTGAACAGCACGGAAGCGAGCAGCAAGCCTTCGAAACTGAACGCCAGCTGATGACCGAAAACGCGCTGGTAGGCCTGCCCCAGCGGCGACGCGCCGCCGAATGCAACCAGCAGGTAAAAACCGAGCACCGTCGGCGGCAATACCAGCGGCAAAGCGAGCAGCGCCTCCACCAGTGCTTTCCCCCGGAAGCGTCGCCACGCGAGCAGGCGGCCAAACCAGATGCCGAGCGGCAGCAATATCAGCATGGTCCACGCCGCCAGATCGAGCGATAGCCTGAGCGCGATCCAATCCATTGTTGCGTTATTCTGTTTGTTTATCGTCCGCCCGGCAACACGAAGCCATAGCGCCTGAAAACCTCGCGGGCGGGAGCCTGCTGAACGTAATGATAGAACGCCCGCGCCACCGCTCCCGCCCCTTTGACCAGCACCATGCGCTGGCGCAACGGCTGATGCCATTCCTCCGGCAGCAGTGCATGGTTTCCCATTTTTGCGACACCGGGAGCAAGCGCCAGCGAATAAGCAAAAATGCCGCCTTCCGCCGAACCGCCGGCGGCAAACTGCGCCGCCTGGGAAACGTTCTCGCCGTATACCAGCTTCTGCTGCAACGGTTCCCACAGCCCGAGTTTTTTCAATGCCTGCTGCGCGGCACGCCCGTACGGCGCATGTTCGGGGTTGGCGATCGCGAAACGCCTGATGCGACCGGCCACAAGGGCTTCCTTCAGACCGGCCAGCTGCGCATCCACCTTCAACGCCGAACCATGCGGCGCAAACAATACGATGCGGCCGGTGGCGTAGAGCACGCCGCGGTCTTCAGTCCTGCCAGAATCCGCGAGCCTGAACACGAAGTCCTCGTCTGCCGACATGAACATCTGAAATGGCGCACCCTGTTCGATCTGGCGCAGGAAATTGCCGGAGGAACCGAACGCGAGCTTCACCTCCTGCCCGCTCGCAGCGCGAAATTTCACGGCAATGTCTTCCAACGCAAACTTCAGATCCGAGGCGGCGGCAATCGCCGGCACTTGCGGTGCGGCTGCTTCGGCGTATGCGGCGGGCGCAAGCACCGCCAGCACGCCCAGTAAAATTTTATTCAATAAATTCAATATGTTACTCATACAACTTGATCGAAATAACAGCGCGCCTCAGTTCGCATCCGGGAAAAACAGCTGTTCGCCGCCGATCTTGTAGTCTGCAATCGCCTTCTGGCCCTCGGGCGAGACCAGCCAGTCGATGAACGCCTGCCCCATTTCCTTTTTCACGTGAGCGTGTCTTGCCGGATTGGTCAGCATGACGCCGTACTGGTTGAACAGCCGTCTGTCGCCTTCGACCAGGAGCGCGAGCTCGCCGCGATTTCTGAACGACAGCCAGGTGCCGCGATCGGTGAACGCGTAGGCATTCATGGCCGACGCGGTGTTGAGTGTCGCTCCCATGCCCGAGCCGGTTTCGCGGTACCACGAGCCTTTGCCGCCGCCCGGATCGATGCCCGCGTCTTTCCACAAACGCAGCTCGGCGGCATGGGTGCCGCTGCGGTCGCCGCGCGAGACAAAAGGCGCCCTGGCCGCCGCGATCCGGCGGTAAGCCTCGACGACATCCTTGCTGCCGGCGATCCGCGCCGGATCGGCTTGGGGACCGACCACTACGAAATCGTTGTACATCACGTCACGGCGGCCGACGAACCAGCCTTCCCGCACCATCGCCAGCTCCGCGGTCTTGTCGTGCACGAACACCACGTCGGCATCGCCGCGCCTGCCCATGTCGAGCGCCTGGCCGGTACCCTGCGCCACCACCCGAACCTCGATGCCGGTTTTTTTCTGAAACAGCGGCAGCATGTGCCTGAACAATCCGGAATTTTCGGTCGAGGTCGTGGAGGAAACGGTGACGAAACGCCCGCCTGCCCACGGCGTCGACACGCCCGTCGCCACAAGAAAAGCGATGACCGCCGCAAGCCTTCCCGCTATTGCCACGGCATTTCCTCCCTGATGAATTGTGCGGCTTCGCTCGAGGACGGTGCAGCGAAAAACCGGGCAGCCGGGGCGCGCTCGACCAGCCGACCGTTGTACAAGAACAGTATTTCGTCGCCCAGGCGGCGTGCCTGCCCCAGATTATGGGTGCTCATGATGATCTTGGTGCCGGCGACGTGGATGGCCGAAATGATGTTCTCGATGTCGCGCGTCGCACCGGGATCGAGATTGGCCGTCGGCTCGTCGAGAAACAGCACTTCCGGTCCCAGCGCCCAGGCGCGCGCCAGCGCCAGCCGTTGCTGCTCCCCGCCGGACAGCACCCGCGCCGGGCGCTCGGCGAGCGCGGCAAGTCCGACCGCTTCCAGCACGTCCGCGGCACGCAGTTCGCTTTCGGTACGGGACACGCCGGCGAGCCTCAAGCCGTAGACCACATTGGCCAGCACGGAACGCCGCAGCATCACCGGCCGTTGAAACACCATCGCCTGGCGCGCCCTGCCTTTCGTCGGCCCGCGCCAGGCGATGACGCCCGCCGTGGGCGTCAGCAGTCCATGGCAAAGCCGCATCAGTACGCTCTTGCCCGCGCCGTTGGGTCCGAGAATGACGGTGCGGGGGCCGGCAGCGATCTCGGCCGAGATGCGGTCGATGATCGTCCTGCCGTTGACGGCAAACAACACCTCCTCCAGTATCAGCGGCAGCATGCCTGCTCCCTGCCTTTCATTTCGGGAAGATCTGCACGGTGATCTCCCGCAAATTCCTAGCCATAGCGGCGTTGCGCCGCTTCCTTGACGAAACTGGCGACGGCGTTGAGCGCAATGATCAGCCCCACCAGGATGATGCCCAGACCCAGCGCCAGCGGCAGATCGCCCTTGCTGGTTTCGAGCGCGATGGCAGTGGTCATCACGCGCGTCACGCCGTCGATGTTGCCGCCCACGATGATCACGGCCCCCACTTCCGCCGCCGCCCGCCCGAAGCCCGCGAGAACGATGGTCACCAGCGAAAAACGCGTGTCCCACAGCAGCGTCAATGCCGCGGTCAGGCGCCTTGCGCCGAGCGAAAGCAGTTGTTCTTCGTACTCGCGCCAGGCATCCTCCATGGTCTGCCGCGACAGCGCCGCAATGATCGGCGTGATGAGTATCGCCTGCGCGATGATCATGGCAGCAGGAGTGAACAGGATGCCGAACGAACCCAGCGGCCCCGACCGCGACAGCAGCAGATAGACCAGCAGCCCGATCACCACGGGCGGCAGGCCCATCAGCGCGTTGAGCAGCACGATCACCGCCTGGCGGCCGCGAAAGCGCTCGACGGCGAGCGCTGCGCCCAGCGGCAGGCCGATGAGGGACGCGACCGCCACCGCCGTCGTACTGACTTCGAGGCTCAACGCCACGATCCCGATCAGCTCGGTATCGAGCTGGCCGATCAGGGTGAATGCCGTAGCGAATGCCTGGACGAGATCGTTCATCGCTCAATGCCGGTCTGGCGTAAAGCACGTGATTTTAAGTGAAACGCCACCATTTTGCCGTATTCCGGCAAAGCGGGAACGGCGCAACCGCCGCCGCGGTCTCGGCCGGGGCGCAAATCCTGTAAAATTCCCGTGCATGAGCCGGGAGCTTTTGGTTTCGACCGGCTTGCCGAAACGAGGTGAAACAATGAACGAGCCTACACCATCACTGAACCAGATCAGCTGTGCCGACGACTACGATCCGGACTCGATGCCGGTATCCAAGGCGCGCGAGTTCATCGGCAGATTCCTGTCGCCCGTCACCACTGCCGAACGCGTACACCTGCGCGCTGCGCTGGGCCGCGTGCTGGCGGCAGACGTGGTTTCGCCGTTCGACGTGCCGGCGCACGACAATTCCGCAATGGACGGCTACGCGGTGCGCTTCGCGGACCTGGGCAGCGACGCCAAAGCCGTGCTCACGGTCGCCGGCACCGCCTTTGCCGGCGCGCCTTTCCAGGGAGTGGTAAAACCCGGCGAGTGCGTGCGCATCATGACCGGCGCCGTCGTGCCGCCCGGCGCCGACACCATCGTCATGCAGGAACACGTCGAAACCAAAGGCGACCAGATCACGATCGGCAGCGGTCACCGCCGGGGCCAGAACCTGCGGCGTGCCGGCGAGGATCTCAAAGCCGGACAGGTGGCGTTGAAACGCGGCCAGCTGGTGCGGCCCGCGGAAATCGGGCTCATCGCTTCGCTCGGCATCTCCGAAGTCATGGTCCATCGCCGCCTGCGCGTCGCCTTCTTCTCGACCGGAGATGAACTGAGGTCGATCGGCACGCCGCTCGCCGCAGGCGAGATCTACGACAGCAACCGCTACACCATTTACGGCATGCTCGCACGCCTGGGTTGCGAAGTGATCGACATGGGTGTGGTGCGCGACGATCTCGTGTTGCTGGAAGCGGCGTTCAAGGAAGCCGCGGCGGCGGCCGACGTCGTCATCACCAGCGGCGGGGTGTCGGTGGGCGAAGCCGATTTCGTCAAAGAGCTGCTCAACAAGCTGGGCAAAGTGGTGTTCTGGAAAATCGCCATGAAGCCCGGCCGGCCGCTGGCCTACGGCAGGATCGGCAACGCGCATTTTTTCGGCTTGCCCGGCAATCCGGTGTCGGCGATGGTGACGTTCTACCAGTTCGTGCGCGAGGCGCTGCTCAAGCTGGCGGGGCGCGACCCGGTGGAGCCGCTGCCCTCTTTCAAGGTGCCGTGCACCTCCAGCCTCAAGAAAGCGCCCGGCCGCACCGAATTCCAGCGCGGCATCCTCAGCCGGGATGCTGCCGGCAACTGGAGCGTGCGCGTCACCGGCGAACAGGGCTCGGGCATCCTGCGCTCGATGAGCGAAGCCAACTGCTTCATCATCCTGCCCGAAGCCCAGGGCAACGTCGCCGCCGGCACGGCAGTGGAGGTGCAGGTTCTGGAAGGCATCCTCTGATCATCTGGGTACCGGCACACCCGGCAAAAAGCCCGGCTTGCCGGGCTTTTTGCTTCACTGAACCGAACCGCAGCTTTCAAGGCGTCAATATCGAAGAGCCGCGGGTGCGTCCCGCTTCGAGGTCGGCGTGCGCCTTGGCCACGTCGGCTAGACGATAACGCTGGCCGATATGCAGCTTGATCGCGCCTTTTTTCACCATCTCGAATACCGCCACGGCCGAGGCCAGCAGATCCTCGCGCTTCGCAGTGTAGGTGACGAGCGTCGGACGGGTGAAATAAAGCGAGCCCATTTTCTGCAGCGTCGCCGCTTCGACGGCGGGCGGCGCGCCGCTGGTGGTGCCGAACGACACGAAATAGCCGCGCGGCGCGAGGCAGTTGAGCGAGATTTCGAAAGTCGCCTTGCCAATCGAGTCGTAGACCACGGGCACGCCGGCGCCACCGGTGATTTCCTTGACGCGCGCGACGATGTCCTCGCTCTTGCGGTCGATTACGTGCGCGTAGCCGTTGGCCGCGGCAAGCCTGCATTTTTCGGCGCCACCGGCAATGCCGATCATTCTGGCGCCAAGCGCCTTGCCCCACTGCCCTGCCACCAGTCCGACGCCACCGGCGGCGGCCATGAACAGCACGTGCTGTCCGGCCTGCACCGGGAAACAGCGGTTGAGCAAATACTCGGCCGTCATGCCCTTCATCATGCAGGCGACAGCCTGCTCGTCGCTGATGAAATCAGGCAGTTTGATCATACGGTCGGCAGGCATGAGGCGGAAATCGGCATAGGCCCCCGGCGCGCCTCCCGCGTAGCCCACGCGGTCACCGGCCCTGAGATCCGCGACGCCGGTACCGACTTTTTCGACCACGCCTGCCGCCTCGACACCGAGGCCGCTCGGCATGGACAGCGGATACTGTCCACCCCGGTGGTAGACGTCCATGAAATTGAGGCCGATCGCGGTCTGCCGGATCAGCACCTCGCCCGCTGCGGGCTCGCTCAGTTCCACCTCCTCCAGACGCATGACCTCGGGACTTCCCTGAGCGGCACAACGAATTACCTTTGCTTTCATTTTTCCCTTTCCTTGTTGTATGGCGGCCGGTGACGTACCGCGCAAGCCGTTTTTGCGGTCACGGCACCACCATCGGTTCTGACAACATTGCAAGCAGACGCTTGCGCGAACTGTCGATATGCTCCCGGGCAAGTGCCGTTGCCCGCCGTTTGTCGCGGCGCTGCATCGCCTCGATAATCTCGGCGTGTTCCCCGACAAAACGCCGCAAGGCTTTTCTTTCGCCCAGGCTGGATACACCGGCGTAAGTCAGGCGGTCGAACTGTTCGATCACCCCAGTAGCTGCACGCGCCAGTCTGAGATTGCCGCAGACGGAGGCCACCGCGATATGAAAACTTCGGTTATAGACGATCCACGCCGGCATGTCGATGTTTTCCGGCACCTCACGATAGCGGTCAAGCGCCTTTAGCTGCACATCGGTGGCCCGTTCGGCAGCGCGCCGGATACAGGCCTGTTCCAGCAGCAATCGCATCTCATACATTTCGCGCACATCGGTGACGGAGATCGGCCTGACGCGATAGCCTTTGCGCGGCAGCACCTCCACCAGACCCTGCTCCTGCAGACGCAGCAAGGCGTCGCGAATCGGCGACTTGCTGACCGCATAGCGGCTGGCGAGATCGTGCTCGTGGATCTGGGAACCGGGCCTGAACGCGCACGACAGGATATCGCGCCGGATGCGGTCATACACATCATCGCGCATCAGCGGCGTCTCGGCCTTTTCGGCCATCGCGGTTTTCAGCTGCGGACCCTCCGATGTTGCCACCGCATCAGACTCATATATCACAGATCTGGGAATTGCCGCTCATGATCTCGTGAGACCATGGGTCGCCACACGCCACTGAAACGGCCCGTCGTCGGCACAAAATGCCTGGTGCCGGGCCGGCCGAGGCTTCCATATATTGACAACCCGTCTGTAATTGTAGAATATCAGGTTTATAAATCCAATTTATATCATGCTCAGCTCGCGACGCCTGTCTCGAGCGATATTCGCCAAGGAGGTGACCACCATGCAAGGTATGCGGCGTGCCGTTTTTTCGTCCCTGCTTTTCGTTCTGCCGATCGTGCTTGCCGCGCCCGTGACCCGGGCCGAGAACATCAAACTGCGCATCGCATCCGGCCATCCGCCGGCCAACACTTATGTCAACCTCATGCAGAATTTCTTCGTGCCCGAGGTGACCAAGCGCGTCGCTGCCCGCACCAAGCATAAAGTCGAATTTGTCGAAGGTTACGGCGGCTCCATCGTCAAGGTCGCCGACACGCTCGAAGGCGTACAGTCGGGGATCATCGACATCGGCGGCTACAATTTCGGCTTCGAACCCTCCAACCTGCCGCTGCACGCCTTCCAGGTCATGCTGCCTTTCGGCACCATGGATCCGGTGAAAAGCGTCACGCTGGTGCGGCGCATCTACGACAAAGTGCCATACATGTCCAAGGTGCTGGAAGACAAGTTCAACCAGAAACTGCTCGCGCTGATTGCCGACAACGGTTATAACCTCGGCACCAATTTCGACTGGAACAAAGTCGCCGATCTCAAGGGCCAGAAAATCGCAGGCGCAGGCCTGAACCTCAAGTGGCTGGAATACGCGGGTGCGGTGCCGGTGCAGTCCTCACTGCCGGAGGCCTACACCTCGATGCAGACCGGCGTTTACAACGGCTGGATCATGTTCCCGTCCGGCTATGTCAACTTCAAGCTGCATGAGGTCGGCAAGTACTACACTGAAATCGGCTTTGGCGCGATCACCTGGCACGGTCTGACTATCAACAAGAACCGCTTTGCCAAGCTGCCGAAGGACGTCCAGGAGATCATTCTTGAAGTCGCGCGGGAATATGAAACGCTGACCGGAACGGTCAACTTGGAAAATTATCCCAAGCAGCTCGACCAGCTGAGGAAAGCGGGAGCGGTAGTCAAGCAGCTGCCGGAATCGGTGCGCGTCGACTGGGCAAATTCGCTGAAGAACTGGCCGCAGGAGAAAGCCGCCGAGCTCGACAAAGCGGGCCTGCCCGCGAGCCAAGTACTCAAGCTCACCCTGGAAGAAGCGGAAAAGCTCGGCCACAAGTGGCCGGTGCGCTACCCGATCAAGTAGTTTCCATCCGCCCCGTTCGCACGATGCGGACGGGGCTTTCCCGCATATTTTTAAATGATCAACAAAATCAGCGGGTTGATATCGAGATCCCTGCTTGCATTCTCGGCTCTGCTCGCTTTTCTGCTGAGTTTCCTGGTGGTCGCCGACGTCGTCGGGCGCGTGGTTTTCAACCAACCGGTGAAAGGCACGCCCGAAATCGTTTCCATGTCGATCGTCATCATCTGTTTCCTCCAGGCGAGCTATGCCATACGCAGCGGCGGCATGCTCAGAGTGGACATGTTTCTCTACGCCCTGCCTGTCCGCGTCCGCGAGATCGTAGCCGCGCTCGGCTGTGTGCTCGGCGCACTGTTTTTCACCGTCATCGTCTACGGCAGCATCGATCCCCTGCTGCATGCCTGGAGTTCGAACGAGTACGAAGGTGAAGGTGCGCTGCGCGTTGCGTCGTGGCCGGCGCGTGCTGCCGTGCTCCTCGGCTGCACACTGGCTGTACTCGAATACGTTTTGTCCGGACTGATGCACGTCCGGGCGGCGCTGGGGCAAAACCCGCCGCCGGTTGCCGAGCCATGAACCGCTTCCATTCACGCGCACCGGAGAACTGATCGTGTTCGGTACCACCGAAATGCTGATCCTGGTCGCGGTGCTGCTGACGCTCGTCTTCACGGGGGTACACATCGCCGTTGCGCTCGGCACCGCGGCGATGCTCGGCATCTATCTGATGACCGGCGATCTGGGCGTGGTCGCCAATTTCGTCGGCAGCACCGCCTACGAAGCCGTGCGCGATTATGTCTTCGCCGTCATTCCGCTGTTCATGCTGATGGGCGAGTTTCTCGCCAAATGCGGCGCGGCCACGGACATGTTCGCACTCATCAACCGCGCCACGCGGCTGGTACCCGGCCGCCTGGCTGTTGCCACGGTGCTATCCAACGCGGTGTTCGCTTTCGTCACGGGCGTCAGCATCGCCGCCGCCGCCGCGTTCTCCAAGATCGCCTATCCCGAAATGAAGCGCTACGGCTATGACGCACGCTTTTCCCTTGGCTGCATCTCTGGCAGCGCCTGCTTGGGCATGCTGATCCCTCCCAGCGTGCTGATGATCGTGTGGGCGATACTGACCGAACTTTCGATCGGCGACCTGTTCCTTTCCGGCATCCTGCCCGGCTTTTTGCTGGTTTTCTTGTATCTGCTGTACATTCTGGGCGCCGCGATGATTCACCCGCCCTGGGTCGGCGAAATCAGCCGGCGCGATGCCGCTCGCGCGCGCGCCGCCGGCACGCCATCAGTGCGGAATGATGGGCCGCCACTGGGCATGGCCACCGTATTCAGCACCCTGCTGGTGATAGGGCTGGTGGCCGGCACCCTCGGGGGCATCTGGCTGGGTTTTTTCACGCCGACGGAAGGCGCGGGCGTGGGCGCGGCAGCCGCGCTGCTGCTGGCCATGAGCAAAGGGGTACGCGCCAAGGAAATCCGCGAAGTCGTGCTGTCGGTCGGACGCACTTTGGCACCCCTGATGCTGCTGCTGTTTACCGCGCAATTATACTCACGGGTGCTCACCATGACCGGCTTCACGCGCGCCGCGCAGGAATTCCTGCTGGGCACCGGGATGGGCACCTGGGGCATATTGGCGCTGATGGTATTAACCTGGTTTGCGCTCGGATGCATCATCGATTCGATCTCGATATTGCTGCTCACCGTACCGATTTTTGCACCGATTGCGACCGCGCTTGGAATCGAACCGCTGGCATTCGCAATCATCGGAATCATCGCAGTGGAAACAGGGCTGCTGACACCGCCATTCGGCATTCTGGTGTTCACCGTCAAGGCAGCGTTGCCGGAAGAAAACATCACCCTGAGCCAGATTTTCACTGGCGCCATGCCATACTGGATTGCACTGCTTACGGTCATCGTCTTCCTTGCCGCGTTTCCGGAAATCGCGACCTATCTGCCGAAACTGTTCAAGACTCACTGACCCAGAAGGACAACTCTCATGCCCCTCCATCATCTCGAACACTTTCTGATCCAGTGTGCCGACATCGATGCGACCAAGAACTGGTATGTGCAGGTATTGGGCCTCAGAGAAGGCCCTCACCCGGATTTCAAGTTTCCCGTGGCGTGGCTCTATCTCGGAGACAAGGACGTATTGCACCTCACCCAAGGCGGCAAGAATGTCAACGACAACCGCAAGCGTTATCTCGGCCAGCAATCTGATGCGCTGCACGGCAGCGGTGTTGTCGACCATGTGGCTTTCCGCTGCACCGGCCTCAGGGACGTGATGGAACATCTGAGGCAGCAGAAAATCGAATTCCGCCAGCGCATGGTCAACGATCAGGGGCTGTACCAGCTGTTTCTGATCGACCCCAACGGCGTGAAAATCGAACTCAATTTCTCGAATGCCGAAGCGCAAGGCATGCAGCCCGAGCTGATGGCTTCTGAATTCCAGAACTGAACCCATGGCGGGCGGTGCTTCGGTTACACCCCGCTGGCACGCGCGCCAATACCATTATTTGTCTCAGGACAGCCACGTCCACTCGTTTCTGCTCGATCTGTGGCGCGAAGTGCGGGAACACAGCGGCGGCCGCTTCGACGCCACCGTGACGGCGGCAAACCAGGGCCTGCCCAAGTCCCATGCCGCCATCGTGCAACTGCTGGTCGACGGCGAAATCGAATTCTATGTGCTGATGGGCGGTCTGCTCGGCGCCATGGTCCCGGCCATGGAACTTCAAGGACTGCCTTTTGCCTTTTCCGGCCACGCCCAGGTTCACGCCATATTTGATGGGGTGCTGGGCGATCACCTGAGGGCGGAACTGCTGGCCAAGGGCATCCATGCCCTGCCTTTCGGCCTGATGGAAAACGGTTTCCGGCATGTCTCCACAATAGGAAATCCGGTGCTGCGGGTGTCGGACCTTGCCGGCCTGCGCATCCGCATCCCCGAAGGCGAGATGTTCGAAGACGCGTTCCGCGCTCTCGGCGCCCAGCCGGTGCCGCTATACGTCGGTGAACTTTACCAGGCACTTGCCGAACGGCGCATCGATGCCCAGGAAAATCCGCTGGCCGTTACCGCAGCCCTGCGCCTGCACGAGGTTACCCGCAGCGTATCGCTGACCTGCCACATGTGGTCGGGATTCAATCTCATCGCCAGCAAGCGCTTCTGGGACACGCTCCCGGCCGAAGTGCAGGACATCATTCTGCGCAGCACCAGAAAACACGTCGCTCGCCAACGCGTCTACACGGCTGCCTTGAACCACAAGCTGGAAATGGAACTCGCGCAACGCGGCATGGCCGTTGCCCGCCCGCAACGGAGCGGCTTCCGCGAATGCCTGGCCGCCAGCGGCTTTTATGCACGCTGGAAGGGAATTGTCGGCCTCAAAGCATGGAGCCTGCTCGAGCAAAGTGTCGGAAAGCTGGCCTGAAAACGCGCGCCCACGAAAAAAGCCCGGCATAGGCGCCGGGCTTTCCAGTCGGACAACAAAACCGCCGTTATTTGCTTTTTTTCACCTCCGCAGATGCCGCTCCTCCTTTGATCCCCTTCTCCTTTTTATAGCGTTCGGCCACGCGATCCTGTGCCTTGCCCAGCAGTTCGGCCTGTTTCTTTGCGGCTTCGTCTGCCTTGGCCTTGGCCTCGGCCGCCTTGGCCTTGGCCTCTTCCGAAGGCGGCGGCAATTTGGCGTAAGCCGTTCCCGCCGCGCAGCAAACGAGCAGCGCCGCCAGCAGTTTCCTCATCGTGTGCGCATTCATAACTTCCATCCCTCCTTGAGGTTCGAAGCCGCCGCCGTGGACGGCGCGCCCCCCGGCGCACCTTGGCGGCGGGACATCATTTCGTTGTACCAGTATTCATGGTGTTCCTTGGCCCAGGTCTCGTCGGTGAAACCGCTGCGCATCGTCTGATAGGCGCCTTCCACACCAACCGTTCCGAGATAGATATGTCCGAATGCCATGACCATGAACAAAATGGCACCCACCGCATGAACGATGTTGGTGAGCTGCATGGTCGAGCGTTGCTGCGCGAAATTGGGAAAATCCATGATCAGGCCCGTCACACTCATCACGATGCCGAGCAGCGCAACGCCGAACCAGAACCATATTTTTTCACCCGCGTTGAAACGACCCGACGGCACATGCTCCCCGCTGAACAAACCGCCTGCCTTGCGCACCCACAGCCAGTCGTAAGCGCGCGGCGCGTTGTCCCTGACGAAGGTCACAAAAATCAGCACCGTGCAGACCACGAACAGCGGGCCGATGAAGTTATGCAGATTTTTCGAGAAGGTCGCCAGCCATGAAAACAGCGTGTAGCCGAACACCGGCAGCAGCACATATCTGCCGAAAAGGATGATCAGACCGGTGACGGCCATGACGCAGAAGCTGATCGCCGTCGTCCAGTGGACCATCCTTTCCCAGGTATTGAAGCGCTCGATCACCCTGCCGGTCGGCTTTTCATGAAGCTTGACCGGCCCCTTCGCGTAATAAAACACGCTCAATGCCAGAAACACCGCGACCAGCAGCCATCCGCCATAGACCGTGACCGGCCCGTTGCGGATCTGGCGCCAGGTTTCGCCCGCCGGCTGCACCAGAATATTGGTTTCGATGCCTCTTACCTGGGTGGTCTGATAGGGATTTTCCCCGCGCCGCACGTCGCGCCACACCGGCGCATTGTTCAAGGGCTGGGTGAGCTGACGCTCGGCCTGTTCCTTGGCACTGTCGGCCGCAAACGCAAACTGCGGCAGCAGCGCCAGCCATACCAAGGCCAGCATCCGCACCACCCATCGCCTACCGCGATTGTCGCGCATGTGACTCCTCCTCGTTGTTGTCAGTGAGCGGCTATCCGCGCGTACTCGTTCTGGTTTTCGTTGCGAGCCTTGATCGCTTTTTCCCAGGTCGTCTTGTCGCCCTTGAACTGCTCGTTGTCCCATGGCTGCTTGTCGGGCTTGCCCTGATACTGGCCCTGCTTGTAGACGGTGACCGCGGGCTTCTCGCCACAGCCTCCCGCAATGAATGGCAGCGCCACCGCAGCCGCCACGAACAGCCATTGTTTGCTGGATCTCATGACTTGGCTCCCGGTTGAGTAGCAGGCTGTTTCTCGGGTTTGCCGTAAGCGGTACCCCAGCCCCATACTTCGGCACCCTTGCCGCGCGTAACGACACGGGTGCGGTAAATATCGGCGATCACGTCGGCATCGCCACCCAGCAGCGCTTTGGTCGAGCACATTTCAGCGCACGCCGGAAGCTTGCCTTCGGCGATGCGGTTGCGGCCGTACTTCCTGAACTCGGCAGCAGAATGGTCGGGCTCGGGGCCACCCGCGCAGAACGTGCATTTGTCCATCTTGCCGCGCAGGCCGAATGCCCCGTCCTGCGGAAACTGCGGCGCGCCGAATGGACACGCGTAGAAGCAGTAGCCGCAACCGATGCACAGATCCTTGTCGTGGAGAACCAGACCCTCGGAAGTCTTGTAGAAAACATCCACCGGGCACACCGCCATGCACGGCGCGTCCGAACAGTGCATGCAGGCGACCGAAATCGACTTCTCGCCCGGCACACCGTCGTTCAACGTCACTACCCGCCGGCGGTTCACCCCCCACGGAATCTCGTGCTCCTGCTTGCACGCCGTGACGCAGCCATTGCACTCGATGCAGCGCTCCGCATCTATCAGAAATTTCATTCTCGCCATGATTCGCTCCTCCGGTTTCCGTTGCCTTTATGCCTTGGCTACCTGGCACAGCGTGGTTTTGGTTTCCTGCATCATGGTCACGATGTCGTAACCATATGTGGTCGCGGTATTGACCGCTTCGCCACGCACCACCGGGGCCGCGCCTTCGGGATAGTAATTGAGCAGGTCCTGCCCCATCCACCAGCCGGCGAAATGGAAAGGCAAAAATACCGTTCCGGGCGCCACACGCTCGGTCACCAGTGTCTTGACCTTGAGGCGCGCCTTGGTCGGCGATTCGACCCACACGTATTCGTTGTTTTTCACGCCACGGTCGTTGGCGTCCTTGGGGTTGATCTCGACGAACATCTCCTGCTGCAGTTCGGCGAGCCACGGATTGGAACGCGTCTCGTCGCCGCCGCCCTCATACTCGGTGAGCCGGCCGCTGGTCATGATCAGCGGATACTGCTTGACGGCATCCCTGTTGGCCTGCTGCACCGTTTTGAACAGCACCGGCAGACGCCACCTGACTTTCTGATCGTCGTGGGTCGGATATTTGTCGATGAGGTCCGGCCGCGGACTGTACAACGGTTCGCGATGCAACGGGATCGGATCGGGGAAGTTCCAGACATTGGCCCGTGCCTTGGCGTTGCCGAAAGGATGACAACCGTGGTTTTTCATCACCACCCGGATGATGCCGCCCGAGAGATCGGTCTTCCAGTTCTTGCCTTCGGCCGCCTTCTTCTCGTCTTCGGTGAGTTCGTCCCACCAGCCGAGTTTCTTGAGCAGCACGTGGTCGAATTCGGGATAGCCGGTCGTGATATCGGCACCCACCGAGTGCGAACCGTCCTCGGCCAGCAGGTTGACGCCATCGCGCTCGACACCGAAGTTGGCGCGGAAATTACCGCCGCCTTCCATCACGTGCCGCGACGTCTGGTACAGATTGGGCGAACCCGGATGTTTCAGCGCCGGCGTGCCATAGGCCGGCCACGGCAGGCCGAAATAGTCGCCATCGAGCACGTAGCCGGTCTTGGCATCCTTGCCGCCCTTGGCACGCAGCGTCTTGATATCGAAGACGTGCATGTTGCGCATGTGCGCCTGCAGGCGTTCGGGAGACTGGCCGGTATAGCCGATGGTCCAGACACCGCGATTGATTTCGCGCAGCGTATCTTCCATGTCCGGCTCGTCCATGCCGCCCTTGCCTTTGACGAGCTTGATCTTGGCAACCAATTCCTTGGCAAATCCCAGTTTTTGCGCGAGCTGGTACATGATCATGTGATCGGTACGCGACTCGAACATCGGCTCGATCACTTTTTCGCGCCATTGGATCGAACGATTGGACGCGGTCACGGAACCCGCACATTCCATCTGCGTGGCCGCGGGCAGCAGATAGACGCCGTCCTTGCGTGCCAGCGCCGCCATCGCCGCCGTCGCCGACGGATAAGGGTCGATCACCACCAGCAGATCGAGCTTTTTCATCGCCTCGAGCATTTCCTTGCCGCGCGACTGGCTGTTGGGCGCATGCCCCCAGTAAATCACCGCACGCAGGTTCGGGTCCTGGTCGATGTTCTCGTTTTTCTCGAGCACGGCGTCGATCCAGCGCGACACCGTAATGCCCGGCTTCTCCATCATCGCCTGCGAGGCGAACTGTTTCTTGATCCACTCGTAGTCCACGCCCCATACCGCGGCAAAATGCTTCCACGAGCCGGCGGCGATGCCGTAATAGCCGGGCAGTGAATCGGGATTGGGTCCGACGTCGGTCGCGCCCTGCACATTGTCGTGGCCACGGTAGATGTTGCAGCCACCACCCGAAACACCGACATTGCCGAGCGCGAGCTGCAGGATGCAGGACGCGCGCACGATGGCATTGCCGTTGGTGTGCTGGGTCTGCCCCATCGCCCACACGATGGTGCTGGGACGGTTCTTGGCCATGGATTCGGCCACGTCGCGCACCTCGTGTTCTTTCATGCCGGTCACTTCCTCGACCTTGTCCGGCGTCCATTTCATGGCTTCCTCGCGGGCCTTGTCCATGCCGTAGACGCGCGCCTTGATGTAATCCTTGTCTTCCCAGCCGTTCTTGAAAATGTGATACAGCATGCCCATCAGGAACGCGACGTCGGTGCCGGAACGGATGCGGTAATACCTGTCAGCCTTGGCCGCAGTGCGGGTGAAGCGCGGATCGACCACGATCACTTTGGCGCCGGTCTCCTTGGCGTGCAGTGTGTGCAGCATGGACACCGGGTGCGCCTCGGCGGCGTTGCTGCCGAAAAACAGAATGCATTTGGAATTCTGTTCGTCGTTGTAGGAATTGGTCATCGCGCCATAACCCCAGGTGTTTGCCACACCCGCCACAGTGGTGGAGTGGCAGATGCGCGCCTGGTGGTCCATGTTGTTGGTGCCGAAAAACGACACGAACTTGCGCAACAGATACGCCTGCTCGTTGTTATGCTTGGACGAACCGATCCAGAAAGTGGCGTCGGGGCCGCTTTCCTTTTTAATCGCCAGCAGTTTCTGGCTCACTTCGTTGAGCGCCTGGTCCCAGGAAATCTTCTGCCATTTGCCGCCGACGAGTTTCATCGGGTATTTGAGACGGTGCGAGTCGTGGGTCATGCCGTGCTCGCGTATCGAAGCGCCTTTGGCACAGTGCGCGCCGAGGTTGATCGGCGAATCGAACACCGGCTCCTGGCGGATCCACACGCCGTTTTGCACCACGGCGTCGATCGCGCAGCCCACCGAACAATGGGTGCAGACCGTGCGCTTGATCTCGATCTTGCCGCCGGCCGCTTCCTGGGCGGCTTCGCTCTTGCCGACGATATTGAAAGGCAGCTGCGTGGCAACCGCGCCGGCGCCGAGCGTGATGCCCGACCGCTTGAGAAAGGTGCGACGGTCTATCGTCTTGCCCAGCAGTTGTGATACGCCTTGGACAAGGCGACCGGGGGCGGCAGAAACGTCATTCGACTTTCTGGTGAGTAACATGGGAGCCCTCCTCAGATTTTGGCGGTGCGGTAGTAGTTCTGGACGTGTTCGGTAAGGCGATAGCCCTTGGACTCCGCGATTTTTCTCTCGGTGTCGGGCCGTGTTTCACGGCCGGAAGGCGTGACGAGCGCGGCGGTCGCTGCCGCCCCGCTCGCCCCCATGGCAAACAGGAAACCGCGACGGGAAAGTCTGGATTGTGGATTTTTCACGACTCCCTCCTTTGATAATGGAATTTATTTATTGATTGTCTTGATTGGCTCATAAGTTACCGCTTTGGTTGGGGCAAATCAATACTTTTCGGGCGCGCGGAAAATACCTGTTACCCGTCTCACGGAAAGTAAATGACAATAAGTCTCATTAACTACGTGTGTAATCAATACCCACCCTCCAGCCGTTGCCGTGCCTACACTGCCGGCCGCTTATTCTTCCATTTCCAAGGTAACGTGCTCGAGCTCGAAAAAAGCGCGCGCCAAAAGCGCCGCTTGCGCATAAAAGCTCGCGGAATCAACCGCATTCACCGCTTCCAGGAACGGGATCGCCGTGGGATAGACGAAGCGGGCGAAAAACTGTCGCTGGTCTGCGAGCGGCTGGTTGTTTTCGATCAGGTAGCGCATCACGTCGCACAGCCCGGCGATGTGATCCTCGACTTCAAAAACCTGGTCGCGCCGCCCGAGTCCCCAGGCACCGAGTTGTTGCCGCAGGCTGACGAGGTGTTTGTCGGCCGCGGCGCCGCTGGCATAACGCGCGGTGTACGGCGTGACCAGCGCTTTACCAACGCCGATGAACAACGATTCATACTCCTGCCTGATCGCCTCGGCTGGCACGTTCTTGCAGGCATTTTGCAGTTCCCGCCACGCCAGCAATAGCGGCGTGTCCTCCGTCGCCTCCGGCGCAGACTCGATCGTGTCGCAGATTTTTGCCAGCAGTTCGGCGTCGGGCGCATCGTAAAAGAGGCGCCCGATCAGCGCGTAAAAACCGGCACGCGCATCGTCTTCGGCGTTCAGTTGACCGCAACCGGCAGCCGGCACGCTGCTCATTGACGATCCCCCTCTTTCCCGTTGCCGCGATAATCCAGGATGTTCACCTCCTGCTGGTTCTCCAGCATATCGATGACACGGCAATCGGCGCACATCTGCAGACGCGACAGGGAAGCCGGACTGGCGAACATGGAGTGGGTATTGAGCCGCCCCAGCATGTTTTCGATCATCTGCCTGGTACCGAACGGCTTGCCGCAACGCACGCAGTTAAAAGGCTCGGCCTCGTTCAGCACGATTGCCGTCTTCGCCCGTTTGTCCAGCAACAGGCGCGGCGTCAGGCTGATCGCGTTTTCAGGACAGGTTTTCGCGCACAGCCCGCATTGCACGCAATTGCGCTCGATGAATTTGAGCTGCGGCGTTTCCCTGGCATCGAGCAGCGCCCCTTCGGGGCAGGCGCCGACACACGCCATGCACAGCGTGCAACTCGCGGTGTTGACATCGACCCGGCCGTAAGGCGCGCCGCGCCGCAGCGCAATTTCCTCCGTGGGCGCGGGCGCGTGCTGCAGCAGGTGGTCGAAAACGAAATCCAGCGTGGCGCGTTTTTCGTTGAACAGATTGAAGCTCGCCGGTTTGACTGCGCGCGCCGTGCCAAGCTGCCATAGCGCCTGTTCCAGCGCGGCAGTTTCCCCGGCTTCGATCAGCTTGAAATGGCCATCGCCGAAACCGAGGCCGCGCACGATTTCCTGCGCCAGCCCCAGCTCGCCTGCGAGCGCGGCGAGATAATCCGGCGCCTCGGATCCCGCGGCGAGAATCGCGACCTGCGCCGCCCCCAGCGCATAGCAGCCCAGCATCAGGTCGATGCCCAGCGCCGCGACGTGATGGACTTCGAGCGGAATGACATTGGCCGGCAGTCCCCTGCCGCGACGGCCCAGCGTGGCGACCAGCTCACGCCCATCGGTCGCGTTGTGAAACAGCAGACACGGCGATTTGCCGCCAGCGGCGGCATAGGTGTGCAGCAGCGTCTTGAGGCGCACCCCCATGTCGGCGACGCGCGGGTAGGCATAACTCATCGCTCCCGACGGGCAAACGCTAGCGCAGCCGCCGCAGCCCATGCACAAATGAGGTTCGATCACCACGCGGTTTTGCTCGATGTCGCTCGTAATGGCGCGGGTCGAGCACACTTCGAGACAGCGGCTGCAGCCGATGATTTCCGAGCGGCTGTGGGCGCAAATTTTTTCTTTATAAACAAAGAACTTTGGTTTTTCGAATTCCCCCACCAGCTGCACCAGCCGAGCTGCGGCGAGCGCCTGTTCCAGGGGATCGCGGCCGGGCGCGAAATACCCCTGCGGCGGCTCGTGCAGCCTGATCAGCGGCTCCGCGGACAAGTCCAGCACCAGATCGAAGCGGTCGCCGCGCGTGCGTTCGGTGCGCTCGAAATCGATCGCCCCGATCTCGGCGCAGGCCTTGACGCAACGACGGTGCGCCTTGCACTTTTCCGCATCGACCTGGTAGGCGTAATCGATGGCGTGCTCGGGACAGGCGTCGATGCACGCATTGCAGCGGGTACAGGTGTCGAGGTCGATCGGGTTGACCTGTTCCCAGCTCGCTTCGAAAGCACCCAGATATCCGGCAAGCTTCACGCTGCGTCCTGAATGCACCGGATAGCGGCGCTGCAGCGGCAGGTCGGCGCGCCCGCTGTCGCTCGTGATCAGCACGCTCACCTGCAACTGCTCAGCCAGACGCTCGGCCCAAGCCAGCGCCGCTTGCGCCTGGCCGATGATCAGCAATTGCCCGCCCGAGCGGTAGGACACCACCGGCACCGGCTCGGGATCGGGCACACCGGCGAGCGCGAGCAGCGCCGCGATCTTGGGCATCGCCTTTGCCGCTTCGTCCGACCACCCGGCGGTTTCCCGGATGTTGACGAACTTGATGCCGCCGCTCGCCCGCAGCGCGCCGTGCAGCTCGGTGAACAGCGGAGCTTCCTGGGTGCAGGCGACCAGTACGTCTTCGCCGGTTCTGACCGCGGCTTCAAAAGAAGCGACGTGCCGCCGGCACAGCTCGCTGCTGACGCGAGGCACTTCGTCGAGACGAAGCGCATCGGCCACGGCTTTGCCGTCGAGCGGCATGGTGCGGTTGCAGTTGCAAAGCAGCAGCTTGCAGCGTTCCTGGGTCATGAGGTCGGAAGCGAAGCGCGCGAGTCGCGCAAAAGCGGCCATGCTAAACAAAAACCGGCGCCGAAGCTATGGTTTTTGCTCATCCGGCGTTTGCGTATCGCTACGTTGCATATCTTGTTCCTTCGTCAGCGCCCGCTCGGCTGCCGAAATGCTGCCAGCGGCTGCTGCGTCCCGCTGGTCGGCGAGCGCCGCGACGGATCGAGTGGCCTGCTGCGCGGTTGTTTGGGCCCGGCCGTTTTCGTCCCCGCCTTCCGTTCCCTCCTTGGCCCACTCGATGATCTGCTGCGCCTGCTTGAGCTGCGCCAGCATCGCGGCAGGAAGCGGGTTCGGCACGGAGTAATCGTCGATGTAGACGTCGAGGCCGTCCATCACGTTGAAGCGAGGATCGGCAAACAGTTTCTTCAACGCGCTGCGCCGCAGCGCCTCGTCCACCTTGGGATGAAAAAAGCCGCGGAAATCGGAATCGGCAGTGAGCTCGTCGAGCGGTGGCAGTTGCGGCGCCGCGGCGGCGTCGACCGCCTTCGCCGCGGGCTGCAGCTTGTCCGGCGGCGCGTTCCTCGCTTCCCGTTTCAGCCGCGACCAGCGCGACAGGAAGGCTTCCCCGCCTTGCCCGCCACTGCTTTCTTTGTCCTGATCTTCGCTCATGGCATCATTCGACCCTGCCCATGCGGCCCCGGTCCTTGTTGCTGGCATAACGTTTTTTCTTTGGCGGCTCCGGTTGGTAGTTCTGCTCGACGAACGCGCCGATCCACGGCAGCAGCTCCGGCGGCAACGGCACGCCGTCGACGTTCTCGCCGCTGTCGGCCCAGCGTGTGCCTTCGCTATAGCTGACCGTCACGTGCACCGGCCGCGCCACGGCCTCGTCCATGCGCCACAGCACGAACACTTTCGGCTGCGGCGAAGTGATGTTCAGATAATAGCCTTCGGCCTCGTCGCGCTGCAGCCTGAGGACATGGCCGGGAAACAGGATTTGCGTCAGCTTTTCTTCATCGACGATCACCTGGTGCGCGGCGCCTGCGGGCATGATGTCGCGCACGACACCTTTGGCCTCCCATTGCTCGCTCGCCCAGCGGTTGGCGAGCGCCGCGCGCTCCATGATCACGGCTATGGGGTAAAATGTTTGTTCGGTCACCGGTTCGCCGCTCATGCCGGGATTTTGCGCCAGACGCTTCCCGCATTCAACAGAAAATTGGCTCAAATACCTGATTCCCAAGTAATGTCTTGCTTGCTCCCGCACGACATCCTTTGCCATAATTCCAACGCTTCCGTCACCCGCCCGAATACCACGACCATGCAGCTCTCAGGCACGCGAGATGAATGAACCGCATCCGACCGACAGCACGCCCCGCGCTTCGGACGCCTGTCGCGACCGGCTCGGCCGTCCGTTGCGCGATCTGCGCATTTCGGTCACCGACCGCTGCAATTTCCGCTGTGTCTATTGCATGCCGAAGGAAGCCTTCGGCAAGGACTACCAGTTTCTCGAACGCCGGGAACTGCTGACTTTCGAAGAAATTACGCGGCTTGCGCGCATTTTCATGGCGCACGGCATCGGCAAGATCCGGCTCACCGGCGGCGAGCCGCTGGTCAGGCGCAACATCGAACAACTGATCGCGATGCTCGCCGCCCTCCCGGGACTCGATCTTACGCTCACCACCAACGGTTCCCTGCTGCAGAAAAAAGCGCAGTTGCTGCGCGACGCCGGACTCAAACGCATCACCGTCAGCCTCGATTCGCTCGACGACGCCGTGTTCATGCGCATGAATGACGTCGATTTTCCCGTCGCGCGGGTGCTCGACGGCATCGAGGCGGCAGCGGCAGCCGGCCTGGCGCCGATCAAAATCAACATGGTGGTCAAGCGCGGCATGAACGAGGACAGCATCCTGCCGATGGCACGCTTTTTCAGACGCTCGGGCCATATCCTGCGTTTCATCGAGTACATGGACGTCGGCAGCACCAACGGCTGGCGCATGGACGACGTCGTCACCGCACGCGAAATCGTCAACATGATCAACGCCGAAATGCCGCTCGAGCCCGCGAACCCCAATTATCGCGGCGAAGTCGCCGAACGCTGGCGCTACCGCGACGGTTCGGGCGAAATCGGCGTCATCGCTTCGGTCACCCAGCCGTTTTGCCGCGACTGCAGCCGTGCCCGCATTTCCACCGAAGGCAAGCTCTACACCTGCCTGTTCGCCAGCCGCGGCCATGATTTGCGCAGCCTGCTGCGCAGCGGTGCCACCGACGCTGCGCTCCACGATGCTGTCGCTGCGGTGTGGGGCCAGCGCTCCGACCGCTACTCGGAGATCCGCAGCGCGCACACCGCGAAGCTCGAAAAAGTCGAAATGTCCTACATCGGCGGATAAAATACAATAAAAACAATATATTACGATCAACATCCGATCCCCGCATGAATCGCCCCCGCCCCCAAATCAGTCACGCGAGCCGCCCGCTCACTTTCGAAGTCGAGGCGCTGAACGAGCGCGGCGAGATGCTCTCCACGCCGATCGCCGGCGAGCATCCGCTCACCCTCTACGTCGACAAGCGCGAGATCGTGACCCTGATGACGCTCGGCCAGGCGCCCGAGGCGCTGGCGATCGGCTATCTGCGCAACCAGCGGCTGGTGCGTTCGATCGAGGATATCGCCGCAGTCCAGGTCGACTGGGAAACCGGGGCCGTGGCCGTCACCACCCGCAAGGCGCTCAAGGGTCTCGACAAAAAAATGCAGAAGCGCACCGTCACCACCGGCTGCGGCCAGGGCACGGTGTTCGGCGACCTGATGGAGGAAATCGAAACCATCAGGCTGCGCGACGACGTGCGGCTCGCCGAGGAAACGCTCTACAGCCTGCTCGACGCCGTGCGTCGTCATGAAACCGTATACAAAAACGCCGGCGCCGTGCATGGCTGCGCGCTGGCGGCAATGGCCAGCGGCGGCGCCGAGATCCTCGCTTTCGTCGAAGACGTCGGCCGCCACAACGCGGTTGACGCCATCGCCGGCCGGATGTGGCTGGACGACATCGACGGTTCGGACAAGATTTTCTATACCACCGGTCGCCTCACTTCGGAAATGGTGATCAAGGCGGCACAGATGCAGATTCCATTTCTGGTGTCGCGTTCCGGACTGACGCAGATGGGCTACGAAATCGCCGGCAAAACCGGCATCACCATGATCGGGCGTGCCGTGAACCGGCATTATCTGCTGTTCACCGGCAGGCACCGCTTTGTGAAGCAGACCCTGCCGACCATGCTGGCATGATGTGTCCGGCCGTCGGGGATCGTGTCAGTGGCTGACCATGCGCATCGCTCGTGACGATGACCGATAAAGCCACGGGGGTGATTCTGGCCGGCGGCCAGGGCCGGCGCATGGGCGGCGTCGACAAGGGGCTCAAGCTGCTGCACGGCAAGCCGATGGTGCAATGGGTGATCGAGCGTTTCTCTCCCCAGGTGGACGAAGTGCTGATCAACGCCAATCAGAACCTCGAAGCTTATGCCCGCTTTGGCTACCGCGTCATCCCGGACCAAATCGACGGTTTCGCCGGTCCGCTCGCCGGATTGCAGCGCGGGCTCGCCGAAGCGCGTCACGACCTGGTCGCCACCGTGCCGTGCGATTCGCCCTTCCTGCCCGCAGATCTGATCGCGCGCCTGCGCGCGGCCCTCGAGCAACGCGATGCCGAGGTCGCGGTTGCCAAAACCGGAAACCAGCCGCATCCGGTGTTCTGCCTGTGCCGCAAACGGGTGCTGCCCGGCCTCACCGCCTTCCTCGCCGGCGGCGGGCGCAAGATCGACGCCTGGTATGCGACGCTGCGAGTGGCCGAAGTGCCGTTCGACGACGAGGCTGCGGCTTTCAGCAACATCAACACCCAGCAGGATCTCGACGCCTTCGAAAGCGGCCGCGCGCCGGCAGCGTGAACGCGGCGACCCGCCGGAAGATCTGGCGTGGCTTCGCTATGCCGTGCGCGCCAGCGTCGGCGCCGCAAGGCCCGCAGCCGTCAGCGCTTCCGGTTCGGCAATGAAATACCCCTGGGCAAAATCGATTTTGAGTTCGGTGATTTTCCCGAACACCTCGGCATCCTCCACCGCTTCGGCCACCGTCTGCATGCCGAGAATGCGGCTGATGCGGCTGATCGCCTCGACGATCGCGTAGTCCATCGGATCGCGCGCCATGTCCTTGACGAACATGCCGGCGATTTTCAGGTAATCGACCGGCAGGTATTTGAGATAGGCGAACGACGACATGCCGGTGCCGAAATCGTCGAGCGAGAAACGGCAACCCATCCCTTTCATTTCGTGCATCAGCTCGGAAGCACGGGCAAGATTGGAAATCGCGGTGGTCTCGGTGATCTCAAAACACAACAGGCCGCTGGGAAGCTGATAGCGCGTCAGCAGATTGCGCAGAAAATCGGGAAAGCTCTTGTCGTTGATGCTGGCCCCGGAGATGTTGACCGAATAGGCGCCGGGGCCAGTGCCGGGCTGGTGGATGATCGTGCCCCTGGCCCACTCGCGATGCAAAAACTCGACCAGCGCGCTGATCACCCAGCGCTCGATCGAAGTAAGCAGACTGTAGCGCTCCGCTGCGGGCATGAAAGCAGTCGGCGGCACCAGGTTCCCCGCATCGTCGAGCATGCGCACCAGCACCTCGTAATGTTGCGTCGGTCCGGCGTCCGGATCAAGCGGCAGGATGCGCTGCCGGTAGAGCCGGAAGTGCCCGAGTTCGAAAGCCTGGTTGATCTGCGAAACAATCTGCAGCTCGCCATGGCGGCCCGAAAAACCGGCTTCTTCCTGGCGATGCACCTGCACGCGGTCACGCCCCTTGTTCTTGGCATCATAGCAACAGGCGTCGGCGAGGCTCATGACGCGGTCGGCATCGCCGCTGTCGGCGGCGATCGGCACCAGACCGATGCTGACGCCGATATTGAAGGTCTTGTTCTCCCACACGAAGCGGAATTCGCGCACCGTTTCACGCATGGTATTGGCGATGCGCAGCGCCTGGTCGAGCGGACACGCCTCGAGCAGCGCACCGAATTCGTCCCCACCGAGGCGCGCCAGCGTGTCGCTGCCGCGCATGCGTGACAGCATGACCGCGGTCAGCTGGCGCAGCAACTCGTCTCCCGCGCCGTGCCCGCAGGTGTCGTTGACCGCCTTGAAGTTGTCGAGGTCCATGAACATCAGCGCGTGCTCGCGGCCTTTTGCCCTCGCGGTGTCGATGAGTTGCGCAAGACGGCGTTCGAATTCCCTGCGGTTGACCAGTCCGGTCAGCGCGTCGTGGCTCGCCTGCCAGGCCAATTGCCGGGCCATCGCGCGAATCTGGCTGATGTCGTGGAACACCACGATCATGCCCAGCACCCGTCCGTCGCGACCGCGGATCGGCGCCCGGGAATAACGGATCGGACGCTCGCGGCCGCCGCGGTCCACGAGTTTCACCGATGCCGCCTCCTCTTCGCCCCGCGCCACCTCCGTGACGGCCTGCGCCGGCATTTCGACCGGCTTGCCCGAACGTTCATCGACCACACGGTAGACTTCCGGCAGCAGTCTGCCGCGCGCCTCCGCAGTGCCCCAGCCGGTGTAACGTTCCGCGACCGGATTCAGATACTCGATCCTGCCATCGGCGCCGGTGGTGATCACGCCATCGCCGATCGAGTGCAGCGCGACCTGCGCCAGTTCCTCCTCGAATTGCAATGCGCTTTCGGCGGCCTTCGTCCGACGTAATACCGTCACCGCCACGATGCCGGCGGCCAGCACCAGCGCCTCGGCACTCACGATCGCGAGCAGCACGCCGGGCGGCGAATTTTCCGCATGCGCCAGCAGCCCTCCGGTCGCGATCAGCAGCAAGACCAGCAATGCGCCGCAGCCGGCCAGTAACGCGTATCCGGATTTTACGGACAACGATCGCTGCGGCATCTGGCTCATCCCGCAGCTGCCGCAGCCGCGGCAGCCCGCAACCGCAAGGCCGGATCCTGCCGGTAAAACAGCGCGAGCTGGCGGTAAACCCCCGGGTAGCTTGCCTGCAGCTCACAGGGAATCTCGAAAAACGCCTCGCTCGCCACCGCGTAGAACTCGGCGGGGTCGTCAGCGGCATAAGGATCGATCGGCGTTTCTTCGCCGCGCTC
>JBKBXX010000026.1:24094-31109 GCA_046313915.1 Burkholderiales bacterium | reverse complement strand
GCGTCATCGCCGCCGTCAGCGTCGTCTTCCCGTGATCCACGTGCCCTATCGTCCCAACGTTCACGTGCGGCTTCGTCCGCTCAAATTTGCCCTTCGCCATTTTTTTGCTCCGTTTTCGCTAGATTCACGCCAGATTCATCGTCCTGCCGCGGCCACTACCGGCCGCACTCCAACATCCTGCCTTGATATCCGCAAAAAATCATGCAATGCAACTTCCATCCTCGCAGAATTCGTCGCAAACGAATTCTGGTGCCCATGGCGTGGATTGAACACGCGACCTCTCCCTTACCAAGGGAGTGCTCTGCCACTGAGCTACATGGGCTCGGACCGCATCCTTTGAAACTTTTTGGAGCGGGTGAAGGGAATCGAACCCTCGTCGTAAGCTTGGAAGGCTTCTGCTCTACCATTGAGCTACACCCGCCTCGTTTGAACCTACTTCCCGAGAATCCCGGAACCCTTGTGCCTCGCCCGATCCAGTCCGCAAAACTCTGGTGGAGGGGGAAGGATTCGAACCTTCGAAGGCTGAGCCAACAGATTTACAGTCTGCCCCCTTTGACCGCTCGGGAACCCCTCCAAACGAAACCAGCCATTATCTTGAATTTCCCCATTACTGTCAAACGAAGCGGGAACACGAGCAACAGGGCTTTGCGGCAGCATCGGAAATGACAAAACCAAAAACGGGGACGCCTCCTTGCAGCGCTACGGACAAACACAGCGTCCTGCCGCGCCGCGCCCTAAAGCAATAAAAGGATTAAAAACAATAGGTTACGTATAGTCCGCAGCCCCTTGCCCGACCCGCTGGCAAAATTGTGGAGCCGCGACGGCTCGCGTCCATTGCGTCCGATCAGGCCCCGCCCGAACCGCTCACGCTGGTTCCGCCGCAAACGAACAGCGTCTGCCCCGTGATATAGCCGCTCGCGGGATCGAGCAGAAATGTCACCGCCCGCGCCACGTCGTCGGGCGTTCCGACCCGTCTCACGGGAATGCTATTGATGACCCGCTCGCGCTTTTCGCTGCCTGGCGGATGGCCGTTGTCGAAAAGCTCGCTTGCCACCGGTCCCGGGGCCACGGCATTGATGGTGATGCCGTCGGCACCCAGTTCCATGCACAGCGTGCGGGTCATGCCGATCAGCGCCGCCTTGGCCGCAGAGTAGACCGTGCGTTCGGTCTTGCCGATGGCGGCGCGCGACGACATGCTGACGATGCGCCCGAACTTCGCGGTGCGCATGCCCGGCGTGAACGCCTGGATCAGGATCAGTGCCGCACGCACGTTGAGCGCCATCACATAGTCCAGATCCTCGGTGGTGGCCGCCTCGAGCCGTCCCGGTCTGTTGGCACCGGCGTTGTTGACGAGATAGCGCACCGCATACTTCGCTGCGACCTCCCGTGCCACCGCTTTCGTGGCATCGGCGTCAACCAGATCGACCGCATGATGCAGCAACCGCCCGTGTCCCAGCCGCGGGGGCTTGCGCTGCAATGTCACCACCGTGCGCCCCTGGTCGAGCAGCCGTCTGGCGATTGCCTCTCCGATGCCCGAACTTGCCCCCGTGACAACCGCCACTTCTTCCATCTGCCGCTCCAGCCCGTCTTCCGGATCTCGGAATTATAGCCGGAGCATCCTTGCCGTGCCTGCCCGGGCCTAGCCGCCGGCCGCAAGCGCCTCATGGATCGCCTGTGCCGCGCGTTTTCCGGCGCCCGCCGCCAGAATCACCGTTGCGGCACCGGTAACCGCATCGCCACCGGCAAACACGCGCGCCTTCGAAGTGAGCCCCGTGCGCTCGTCGGCCACGAGACAGCCCTTCCTGTTCGTGGCGAGGCCTTCGGTGGTGCGGGTCAGCAGCGGATTGGGGGTGGTTCCGATCGCCAGCACCACGTTTTCCACCGGAATCACGAATTCGCTGCCTTCGATCGGAATCGGCCGGGCGCGGCCGGAGGCATCGGGTTCGCCAAGTTTCATTTTCTGGCATTTCAATCCCCCGACCCAGCCGCTGCCGTCGTCGATCACCTCGAGCGGATTGGTCAGCCAATGGAATTTCACGCCTTCCTCGATCGCGTGGTGGTACTCCTCGACGCGCGCAGTCATTTCCCGCTCGCTGCGCCGATAGACGATCATCGCCTCCTCGGCGCCCATGCGCAACGAGGTGCGCACCGCGTCCATCGCGGTGTTGCCCGCACCGATCACCGCAACGCGTCTGCCGACGCGCACCGGCGTGTCGGTTTCCTCCGGGAATGCGTAAGCTCGCATCAGGTTGACGCGGGTGAGGAATTCGTTGGCGGACATGACGCCGTTGAGGTTCTCGCCGGGAATGCCGAGAAACTGCGGCAGTCCCGCGCCGGTGCCGATGAACACCGCCGCGTAGCCCATCTTGTTGAACAGGTCATCGAGGGTGAGCGTCTTGCCGATGATCACATTGCAGACGATCTCCACGCCCAGCGCCTTCAGCATCCCGATCTCCCAATCGAGGATCGCTTTCGGCAGCCGGAACTCGGGAATGCCGTAGCGCAGCACGCCGCCCGGCGCGTGCAGCGCCTCGTAAACGGTGACGGGGTAACCATGGCGCGCGAGCTCGCCGGCGCATACGAGCCCCGACGGGCCCGCGCCGATGACGGCGACCTTCTCCTTGCGCGTAATCCTCGCCTCGACGACGGGCGTCTGCGTGCGCTCCCAGTCGGCCACGTAACGTTCAAGATGTCCGATCGCCACGGGGTCGAAGCGGTTGGTCATGCTGCATTCGGACTCGCACTGCGATTCCTGCGGACAGACGCGGCCGCAGATCGCCGGCAGCGGATTGGCGGTGCGCAGCAACCTTGCGGCGCCCGCCATGTCGCCGCTCGCCACGAGATGAATGAAATCAGGGATCGGCACCCGCACCGGACAGCCGTCCACGCACACCGGATCCTGGCAGCGCAGGCAGCGCTCGGCCTCGAACGCGGCCCGTACCGCATCGTAACCCGCGTTCACTTCCTTGAAGTCGTGGGCACGAAGCTGCGGTTCGCGCACCGGCATCGGCGTTTTCTCCGCGCGTTTGATGGGCATTATCTTGCCTCCCGGTTGGCCATGCAGGTGAGGCGGTCGAGCGCGAGCTTCTCCTCCCTGACGTAAGCCTTGTTGCGGCGCATCGCGACGTCGAAGTCGACCTCGTGGGCATCGAAACACGGCCCGTCGACGCATGCGAACTGGGCCTTGCCGCCGACGTTGACGCGACAGCCGCCGCACATGCCGGTGCCGTCGACCATCAGCGGATCCATCGACACCAGCGTCTTGACCGCGGGAGCGCGCGTCGTCTCCGCCACCGCACGCATCATTGCCATCGGCCCGATGGCGACCACATGATCGGGGCGCCCCGGCCCGTCACCGTCGATCAATTGCGCCAGCCGCTGCGTGACGAAACCCTTGAAACCGGCCGAACCGTCATCGGTACAGATCTCGAGGTTGTGGCACAGCGGTCTCAATTCGTCGGCGAGAATCAGCAGTTCCCGGGTGCGCGCGCCGAGAATGGCGGTGGTGCGGTCTCCGCGGGCGGTCAGCTCGCGCATCAGGCACAGCAGCGCCGCGGAGCCGAAACCGCCGCCGATGCCGCACACGTGCCCGCCCGGCGCGATGTCGATGCGACCGCCCATCGGCCCGGCGACGTCCAGGATTTCATCGCCGGCCTGCAACGCGCACACCCGCTTGGTGGTGGCGCCGACTTCCTGCACCACGATGGTGAGGATGCCCGCCTCGCGATCGTAGTCGGCGATGGTGACCGGAATTCTTTCTCCGCCTTCGCGCACACGCAACATGACGAACTGGCCCGGCTGTGCGGAAGCCGCGATCAGCGGAGCGTCGAGGCGAAACAATTTGGTGACCGGTGTCAGTTGCCGGGTTTCTATGATTCGTGCCATGGTCGTATCCTCGGGCGCCTTACAGAAGCGGATGCTCGTGCATCGCCTTGATGCGGGCCCAGCGGCGGTCGGTCTCGGCCTGGATGCCCGCGACTATGCCGGCGTTCTCCGCCTTGAGCAGATGGCGGGTCTTGCCCATGAGGCCCAGCCAGTCCGCCACCGGCCGGCGACGGCCCGCCGCCTCCGGGTCGTAGGTGAGCGTCGTGTGGCCGTGCTCGACTTCGTAGAGCGGAAAGAAGCAGCTGTCGATCGCCGCCTGCAGCACCGGCTGGGCGGCGTCATCCGCCGTGCGCCAGTTGAGCGGGCAGTAGGACAATATCTTGCCGTAGACCAGCCCCTCGTTTTTCGCATACCACTGGGCTTTCGCGACCTTGCGCATGAGATCCTCGGGATAGCCCTCGCTCGCCGTGAACACGTAAGGGATGTGGCACGCGGCAAAAATCTGTGCCGTATCCTTGTGGTGATAGCGCTTGCCGGGAAGCACCTTGCCGACTTCGCTGGTGGCGGTCCGATGACCGAACGGCGTGGAGTACGAAAGCTGCGCGCCGGTATTCATATAGCCCTGGTTATCGTACTCGATGATCATCATACGATGATTGCGGTTGGCCGCGCCCACCGCCGGCCCCATGCCGATGTCCATGCCGCCGTCGCCGGAAACCATCATGAAAGTGATGTCCTTCGACGCCGGAAGCTCGCCGCGCCGGACGCGTTCGTGATACATCTCGACGAGCCCCGAGAGGGTCGCCGCGCCATTCTGGAACAGGTTGTGGATGTAGTTGATGCGGTGCGCGGTCGTAGGATAACCGGTGGTCACGACCATCGCGCAGCCGGTCTGGAACAGCACCACCACATCGCCTTCCATCGCGTTGTAGACCTGGTGCAGGGTCGGAAAAGCGCCACAGCCCGGACACGCGCCGTGCCCGGGGCCGATGCGGTTGGGCACTTCGGTCATCTTCCACAGCGGCTGCAGTTCCACCTTGAGACGGCCGCTCGCCGGATCGCGCTCAACGCGCGCCATTCCTTTGGGAATGTCGCTGCCGGTGACCGGCGGCAGGCCGATGGGCGGGCGGCTGTCGGGCCGGCCGGCAGTGGCACCGTAATAGGCAAAAGGCTCGTCGACGCGGCCCGTTTCGGCCGCCGCGAGCGCCTGCGCGAAGAACGCCGCAGCGTCGGTGCCATAAAAATCCTTGCCGCCGAGGCCATAGATGCGCGACAGCACGCGGGTATCGTTTTCCGGATCGAGCTGGATCGCTGCGCGCACCTCGAGCGACAGATTGCCGCCGGCGGCACCATAGGAATCGGCGCGGTCGCCGATAGTCACGGCCTTCACGCGCCTGAGCGCACGGCGGAACTCCTCCGCCGGAAAAGGCCGCAGCACGTTGGGCGAGAGCACGCCCACCTTCCTGCCTTGGGCGCGCAATTCGTCGGCCGCCTCTTTCGCCGTTTCGGCCGCCGAGTTGATGAGCACCGTGGCGACTTCGGCATCGTCCATGCGGTAGGCGTCGAGCACCGGGTAGCAGCGCCCGGTCAGCTTTTCGAGCTCGGCAAACACTTCGGGAATCACCCGCCGCGCGGCTTCCATCGCTTCCGAAAGCTGGACCTTGTTGTTGATGAGATCGGGATCGTTCATGTACGGCCCGAAGGTGGCGGGATGCTCGATGTCGAGTGGGGTGGGCATGGATGGCCGCTCGCCAAGGAAACGACGGACCGCCTCGCGGTCATCGAACACCGCGATGCGCCGCTTCTGGTGACTGGTGAAAAACCCGTCATAGGCGATCAGCACCGGCAGGCGCACGTCGCGGTGCTCGCCGATCCTCACCGCGGCAAAATTCAGGTCATAGACGGCTTGGGGATCGCGTGCGCACAACATGATCCAGCCGGTATTGAGCGCGTAGTAGATATCGGAATGGTCGCCGCGAATGTCGAGCGGACCCGAAATCGTCCGCGCCGCAATATTGAGCACCATCGGCACACGGGTACCCGCCTGCACCGGCAGTTGTTCGAGTGCGTAAAGCAGCCCCTGCGAACTGGTGGCGTTCAGCACCCGTCCGCCGCCCAGCGCTGCGCCATAGCAAATGCCGGCGGCGCCGTGTTCGCCATCGCCCGCAACCATCACCATTTCGTGTTCGCCGTCGGCGCGCATTTTCGAAAGGTTCTCGGCGATCTCGGTCGAAGGGGTGATCGGGAAATAGCCCATCAGATGAAAACCGATGTCGCGCGCCGCGAGCGCCGCGGCTTCATTGCCGCTCTTGAACTCGAGTTTTTGCCGCGCGCCACCCGTTGCCACGCCCGTCGCGGGGGTTGCAAGTGCCAAGCTTTGGGTTGTCATGGTTTCCCCCTATCCGATCAGGTCCGGAAACAGCGGCACGCGCAACCGCTCGGCAAGACCCGGCGTTTCCGTCTCCTTGGTGAGCGCGCCGCTGGGACAGGACTCGATGCACCGCAGGCACCCTTTGCAATAGCGGTAGTCGATGCCCAGCAATTCGCGTTCGTACTTGCCGCCCGCTTCGCCTTCGCCCCACGCGAGACAGAAGTCGGGGCAGACGAGATCGCACACGCCACAATGGATGCATTTGTCACGGTTGAGAACCGGCAGCACGCCGGTACGCGATGTCGAAAGATCGTTCCACGCCGTATTGCCCGGCTCGGGAAGGATGCCGCCCGCGGGCTGCGTGCGGTAACCCCACGCCGGCTCGATACGGGCGGCAGGCAGGTCGCCTTCGGCACGCCCCACGCCTTCCAGCACTTCGAACTCGGTGGCGCCACGCCGGAACGCGCGCTCGTTCGACGCGACGGCTTCGGGATGCCTCGCGGCAAACTCTTCCGACAGCGCCTCCAGAACCTTCTCGGCGTTGAGGAAAGGAAACGCGCCGCACAACGTTCCCAGCAGCACGGCGTTGGGGCGCGATTTTTCTTCCAATGCGATGCCGAGCGCATTGACGCGGATGACGCGGGCGGTGCTCGGCAACGCGGCAAGCTCCGCGGGCACAGCACCCGGCGGCGCGTTATAAATGAACGTGCCGTCCTTGACCAGTCCGGCGCGCGTCGCGGGATTTCGCAGCAGCGCTGCGTGAAAAACGACCACGACGTCGGGAGTCTCGACCGGCGCGCTGGTGCGGATCGGCCGATC
>JBKBXX010000026.1:0-24084 GCA_046313915.1 Burkholderiales bacterium | reverse complement strand
CGCGGGGGGGGGGGGGGCGGCCCGCCCCCCCCCCCGGCCCCAGGCGCACGAACGAGCGCACGAGCGAGCCTTTCTTTTCGGATCCGTAAGAAGAGAAATGGGCGCCGTTCAGGTTCATGCGCAACACCGCTGCCGTCGCCAGCACCTGGCCTGCCGCATGCGCGCCAAGGCCGCCGATCGATTCCAGCCGTATTTCGAAAAAACGGTTGGCGCGCGGCAAAGCCGCGCCTTGCCCTTCGGCACGGCTGCCGGACGCGGCCGGCCAGGCGCGCTCTACTTCCACATCTGCAGCAAGTGATCGATTCATGTGAGAGCCACCAAAATGGAAACGAAACCGCCGCGGCCGAATTGCGACACCTGGCACCGCGCACCCTGCCCGCGGTCTCGGTCCGGCAACGCAAAATCGATTTCATTATCCTATTGCCGCACACTCCCATGTTGACTTAGATCAAATCAAAAGGGCATCGTGAACCGCATTGCTACGTTTGAGCCCGCCTGATACAAGATGATCGACCGCCACTGAATCGATGCCGCAATCGTGGCAGCGCCGCGCAGCAGGCGCGCGCATCGCAAGCGCGATTCACATGCGCTTCGAGTTTGGCGACGGTGACCGCAAGAATGGTGCACCGCGGGAACATTGCGCAGGTTGAACTGTCACCAGGCGCATTGGTTTTCACCAACTACACGCGCCTGTGCAGCACGAGTTCTCAATGATCTCGAGCCGGTGCCATGAAAATCGGAAACCGACCGCCCCGCCGCCCCTCGGGTTCAGCAGTCGCATGGTTTGTAAGATATTGATCTTATTGATGTTTTAAGATTGTGGGTGTTCTTGCGCAATCGCGGCGGCCGGCGGCCACGCGCGGGGCGAGCTGCGTTCGTACTGCGGCGGACGGAAAACATTTTGCGCGCCCAGCACGATCGCTGCGTGCTGCGGCCAGCGCGGATTGAACAGCATGGCGCGGGCGAGCGAAACGAAATCCGCCTTGCCGTCGGCAATGATTGCCTCGGCCTGATGGGGATCGCTGATCAGCCCGACGGCGCCGGTGACGATGCCGGCTTCCTGCTTCACCTTTGCCGCAAATGGCACCTGATATCCCGGCGCCACCGGTATGCTGGCGCTGGACACCACGCCGCCGCCCGATACCGTCACGTAAGCGCAACCCCGCTTTCTCAGTTCACGCGCATAGATCACGGCATCCTCGGGCGTCCAGCCTCCTTCGGCAAAATCGCTGCCTGAAATCTTGGCGCCGAGCGGCTTGCCGGCCGGCCACGCCTCGCGCAGCGCGCGGAACACCTCGAGCGGGAAACGCATGCGGTTTTCGAGGCTGCCGCCGTACTCGTCGCTGCGGCAGTTGGCAAGCGGCGACAGGAATTCCGACAACAGGTAGCCGTGCGTCGAATGCAGCTCGATGAAATCGAGCCCGATGCGCGCCGCGCGCCGGGCGGCTGCCACGAAAGCCTCGGTGATCGCCACCATCCCCGCGCGATCGAGCGCACGCGGTGCCGGCCAGCCTGCGGCAAACGGCAGCGCCGAAGGCGCGACGGTTTGCCAGGCGCCCTCGGCGGCGGACAAGGCACCGCGTCCCTCCCACGGCCGCTGCGCCGAAGCCTTGCGCCCGGCATGATTGAGCTGGATGCCGATGCGGATCGGCGAGATGCCGCGACAGAAATCGACCACGCGCCTGATCGCCGCTTCACTCGCGTCCGAATACAGACCGACGCATTGCGGCGTGATGCGCCCTTGCGGCGTCACCGCCGTGGCCTCGATCACGAGCATGGCAGCGCCCGATACCGCGAGCGAGCCGAGGTGCATCAGATGCCAGTCGCTCATGCAGCCATCGACGGCGCTGTACTGGCACATCGGCGCAATGGTGATGCGGTTCTCGAGCGCCATGGTACCGATCGAAAACGGGGTAAACAGTCTGCTGTTCATCGCCAAGCCTCCACTTGAAACCCGAAATGCGTCGCCGCCCGCCGGCCGCTTGCTAGCCGAAATAACCGATGACGCGCCACCACAGATAATCGAGCGGCACCAGAACGGTCAGCGAAACCACGGCCGTCGGGCCGACAAAGCGCATCGCGTCGCGAAAGCCGATCCCCGCGACCTGGAAACCGACCACCATCGGCGGCACCATGTAGGGAAGCAACATGGTCGAATAGCCGATCGCCATGGTCATCAGCACCGCCTTGAGCGGCCAGCCCGTCGCCTCGGCGAAATGCGCGGCGAGCGGCGCCAGCAATGCCGGCTGCGCGGGATTGGTGGTCACAAGACCGGTCAGCGTCGACATCCCGACCAGCGTGGCGAAATTGGCGGCATCGGCGCCCCTGCTCACGTCGAGTGCACCGATGAACATGTCGCCGATCGCCTTGGTCAGTCCCGCCTCGGTCATCACGCCGCCCAGTCCGAGTATCGAAGCGACATAAAAAAACGGCCCGTAGCGCACCCTTTCGTTGAAAGCGCTCAGCGGAATGACACCGATGCGCGGCATCATGCACGCGATGGCGGCAACGAGCGCGATCCAGCCCGCCTTGATGTGATGCAGGAAATCCGTCGCCCAGAACAGGATCGCGGCAAGCAGGATGATCGACAGCCGCCGTTCGCTCGCGGTCATCGGCGCAAGAGGCGCCGCAACCGGCGCCGGCCGCGGCTGCGCCGGGAAAAACAGCAGCAGGACCCCGATGCTCACCACCAGCTTCAGCAGTCCCATCACCGGAAACTGCACCAGGAAATACTCGGCGTAAATGATCTGCAAACCATAGAGCGTTTCGGCCGCGCCCGCCAATACCAGATTCGGCGCGTTGGCGGGCAGCACACCGGTGCCCGAATGGTAGGTCGTCGTAATCGCGCACAACAGCAGGCCGTTGTAACCGCGGCTGCCGGGCTCGAATCCCATGCGGCTCGCCAGCGCCGAAATGATGGGAATCACGAGCAGCACGCGCCCGATCGTGGCCGGCATCAGAAAAGTGAGCAGCGTCGTCACCACCGCCACGCCGGTCAGCGCCGCAGGATACGACGAGGCGTAGCGGTCGAGCAGCAGCCGCGCCAGGCGCTCGCCCAGGCCGGTCGCGCGCACCGCCTCGGCGATGAACAACCCGCCGAACACCAGCCACATCGTAGCCGAGGCAAAACCGGAAAACACCACGTGGGGCGGCGCCACCGCGAACAGCACGGCGAGCGTCATGAAAATGAGCCCCGTGATGTGCTCGGGAAGCAGGTGAAACGCCCACAAGCCCAGGGCGAGCACCACCAGTCCCGCGGCGCGCATCATCGCCACCGTAAACCCGGCGGGCGGCGGCAGGAAAAAAAGCGTCGCCGCCGCCATGACGATGATCGCGGCCAGTAGCGGCGCGGCGCGGATCATCCGGCGGCCCTGTGGCGGTTATCGGCTCTCATGGATTGCAGACATTCGCGCTGCGGTCGCTTCGTCGCCCTCGTGCACCCGGCGGCGGAACCGCCTGACAAATCTGCGCCGACGCAATTGCTAGCCTTTGAACTTCGCGGCCAGCGCTTCGCTGCCGCGCGCGAGCATCACCAGATCCGACCCTACGGCCACAAACAGGTAGCCCAGATCGAGGCAGCGCTTGCCGTCGGCTTCGCCCACCAGGATACCCGGCGCCTTGCCGGCCTTGCGGATGCGCTTTGCAGCGTCCTCCATCACTTTCCAGACTTCCGGATGCTGCCAGTTGCCGAGATGGCCCATGTCGGCGGCAAGATCGTTGGGGCCGATGAAAATGCCGTCCACCCCTTCGACTGCGGCAATCGCTTCGAGCTCGGCCATCGCGGCGCGGGTTTCCACCTGCACCAGCACGCACAATTCCTCGTGCACGCGTTTGAAATAATCCTTGATGCGGCCGTAACGGTTGGCGCGCGTGCAGCCCGAGACGCCGCGCACTCCTTGCGGCGGATAGCGCGTCGCCGCCACGGCGCGCCGCGCCTCCTGCGCATTCTGCACGTAAGGCAGCAACAGGGTGCGGGCGCCGACATCGAGATAGCGCTTGATCAGCACGGTATCGTTCCACGCCGGCCGCACGATGGGTTCGGCACTGCCCGCCAGCATGGCGTCGAGCTGGTTTTGCACCAGCGGCAGCTCGTTGGGCGAATGTTCGGTATCGAGCAGCACCCAGTCGAAACCGGCGTCGGCCAGCACTTCCGCCGCAATGTGGCTGCACAGGCTGGACCAGATGCCGATCTGCGGTTTGCCCGATTTGATGGCCTGTTTGAATCTATTGACTGGCAATTCCATGCGTTACTCCCTGTATTCGTGAGGTGAAATGTGAAACGTGATCCCCTCATCCCGCCCCTCTACCCCCGGCGAGGCCTGGTTTCCAGGGCTTCACGTTTCACGGAATCAATGTATCTCCGGCTCGGCCGTCGGCGGCCCGTGGTGCAGGAAATCGAAATCGCACCCCTTGTCGGCCTGGGTGATATGTCCCGCATAAAGCGCGCCGTAGCCGCGCCCATAGTGCGGCGCCGGCGGCTTCCACGCCGCGCGGCGTCGTGCAAGTTCCGCATCGCTCACCTTGAGCTCGAGTCTGCGCGCTTTCACATCGAGCTCGATCAGGTCGCCGTCGCGCACCAGCGCGAGCGGCCCGCCGACGAAGGATTCCGGCGCCACATGCAGCACGCACGCGCCGTACGAGGTGCCGCTCATGCGCGCATCCGAAATCCGCACCATGTCGCGCACGCCTTTTTTCAGCAGCTTTTTCGGGATCGGCAACTGCCCCCATTCGGGCATGCCAGGCCCACCGAGAGGTCCCGCGTGCTGCAACACCAGCACCGAATTCTCATCGACCTCGAGACCGTCGTCGTCGATGCGCGCCGCCATGTCGTTGTAGTCGCGAAACACCACCGCCCGGCCGGTGTGTTGCAGCAGACGCGGTTCGGCCGCCGTGGGCTTGATCACCGCGCCGTCGGGCGCCAGATTGCCGCGCAGCACCGCCAGGCCACCGCTCGCGGAAACGGGATTTTCGCGCGGGCGGATCACGTCCTCGTTGTAAGTACGCGCTCCCGCGATATTCTGCCCCAGTGTTTTCCCGTTTGCCGTGACGCAATCAAGGTTCAGATTCTCCTCGAGGTTGGCGAGCAATGCCCGCAAACCTCCGGCATAATAAAAATCCTCCATCAGGTATTTCTCGCCCGCGGGCCGGATGTTGGCGAGCACCGGCGTTGTGCGGGCCAGCTCGTCAAAACGGTCGAGTCCGAGCGCGATGCCGGCGCGGCCCGCCATCGCGATCAGGTGAACGATGGCGTTGGTCGAGCCCGACAGCGCATGAATCACGGTAATCGCGTTGTCGAAAGCCGCACGCGTCAGGATGTCCGAGGGCTTGAGGTCTTCCCATACCATGTCGACGATGCGCCGTCCGCTCAGCGAAGCCATGCGCGCATGATTGGCGTCAGGAGCGGGAATCGAGGCCGCGCCGGGCAGTGTCAGCCCGAGGGTTTCCGCCACCGAAGTCATGGTGGAAGCCGTGCCCATGGTCATGCAGTGTCCGGGCGAGCGCGCAATGCCTTCCTCGACTTCGCGCCACGCGTTCTCGTCGATCACTCCGGCGCGCAGTTCCGCCCAGTATTTCCACGAATCGCTGCCCGAACCCAGCGGCTCGCCGTGCCAGTTGCCACGCAGCATCGGCCCCGCCGGCACGAAAATCGCCGGCAGGTTCATGCTGGTCGCGCCCATGATCAGCGCCGGCGTGGTCTTGTCGCAACCGCCCATCAGCACCACGCCATCGACCGGATACGAGCGCAGCAATTCCTCGGTTTCCATCGCGAGCAGGTTGCGATAGAGCATGGTGGAAGGCTTCTGGAACGGCTCGGCGAGCGAAATGGCCGGCATCTCCAGCGGGAAACCGCCGGCCTGCCACACGCCGCGCTTTACTTCCTCGGCACGCTGGCGAAAGTGCGCGTGGCAGGGATTGATGTCGCTCCAGGTGTTGATGATCGCGATCACCGGCTTGCCGGCGAAATCCTCGCGCGCATAGCCCATCTGCAGCGTGCGCGAGCGGTGACCGAAAGAACGCAGATCCTTGACTCCGAACCAGCGGTGGCTGCGCAGCTCGTGCGGCTGCTTGCGGACGCGCATCATGACAGCGAATGTCCTCCGGAAATGTCGTGGCACTGCCGGACGCAATCCGCATCCGCAGTTATGCCGGGATTATGCAGCATTGATCGGTCGCGCATCAAATGCGGCCGCGGCCGTATTGATCCTCGAAGCGCACGATATCGTCTTCGCCGAGATAGCCGCCCGACTGCACTTCGATGATCTCGAGCGCCGTCTTGCCGGGATTTTCGAGACGGTGGGTGATGCCGATCGGGATGTAAGTCGACTGGTTTTCCGACAGCAGAAAAGTCTCCTCGCCACGCGTCACCCTTGCCGTGCCGGTCACCACCACCCAATGCTCGGCGCGGTGATGGTGCATCTGCAGCGAAATCGCGGCTCCCGGATTCACCACGATACGCTTGACCTGGAAGCGTGTTCCGGCATCGATGCTGTCGTACCACCCCCACGGCCGGTGCACCTTGCGATGGATGGCGGACTCCATGCGGCCCTGCGCCTTGAGCCTGGTCACGATTTCCCTGACCTGCTGCAGGCGATCGCGGTGCGCGACCAGCACCGCGTCCGGCGTCTCCACCACGACCGCATCGCGCAGACCGACGCAGGCGACCAGGCGTCCCGCGGCGATCACCAGGCTGTCCGCGGTATCCACCGCCAGCACGTCGCCCTGCACCACGTTGCCGCTTGCGTCTTTCGCGCCGATCTCCCACAACGCATCCCACGCGCCGACGTCGGACCATTGCGCTGCCAGGGGAATAACCACCGCCAGTGGTTGCCCGCCGGCGTGGCCGTCCACCAGGTGCTCCATCACGGCGTAGTCGATCGAATCGGACGGACAGCGGGCGAAAGCCTCACGATCGAGGCGCAGAAAATCGTGATCAGCCTGCGCGCCGGCAAATGCCGCTTCGCACGCCTTGGCGATGTCCGGCCGCAATCTCCCGATCTCGCGCAGCCATACCGACGCCTTCAGCATGAAAATGCCGCTATTCCAGAGATAGCCGCCGCCCGCCACATAGCGCTCCGCAGTCGCGCGGTCCGGCTTTTCGATGAAAGCCTCCAGCCTGCGGATTTCGCCTTCGAGCGTCTCTCCCGCCCGGATGTAGCCATAGCCGGTATGCGGCGCGGAAGGCGCAATGCCGAACGTCACCACCTGCCCGCGCGCCGCGCAGCGCGCGCCGGCGCGCGCCGCCGCGCGAAACGCCGCGGTATCGCCGATGACATGATCGGCCGGCATCACCGCCAGCACCGGATCATCGCCCTGCGCCCGCGCGCACAAAGCCGCCAGCGTCAGCGCCGGCGCGGTGTTGCGGCCGACCGGCTCCAGAACCAGTGCCCGCGGCTTCACGCCGACCTGGCGCAATTGCTCGGCGGTGATGAAACGGTACTCCTCGTTACCCACTACCAGCGGGGCGAGCAGTTCTGCGCCTGCCATGTCGTCGCCATTCAGGCGCAATGCGGTCGCCTGCAGCATGGTGCGCTCGCCCGTGAGCGCCAGCAGCTGTTTCGGATACTGCTCGCGCGACAGCGGCCACAGCCGCGTTCCCGACCCGCCGCACAGGATGACCGGCTGCAGCTTCATCGGGCGGCGCCTCGTTCAAGGAAATCGCGATAGGCAAGCGCAATGCCCTCGCGCAAATCCGTTCTGGCGCGCCATCCCAGTGCGTCGAGCCGCGATACATCCATCAGTTTTCTCGGCGTGCCGTCGGGCTTGGCCGCATCCCAGACGACCTCGCCCTCGAAACCCACTGTCGTTTTCACCAATCCGCTCAACTCCCTGATCGTCAGATCCCTGCCTGCGCCGATGTTGATCAACGGCCGGTCCGCCGCCAGCAACCGGTCGAACTCCGCATCCGGCAGCTTCATGAGAAAGACACACGCGTCCGCCATGTCGTCGCTGTAGAGGAATTCCCGCCGCGGCGAACCCGTGCCCCAGGCAGTCACCGTCGCATCTCCTCGTATTTTCGCCTCGTGAAACTTGCGGATCAGCGCCGGCAGCACATGCCCGTTCTCGAGATCGTAGTTGTCGTTGGGCCCATAGAGATTGGTCGGCATCGCCGCCAGGAACTTCGTGCCGTACTGGCGGTTGTACGACCCGCACATCTCGATACCGCCGATCTTGGCAACGGCATAAGCCCGGTTCGTGGCTTCCAGCGGACCGGTGAGCAGATACTCTTCCTTCATCGGCTGCGGGCAGTCGCGCGGATAAATGCACGAAGAACCGAGAAACAGCAAGCGCTTGACCCCGCTGCGGCGCGCAGCCTCGATGACATTGATCTGTATGGCGAGATTCTGATAGATGAAATCGCCGGGGAAGGCGTGGTTGGCATGGATGCCGCCGACCTTGGCTGCCGCGAGAAAGACATATTCCGGCCGCTCCTGCTCGAAGAACCGCATCACCGCCGCCTGTTCGGTCAGATCGAGCTCCGCGTGGGGGCGGGTGAGGATACGGTCATGGCCTTTCCGTTTCAGGCATCTCACGAGGGCCGAACCCGCCAGACCGCGGTGGCCCGCCACGTAAATCAATGCGTTCTGCCGCATCGGCAATCATCCCCAGTCATTCCTTGTCCGGCGCTCCTGCTCATTCGTGCCGATTATAACTTTTGAAACCATGGTGTTTTACCAGTGCGTCGCGTTCGGCTTCCTTGAGATCTTCGCGCGCCATTTCGGCGACGAGCTGGCGAAAGCCGATCCTGGGCGCCCAGCCCAGTTTCTGTCGCGCCTTGCTGGCATCGCCCAGCAAGGTGTCGACCTCCGCGGGTCTGAAATAGCGCGGATCGATCTGCACGATGCAGCGCCCGTTCGCATCGTAACCCTTTTCGTTCGCCCCGCTTCCCTGCCAGCGAACCGACATTCCCAGTTCCGCCGCAGCCGCCTCGACGAACTCGCGCACGCTGTGCTGCTCGCCCGTCGCGATCACGAAATCTTCGGGCTTGTCCTGCTGCAACATCAGCCACTGTGCCTCGATGAAGTCTTTCGCGTGCCCCCAGTCGCGCTTGGCGTTGAGATTGCCCAGATACAGACACTCCTGCATGCCGAGTTTGATCCGCGCCAGCGCCCGCGTGATCTTGCGAGTGACGAAAGTCTCGCCGCGAATGGGCGATTCGTGATTGAACAATATCCCGTTGCAGGCATACATCCCGTAAGCCTCGCGGTAGTTCACGGTGATCCAGTAGGCATAAAGCTTGGCCACGCCGTAAGGCGAGCGCGGATGAAACGGCGTGCTTTCCCGCTGCGGGGTTTCCTGCACCAGCCCGTAGAGTTCCGAGGTCGAAGCCTGGTAGAAACGCGTCTTTTTTTCCAGTCCCAGTATGCGGATTGCCTCCAGTATCCGCAACGCGCCCAGCGCATCCGAATTCGCGGTATATTCCGGCTCCTCGAACGAAACCGCCACGTGGGACTGGGCCGCCAGGTTGTAAATTTCGTCCGGCCGCACTTTGCCGATGATGTGGATCAGGCTACTCGCATCGGTGAGATCGCCATGATGCAGGCGGAACCGCACGTCCTTCTCGTGCAGGTCCTGATAAAGGTGATCGATCCGGTCGGTGTTGAAAAGCGAGGTCCGCCGCTTGATGCCGTGAACCAGATACCCCTTGTCCAGCAGAAACTCGGCAAGATACGCGCCGTCCTGGCCCGTCACTCCCGTTATCAGCGCGACCTTCTTCGACATATCGTCATCCTTCCATTCAAACCCGCTCCGCAACGCGCCACGGCGCCTGCCCCGCCTCTGTCTGCCAGATCCGCTCCACACCGTATTTCGTGAACACGGGATTCGAGGTGATGGCCGGCAATTCTCCTCCAATGCCCGGACGCCAAGCAACCGCTCGAAAGGATCATGATGATGAAATGCCTGCGTGACGAACCGCTTCGGAACCGCGCATCCGATGGTTTCAGGAAGTCCCGGTTTTCCCCGGTCTCACAACCGCCCGTCGGAAACCGACAAGACTCGGCAGGCGTCGATCGCCCCATCGGCTGCCGCCGGGTGTGCGTATGACCATCGTAAATGGCCCGCATGCAAAAATCAAACTGCACGGAAAAAGCCGCAACCACCGGCGGAAAGCGCGTTTCCGGCCCGTTGCATGATGTCGTTCTTGATTCGATGCCGGGCAGCTCCTAGAATCGCCCTGAAGCCGGAACCCGTTTCCCTCGAGAGGCAAAGGCAACCCTCATGGATACCGCAGACGCCGCTCCCACCCCCCCCTCCGCCAGCGCCGGCAAACCGCCACGCAGGACCCTCAAGGGCGCCGAAATCATCGTCGAGTACCTGATCAGGGAGAAAGTGCCCTATCTGTTCGGCGTGTGCGGCCATGGCAATATCGGTTTTCTCGACGCCGCGTGCAGCGCCGCCGACCGCATCAGGACTGTTTCGGTGCATCACGAGCAGGCCGCGGGCTACATGGCCGACGCCTACTACAAGGTGCGCCACCAGCCGGTCGCGACCTACACCTCGTGCGGACCGGGCTCGTGCAACCTGCCGGTCGCGCTTGCCGGGGCGATGATGGATTCGTCGGCCTTTCTCGCCATCACCGGCAACGTGCCCACCACCCAGTTCAACCGCATGCCTTTCCAGGAAACCGGCCGCTATTTCCAGGGCGATTTCCCTTCGGTGATCCGGCCGCTCGTCAAGAAAAGCTTCCAGCCCACGCGCGTCGAAATGCTGCCGCTCGCCATGAAGCAGGCGTTCGGCTTGCTGCGCACCGGCCGGCCCGGCCCGGTGAACATCGACGTGCCGCTCAACGTGTTCCAGGAAAGCGCCGAAGTCGAAGTGCCCGATCCCGATCCGGCGGTGAGACAGCGGCCGCCCGGCGATCTCGCCGCGCTCGATCAGACGCTCGAACTGCTGCTCGCCGCACAGCGCCCGGTGATTCTTGCCGGCCAAGGCATGCTGATCGGCGAAGCGAGCGCAGCGCTGCTCGAGTTGCTCAAGCGCGTGCGCATTCCGGTGGTCACCAGCCCCAACGGCAAAGGCGCGCTCGACGAGACCCACGAGCTCGCTTTTGGTCCCATCGGACGCAATGGCCCGTACGCCGCCAACGAAGCCGCACGCAATGCCGACGTCCTGCTCGCGCTCGGCTGCAGCTTCGACGACCGCACCACCAGCGCCTGGATCAGCGGTTATACGCTCACCATTCCGCCGACGCGCCTGATCCAGATCGACAACGATCCTGCCGAAATCGGGCGTAACTACCCTGTGCATCTCGGCATCCTCGGCGACGTGCGCGCGAGCCTCGAGGTGCTGGTGCGGCGCGCGCAGGAAAAGCTGAAGGCGCCCAAGACCTATGACGCCTGGGAAAGCAGGCTGCGCGACTGCCGCAAGGTGTGGGATGATTACCAGCGGCCGTTCGCCGCGGCCGACCCGTCGCCATTGCGCCCCGAGCGCCTGCTGCATGGCCTGTCGCGCGTGGTGCCCGAGAACGCCATTTTCGCAACCGACGTCGGCGTGCATCACAACTGGGTGGTGCAGCTGTGGAAAGCGCGGCGGCCGCGCCATCTGCTGCAGTCGTGGGGCTTTGCCTCCATGGGTTTCGCCACCTGTGGCATCCTCGGCGCCAAGCTCGCCCAGCCCGAAAGCCCGGCGATCGCGGTGGTCGGCGACGGCTCGTTCCTGATGACGCCGCACATCCTCGCCACCGCCGTGGAATACGACATTCCCGCGGTGTGGGTAGTGTGGAACAACTACGGCTATTGCTCGATCCGCGACATGCAGCTCGGCGTGTTCGGCCAGGAACTGGCGACGAGCTTCAGGAAAAACCGGACCGGCGAACTCTACAACCCCGATTTCGTGATGCTCGCGCGCGCATTCGGCGTCGAGGCCGCGCGCGTCGACCGCGCGGCCGATCTCGAAGGTGCGCTCGAAACTGCGCTCAACGCCAACCGGCCTTATCTGGTGGAAGTGCCGGTCGACCGCGACATCCGGCCGGTGGGCACCGGCACCTGGGCGCTGCCGCCGCTGCCGCATGCCGAACCGAACTTCAGGAAACTCGCCGGGCTCGACAAAGACTGAAAATCGGCGGGCGCGGAGTCAGTCGATTTTCGCGCCCGACTCCCTGACCACCTTGGCCCATTTCGCGATTTCCTCGCGCACGTAGGCCGCGAATGCCGCCGGCGTTTTCGCTGCGGGCTCGGCGCCCATCGCCGCCAGACGCTGCCTGACTTCCGCGTTGGCCATCACCTGGCCGATTTCGGCGTTGAGCTTCGCCACGATGTCTTGCGGTGTCGCCGCCGGCGCGAACACGCCGTACCAGGAAGTGACATCGAATCCCGGCAGCCCCTCTTCGCTCACCGTCGGAACGTCGGGCAGCAGCGGCGAGCGCGCAGCGCCGGTGACGGCGATGGCACGCAGCCTGCCCGACTTGACGTGCGGCGTCGCGGTCGGGAAACCCATGGAAGCGAGCTGCACCTGACCGGCGAGCAGATCGCCGATCACCTGGCCGGTTCCCTTGTACGGGACGTGCACCATGCTCACGTCCGCCATGGTCTTGAACAGTTCCAGCGCGAGGTGATTGGGCGAACCGTTGCCAGCCGAGCCGAAATTGAGTTCTCCGGGCCGTGCCTTCGCCAACGCGATCAGCTCTTTCACCGATTTCGCCGGCAGCGCAGGGTGCAGCACGATCATGCTCGGGAAAGTGGCGATTTCGGCGACCGCCGCGAGATCTTTCTGCAAATCGTATGGCAGCTTGGCGTAGAGCGTCACCGCGATGGCGTGCGGCACGCCGCCCAAGAGCAGCGTATAGCCGTCGGGCGCAGCCTTGGCGACGAGATCGGCGCCGATGTTGCCGCCGGCGCCGGCGCGATTGTCGACCACCACCGGCTGGCCGAAACGTTCGTGCAGCTTCTGGCCGACGATGCGCGCCAGCGTGTCGGTCGCGCCGCCGGGCGCGAAAGGCGCGACCATGCGCAGCGGCTTGTGCGGATAGTCCTGCGCCCACAGCGGGCCGGCCAAGAACAACACGACGAACCACACGCGGAATCTCACGGCAGCGCCCATATCGCCTCCTCCCGGACACACCCTGCGTTTGTCGGTGTATGCAAAGCATATCCCAAAATCCCGCGGCCGCAAGCCGCCCGGCGCGCGCGGCGCAAGCTGCGCTCGGCTAAAATATGGGCCGTCACCACTCATTGCGAGGAAACGCCATGGACGGAACATCCGGCAGCGCGCCGCTCGCGCGCAACGTCAAACGCCTCGCGCGCCTCGAGCTGCCCGGCGCCGGCCAGGTCTATGTCGCGGGCGACTACGCCTACATCGGCCACATTCCGAACCGGGAGCGGCTCGGCACCTCCATCCTCGACGTGTCCGACCCCCGAAACCCGCGCGTCGTGTCGCAGATTTTCCTCGACGATCCGACTTCACACAGCCACAAGGCGCGCGTCGTCGGCGACCTCATGATCGTCAACAGCGAACGCAACATGACCGCGATCGGCCGCAAGGCCGACGAGCTGCCCAGGCTGCGCGCGCAATTGCGCGAAGCGCTCGGACGCGATCCCGGCCACGCCGAGCTCGCGGAAAAGCTGGGCGTGAAAGCCTCGGACATCCCCGCGGTGGAAGAAGCCGAGCGCAATCCCTACACCCAGGGCGGCTTCAGGATCTACGACGTCTCGGACAAAAGCAAACCGCGGCTGATCCATTTCCAGAAAACCCACGGCATCGGCGTGCACCGCTTCGACATGGACGAGAGCTACGCTTATATCTCGACCGAGTGGCCGGGCTATATCGGCAACATCCTGGTGATCTACGACATCCGCAATCCGGCGAAACCCGAGCAGGTGTCGCTGTGGTGGATCGAAGGCCAGCACCTCGCCGGCGGCGAAAAGCCCAGCTGGCCGGGACGCCAGCACCGCCTGCACCACACGCTGCGCAGGGGCGAGCGCCTGTTCGCGGGCTGCTGGCACGGCGGCGTGCGCGTGATCGACGTCTCCGACATCCGCAAACCAAAAACCATCGGCGCCTACAACTATCACCCGCCTTTCCCCGAGCCTTCGCACACTTTCATGGGCTTGCCCCGCCCCGTGGGCGGCAGGCAGATCGCGATCGCCATCGACGAGGAGGACCACGCCCACAGCGCCGAGGAAATGGCACGCCGCCGCGGCCGCCCGCACGGCTCGCTGTGGACCTTCGATATTACAAATATTGAATCAATTCAACCACTTGCGATTTTCGAGGTCAGCGAGCTCGATTCGCCGTGGAGCCGTGCCGCGCCCGGACGCTTCGGCGCCCACCAGTTTCAGGAACACTGGAAAGGCGGCGACACCCTCGTCTATTGTGCGTGGTTCGCAGGGGGCTTACGCATCGTCGACATCGCCGACCCCGCCGCGCCGCAGGAAGTCGGCCATTTCATCCCCGAACCCGCGGCGGGCAAAGTCGCGCCGCAGACCAACGACGTCGATGTCGACGAACGCGGCCTCATTTACCTCGTCGACCGCTACACCGGCTTCGACATCCTGGAATTCGAGCGCTAGGCATCTGCCGCACTCCCGGCAGGTGCCGCTTCCCGATGCCGGCCCCTCCCCCGGCAGCCTGTCGCCGCAGCGGCGCGCAACGACAAACCGCGGCCGCCCTGCGGCGAATCGAGCCCGCTGCGGCACGGGCTATTCGATTCCCGCCGCCACGAACAGCGGCTTGCCGGGGCCGCCGAGAAACTTGACCAGCGCCTGCGCCGCGTCTTTCTGCGCCCCGGCGCTCATCGTCACCGCGGTGTACGAAGTGTAGTTCTGCACTTCCGGCGGCAGCGGCCCGACGAACACCAGGCCGTGCTCCTTTTCGAGCAGAATTTCGGTGATCGGACCGAAAGCGACTTCCCTGCCCTTGCCTTTCAGCGTGTGCCGCATGACTTCGGCGCCGGTGTCGTAGCGCACGGCCTTCGGCGCGACCTGTTCCCACACGCCCATTTTCTTGAGCAGATTTTCGAAATAAATGCCGGTCGAAGCGCGGTTGAACACCACCGATTCGGCTTCGAGCACGGTCTTTTTGATGTCCTCCGCCGTTGCGATCGCCGGCAGCGGCGCACCGGGACGCACCGCAACGCCGGATCCGACGCGGCCGATATCGACACCGCCGGCGTCCACCTTGCCGGCCGCCGCGAATTCCCTGATCGCCGCGGGCGGCGCGATGATCACGTCGAAGATGTCGCCGGCGGCGACGCGCTTGCGCATCTGCGGCGTGGTGTTGAAAGTGACGCTGACCCGGTGGCCGGACTGTTTTTCGAAAGCCGCCACGGCCGCTTTCAGACCCGGCTCGACGGCGCCGCCGCTCAGCACGGTGATTTCGGCGGCGAACGCGCCGGAAACGGCAAACGACAGGGCGAGCACGCCCATTACTCGACGAATCATGTGATCGCTCCTTGGAACGGGAAATCCCCGTGCCGCGTATTCTATCGATCGATGCCGGTCGCGGCGAAGGTTTTTCGGGCTTCCGCCGAGGCAAGCGCGCGCGCCAGTCGGCGCGCGATGTGCGGTGCCCGGCCCGCCGTGGCCGCGGCGGCGTCATAGCTCGTGAAGTTCTGGACCGCGTCGGGCAGTGGCGCGGCGAGCTTCACCGCGCAACCGCGATCGATCAGCACCATGACTTCGGAAATTTGCGCAAGCCCCACTGCACCAGGACGGGCGGCGACGTATTCCATGACTGCCGCGCCGCCCTTGACCACCACGATGCGCGAAGCGAGTTCCCGCACGAGCTCGAGCTCGCCGATCAGCTTCGCCGCGTACAACCCGCTGGAAGCCTCGTTGTACACCACTGCGCCCGCATGGCGCAGCACCTCGATGAACGAAGGCGTGTCGCCGATGGCGGGCATCGCCGCCTCGGCGTGGACCACGACTCCCATGCGGGAGCGGCCGACGAAACCGCGGCTGTCGGGAAATATCCTGCCGCGCGCCGCGAAATCGTCCATCACGGCCGGCGTCGCGACGTAGACGTCGGCATTCTCGCCCGCCAGCACGCGCTGGCGCAGTTCCGGCACCGCAACGAATTCACATTCGACCTTGTTGCCGGCCGCGCGTGCGAATTCGTCAGCGATTTGTGTCACGCCGCGCTTGACCGCGCCGGCGCTCAGTATTTTCAGTGTCGTCATCGAGGGATCGATCGGCAATTATCCGCAGTTTCATGCCTGTCTCCGACTCAATCCGCCGTCGCGCCCGAGTCCCTGATCACTTTCGCCCACTTGGGGATCTCGGCCTGGATGTAGGCGGCAAATTCGCGCGGCGTGCCGCCGATGATTTCGGCGCCCTGGCTGGCAAGCCGCTCGCGCACGTCGGGCATCCGCAGGATCTTGTTGATCTCGGCATTGAGCTTGTCGATCACCGCCTGGGGGGTGCCCGCGGTCACCACCACGCCGTGCCAGGTGGTCGCCTCGAACCCTTTGACGCCGGCTTCGGCCACCGTCGGCAATTCCGGAAAAGTCGGCGAGCGTCTGGCGGTGGTCACCGCAAGCGGCCGCAAGCGCCCCGATTTCAGATGCGGCTGTACCGAAAGCGCAGTGGCGAACATCACCTGGCATTGTCCGGTGAGCATGTCGATCAGCGCCGGGCCCGCGCCTTTGTACGGAATGTGGACCATCTCGACTCCCGCCATGCTCTTGAACAGTTCCGCCGCCAGATGCGCTGCCGCGCCGCTGCCCGACGAGGCGTAGTTGACCTGCCCCGGCCGCGCTTTCAGAAACGCGACCAGCTCTTTCACCGATTTCACCGGCAGCGAGGGATGCACCACCAGGATATTGGGCTGGGAGGCGATCAGCACCACCGGCGCCAGATCCTTCACCGGGTCGAAATTCATCCTCTTGTAGAGACTGGCGTTGGTCGCAAGGATGCTGTTGTTGCCCATCAGCAGCGTATAACCGTCGGGTGGCGCTTTGGCGACGTACTCGCCAGCGACGTTGCCGCCCGCGCCGGGCCGGTTCTCGAACACGAACGGCTGGCCCAGCGCTTCCGCGAGCTTGCTGCCGACGAGACGGGTGAGAATGTCGCTCGGACCGCCCGGCGAAAACGCAATGACGAAACGCACCGCTTTGGTGGGGTAGGGCTGGGCCGCAACGCCCGATGCCGCCGCGAGCAATGTCCCGACGCAAAGCGCGCGCAATGCGCGGCTGCCGTATTTCCGCATGATTCCTCCCGTTCTCATCACCCCGGAATTGTAAGCCCGCCGTCTTGGGATTGCCATGGCGTTGTGTTATTCTGATGCGCCGTAAATTCCACGACCAACCACAGTACGTTTCACCCATCCGAATGCCCTCACAGCCCGTTTCGCGAGGAGGAATTTCATGACCGGACCCAAACGCATCAGGGGCGTGCTTGCGCCCGTCGTCACGCCTTTCAACGCCGATCTCAGCCCCGATCCCCAGCGCTTCATCGCCCACTGCAAATGGCTGCTTTCGCAAAACTGCGGACTGGCGGTATTCGGCACCAACAGCGAAGCCAATTCCATGTCGGTCAACGAGCGCATCGCACTGCTCGATGCGCTGCTCGCCGCCGACGTCGATCCTGCGCGCCTGATGCCGGGCACCGGCTGTTGCGCGATCACCGATTCGGTGCGGCTCACCGAACACGCGGTGAAAGCGGGCTGCGCCGGGGTGCTGATGCTGCCGCCTTTCTATTACAAAGGCGTGTCCGAGGAAGGGCTCTACCGCAATTTCGCCGAAATCATAGAACGCGTCGGCGATGCCAGACTGCGGATCTATCTCTATCACATCCCGCCAGTCGCGGTGGTCGGCATCACGCCCAAGCTGGTCGAGCGCCTGCTGAAGGCCTATCCCAAGTCCATCGCCGGCATGAAGGACAGTTCGGGCGACTGGAACAACACCAAGACCTTCCTCGATGCGTTCGCCAAACAGGGCTTCGATGTCTTCGCCGGCAGCGAATCGTTCCTGCTCGCCAACATGAGAAACGGCGGCGCGGGCTGCATCTCGGCCACCGCCAACGTCAATCCCGCGGCCATCGACAGGCTCTATCGCGAATGGCAGAACGCCGATGCCGAAGCGCAGCAGAAAGCGCTCGATGTGGTGCGCAACACCGTCGGCCAGTACGTGATGATCGCGGCGCTGAAGCAGGTGGTCGCGCACTATACCCGTGATCCGCGCTGGGTGACGGTGCGTCCGCCGCTGGTGGAACTCACCAAGGCGCAGGCGGCCAAGCTCGTCGAGGATCTGCAGAAGCTCGGTTTCGACATGCCGGGAATCACCCGGCACAAGGCCGCTACGCTCTGAAATCCGCAGCGCAACAAAAAGCGCGCCCGCCGGCGCGCTTTTTGCTGGTGGTTCGTTTTTCGCGCTGCGCCGTCGCTACTTCAGCAGTCCGGCTTCGCGCATGTACTGGAGCACACCGGGATGGATCAGATCGCGGCGCGGCGCGGCGGCAAGCGTGTTGGCGAGCGTCGATTCGCGCGCCTGCTCCAGTCGCGCACCGAATTTCGCCTCGCTCTGATGCAAGGCCCTGGCCAGCCGATAAGCCACGTCATCGGGCAGCGAAGCGCGCGCCAGCACGAAAGGCCATGAGCCCACCGAATCCACTGCCGCATCCTGTCCCGGATAGCTGCCCGCCGGCATCACGGTATTCTTGAGAAAAGCGTGCTTCGCCTGGATGAGCCGGATTTCCGCGGCGCCGGGCCCGATGAAGCGCGCGCCCGCCGGCCCTTGGGCGATCGCCATGAAAGGCGGCCAGCCGACGCCACCGCCCCACATCGCCGCAGCGCGCCCGTCGAGCACCATCGGCGGACCGTCGCCGGCTTTTTCCAGAAACACCGCCTTGAAATCCTTCTCCAGATCGAGCCCGAGGCCGTCCATCACATAGCGCGCCAGCACCACGAAACCCGAACTCGCCGCGCCCCACACGATGGTCTGGCCCTTGAGATCGCCGATGGTGCGATAGGGGCTGTCGGCGCGCACCATGAACACGCCGGCCTGAGAGTAGGTGGCATTAATGATGCGGATGTTGTCGGCCCGGGCGCGGCCGGCCAGCCCGTTGACCGCTTCGTAGGTCACCTCTCCGGTGACCAGCCCGAGGTCGATCCTGCCCTGATCGAGCAGCATTACGTTCTCGTTGCTGCCCTTGGTATTGATCGGCTCGATGCCGAGCAGCGGGTCCGCGGCGTTGAGCACTTCCGCATACGGCCAGCCGTAGGCGGGAAAGCCGCCGCCGGGCGTCGCCGTGCCGAAAACGAGCCTGTTTTGCGCAGTTGCCGGACTACCCATGATTCCTCCCCCACAATGAAAATGATCGCCGCGAGCCGCGGCAAAATGCTGTTCATGCCTGCTCCTGTTTTTGCTTCCGTTTTCTGTGGCTGCCGACACGGCAGGCGCGCCGCTCAATCGATGAGCGACACCCCGCTCGCCTGTTCCCAGTAGCGCACGATCTGCGTCTGGTCGAGCTCGAAACCGAACTGCTCGACCGCCGCCGACCACAACTCGGACACTTTCTCGCCCAGCGGCGCCGCAGCGCCGATGGCGTGCGCGGTGTCGATGGCGATTTTCACGTCCTTGGCGATGAAGCCCATCGCCATGCCGGTGCCGTACTGGCGCGTCAGGATGTGCGGAATCACTTTCTTTTCGATCGGGTGATTGCGCCCCGCGCACAGCGGAATCAGCGTCCTCGCCATCAGTCCGGCATCGAGCCCGAAACGCTTGCCGATGGTCAGAGCTTCGATGACGTTGATCAGCGCGCAGGCATTGATGTAGTTGGCGAGCGCCTTCAAGGCGTGCGCCGTGCCCACGCCACCGCAATGAACGAGGCTCCGGCCCATCGCCTTGAACAGGGGACGGCAGCGTTCGAGCGCGGCCGCCTCGCCGCCGGCCATGATGTCGAGCGTCGCGTTCTTCGCGAAGACCACACCGCCCATCACCGGCGCATCGAGCACCGCGATGCCGCGCGGCCCGAGCGCTTCGGCCAGTGCGCGCGTGGCGACGGGATCGGAAGTGCTCATGTCGATCACCACCGCATCCCCGGCAAGCCCGGCCGCCGCGCCCTCGCCGCCCTTGCCGAGGATCGCTTCGCGCACCACCTTGTCGTTCGGCAGCATGGTGATCACGGCGTCGGCGCCGCGCGCGGCTTCGGCAGGGGAAGCCGCGGTCTTGCCGCCGTGCTGCGCGACAAAGGCCCGCATGGTTTCGGAGCGGATGTCGAACACCGTGACCTCGAACCCGGCCTTGACGAGATGCCCGGCCATGGGATTGCCCATGTTGCCGACGCCGATGAAAGCGATTTTTCTGATCTCAGCCATATGAAAATCCTGTTCGGTGATGAGTCATGAGCGACGGGCAAATACTACAACGAACTCATTACGCATCGCTCCGCACCCATTCACCACACCGCGCCGCGCGCCGTGATCGGCCACAGCGCTTCGACGCGATCGTTGCGCACGCACACGTAATGGTCGTAGAGATTGACCGTCGGGTCGCAGTGTCCGGGAATCAGCTTGAGCTTGTCGCCCAACGCGTAGCCGGGCGCGCCGTTCAGTTTCAGCACGCCGTGCTCGTCGGAGGCCTTCACGTATTCCACGCGCGGCGCACCGGCCACCCGCGGCATGCCAGAATCGACGCTCGAAGCCTTGAGCCCGGCGTCGACCACGGCAAATCCGGGGCGCGCCCGGCTCATCACCGTGGTCCACACGAACAGGCTGTGCTCGAAGCGCGGGATGCCGCTCTCGGTCCACTCGTTTTGCGCGTAGTCGGCGTCCATGAAAACATAGGAGCCGGGCTGCAGCTCGGTGTAGACCGCGCTCGCCGCCTCGAATGCATAAGTGCCGGTGCCGGCGCCCGTCACTTTGGGGCAGGGCATGCCCGCCTCATTGAGCAGGGCGAGTGTGCGCCTGACATGCGCGACCGCGGCCTCGATGGCGGCGCGCCGCTCTTCGACTTTGCGCAAATGCTGCGCCGAGCCCTGATACGCCTGCAAACCGGCAAAACGCAGGTGGCTGCGCGCAGCGATCTGCCGCGCCAGCGCGAGCGCCGGCGCTCCCGGCTCGACACCGCAGCGGTTGGCGCCGACGTTGATTTCGACCAGCACATCGAGCCTGACGCCCGCCTCACGCGCGGCGGCGTCGAGCGCCACGACGTTCGCCGCGTCATCCGCGCACACCGCGACCTGCGCGCGTTGGGCAAGCGCGGCGAGCCGCTGCAATTTGGGCGCGCCCACGATTTCGTTGGCAATCAGCACGTCCTTCACGCCGCCGTCCACCAGCGCCTCGGCTTCGCTCACTTTCTGGCAGCACACGCCGACCGCGCCGAGCGTGATCTGACGCAGCGCGATTTCGGGGCATTTATGGCTTTTGGCGTGTGGCCGCACCGCGATACCGCGGCCCGCGAGCGATTCGTTGAGGCGCACGAGGTTGCGCTCGAAAGCATCGAGATCGAGAATCAGGCACGGCGTGTCGACTTCGGCAAGGGGCATGCCCGGAGCCGCGGGAAGATAGGTGGGCATGTCTGTCGCCGGCTGTCAGTCGCTCCGGGAAAACGGCGCCTGAAAGGTAAATGCGCGATCCCTCTCGCCCTGCCCGGTAACGGGGAACAGGCAACCCCTCACCTTCTGCTCTTCACCTGCCACCGCTTTCCGGACCGAAGCCGGGATCGTAGTGGCCGCCCGCCATCGAACCGTCGGCAGCCTTGCCGATGATGCCGTGCGACATGTCTTTCACCGTGAAGAACACCACGTCCTCGTCGGGTGTTGCCACCGTGGAATGGATGATGTTGGCCGGAAAATACAGCAGCGTCCCCGGCCCGCACAACTGCTCGGGTTCATCGCCGATTTTCACGCGCAGCGTGCCCTTGACGATGTAATTCCACTGCTCGTTGGGATGCAGATGCGGGCGCGCGCCGGTGCCACGCTTCTTGGTGATCAGGCCGCACTGGATGCGCTCGCCTTCGATCACGGGGCCGTGCGCGGTCGAGTAGCCGGTGCCGGCGTCGATTTTTTCCATTTCCCACAGCGGGAAAATGTATTTGCCGTTGCCGCCTTTGACGGCGCCCGCGGTCCGGGTTTGCTGCGTGATTTTCTCGGCCGTGCTCATGATTCCATCCTCTGTGTGATCAAGACCTGCGAAACGCAAAGCGCGCGGCCGACGATGCCGGTTCCGCTCCCGCCATTCACCACCCCCTGCCTACTCACTGCTCACCGCTTTTCACGCCGACGCGTCCGGCTTGAGCCCGGCCTGCTCGACGCCAAAAGCGCAGCACGCTTCGTCCTCGTCGCCCGTGCCGCCGCTCGCGCCAGCTGCGCCGAGGATCTCGCCCTGCGCGTTCCTGATCAGCACCGCGCCCGGCTGCGGCAGGAATTTTCCCTTCGCCGTCGCCGCCAGCGTGATCATGAAACTGGGGTTGTCCTTGGCGCGCTTGGCGAGCGCGCGGCTCGCACAACCCATCGCCACCGCCGCCCACGCCTTGCCCAGGCCGACGTCGATGCGGAACATGCTCGCGTTGTCCTGACGCTGCGCGGAAACGATGTTGCCCGAGTCGTCGAGCACCACCACCGCCAGCGGTTTCACTTTCATCTCGCGCGCTTTTTCGAACGCCTTGTCGATGATGATGTTGGCCTGTTTGAGTGTGAGTCGGGACATGGATTTTCTCCGTAACTTGAATGGCCGGGTGTCTTTCCGGAATGCACGCGGTCCTGGGAAAAACGAAAAAATGTGGCCGCTGGCGGAAACGGCCGGACTATACAAGTCGCTCCCCCTCGCTGTCAATTTCGGAAGCGCCGCGCACCCGCATGATGACGAACGCCTTTCGCGGCTTGCGCGCCGCGCGCAGTCCACGATGTGGTAGAAACGTGCCGCCGCTGCGTGATGAATCGCAATCGCTGCGGGTAGAATGACATTTCGCTCATCGCCGAGAAAAACCGCCATGCCGGAAACGTCCGTCGACCCCGCCTGCGAACGCGCCATCCGATGACCAGCGTGCTCGATTTCGGCGCGCCGGTGCTCGCCGCGTGTGCCGCCGCCATGATCGCCGGCGGCCTGGTCAAAGGCGTGGTCGGCATCGGTCTGCCGCTGGTCGCGCTGCCGGTCATGGCAAGCTTCGTGCCGCTTCACAAGGCGATCGCGCTGCTCATCCTGTCGTCGTTCGTGACCAGCGTATGGCAAAGTTTTCACGGCGGCCGCTTCGTGGCCTCGGCCAGACGCTTCTGGCCGCTGCTGGCCGGCATCGTCGTCGGCGTCGCCACCAGCGTGAGGGCGCTCGCCACCTTCGACATCAGGCTGCTGAACCTGATTCTGGGAGCGATAGTGACTCTTTTCGCCTCCCTCCTCAGCCGGCAGCTGGTGTTCGCCGTGGCGCCGCGGGCCGAACGCTGGGCGGCGCCATTCGCCGGCGCGATCGCGGGGCTGGTGGGAGGGCTCTCGATGCTGTTCGGGCCGGTCTACGCGATGTATCTGGCGGGTCTCAAACTCGGCAAGGAATCGTTCGTCGCCGCGATATCGCTCGCCAACGTGTGGGCGACGGTGGTGCTTGCCGCGGCGATGACGCGATACGAGCTGGTGAGCGGCACCGACTTGGCGGCGTCGCTGTTCGCCCTCGTCCCCTCCTCGCTGGGGGTGGTGCTCGGCACCCGGTTGCGGCACCGCATCGACGAAGGTCTGTTCCGCAAGGCGCTGGCGGCGGTGCTGTTCCTGATCGGACTCAACCTGATCCGCAAGGCATTGATGTGAGAACGGCATCGCCCCCCGGCTGCCGGTCCGTCCCGCCGCTCGCGCGCCGCGGGCGGGCACGCGGAAGCCTCCGTTCTGTTTAAGTAAATAATTGTTTATATTTAATTTTTACCACGCCACCGTGCCGCCATCAACCGGGATGATCGCGCCGGTGATGAAGTTCGAGGCGTCGGAAGCGAGCAGTACTGCGATGCCCTTGAGATCGTCCCGACCGCCGGTGCGGCCGAGCGGGATCTTGAGATCGATACACTCAAGGAGATCAACAAGCGAAGGTGGTAAGCTCGCAGGTGCGCCGCGAGCAGGTGGCCTACGCGCGTGAGCGCGGCCTGTCGCAGCGGCGCGCCTGCGAGCTACTCGAGGTGTCACGTTCGTCGCTATCGTACCGGCCGGTACGCGCAGAGCGGGATGCGCCGGCGC
>JBKBXX010000025.1:0-31265 GCA_046313915.1 Burkholderiales bacterium | reverse complement strand
CGTCATCTCGATTTTCGTTTTCGCCAGCATGAGCCCGCTCGCCGAGCCCGGCACTCCGGAATACATCCGGCTCGTGCTCACGCTCACTTTTCTCACCGGCGTGTTGCAGCTGGCAATGGGCGTAGCGCGCATGGGAGCGCTCGTCAACTTCATTTCCCATACCGTGGTGGTGAGCTTCACCGCCGGCGCGGCCTGCCTGATTTTCGCGGCGCAACTCAAAAATTTTTTCGGCATCGACATTCCGCACGGCGCGTCGTTCACCGACACCTGGATCCATTTCTTCGCCAGGATCGGCAGCGCCAATCCCTATGTCACGGCTGTCGGTGCGGTAACGCTGCTCTCGGGCGTGCTGTGCCGCAAATATTGTCCGAAATTCCCCTACATGATCGCCGCCATGCTCGCCGGCAGCCTCATTGCGGCCGCCTTGAGCGCATTCTTCGGTCACGACGTCACGCACATTGCGACGGTCGGCGCACTGCCCGGCAGCCTGCCCGAGCTTTCCCGACCCGACCTGTCCGCCGACAGCATCAAGAAAACGCTGCCGGTGGCGCTCGCCGTCACCATCCTTGCGCTCACCGAGGCGGTATCGATCGCACGCGCGATCGGTGTCAAGTCGGGGCAACGCATCGACGGCAACCAGGAATTCATCGGCCAGGGCCTGTCAAACGTCGTGGGCAGCTTTTTCTCGGCGTATGCATCGAGCGGCTCCTTCAATCGCAGCGGCCTCAACTACGAAGCCGGCGCCAAGACGCCGCTTGCCGCGGTGTTCTCGGCGCTCGCGCTGATCGCCATCCTGCTGCTCATCGCGCCGCTCGCGCAATATCTGCCGCTCGCAGTCATGGCAGCGATCCTGTTCATGGTCGCCTACGGCCTCATCGACTTCCATTACATCAAGGCGGTGTTCAGGACCAGCCGCCGGGAAATCGCGGTGATGCTGGTCACGTTTTTTTCGGCGCTGTTCGTCGATCTGGAGTTCGCCATCTACGCCGGCGTGCTGCTGTCGCTGACGCTGTATCTGACCCGCACCTCCCGCCCCCTGATCGTCGATGTCAAACCCGATCCCGCCGAAGGCAGCTATCATTATTCGGCGGACACCGGACTGCCCGATTGCCCGCAGCTGAAGATGCTGCGCATCAACGGTTCGATTTTTTTCGGCGCAGTTGACCATATCCAGCGCAACCTCGAAGAAATCGACGAACTCAATCCCCGCCAGAAACACGTGCTGATCGTCGCGAGCGGCATCAACTTCATCGACATGCCGGGCGCGGAAATGCTGGTGCAGGAAGCACGGCGCAGACGCAGGCTCGGCGGCGGTCTGTATTTTTATCGTGTGAAAGACGAAGTGCGGAGGCTGCTGGAACAGGGCGGCTATATCGAAAGCCTGGGACGGGAAAATTTCTTCGCCGTCAGGACCAGACCCATTTCGCATATTTACCCGAAGCTCGACACGGAGATCTGCCGGTACTGCAAGACGAGAATCTTCAAGGAATGCCACGAGCGTCTGCCCAACGGCGAGCCGCGACCGAAGACGGTGGCGGCCCCCTGATGCAGGGCCGATGGGGCAGACACTTCGTGTTTCCGGCAATGGATGCCTCCGCCCCGCGCCGGGATAGCACATGAGCGCTGCGAAACGCTTCTTCCCTTTCCTCAACTGGTTTCCGCTGACACCGCAAGCGCTGCGCGCGGATCTGGTGGCCGGAATCACCGTGGCGATGGTGCTGGTTCCGCAGTCGATGGCCTATGCCCAGCTCGCGGGACTGCCCGCCTATTACGGCCTTTACGCCGCGTTTCTGCCCGTCATGGTCGGGGCGCTGTGGGGTTCGTCCCACCAACTCGCCACCGGCCCGGTGGCAATGGTGTCGCTGCTCACCGGCTCCACGCTGGCGCAGTTTGCCGCGCCGGGAAGCGAACAGTTCATCGCGCTCGCGATCGTGCTCGCGCTGCTGGTGGGATTGATGGAACTCGCCATCGGCGTATTCCGTCTCGGCGCCATCGTCAACTTCCTGTCGCATCCGGTGATCGTCGGCTTCACCAACGCGGCAGCAATCATCATTGCGCTGTCGCAGATCAACAAGATACTGGGTGTGCCGACCGCGCGCACCGAGCATTTCATGATGGACGTCTGGGGTGTGCTGCAGCAGCTCCGCGACGCCCATCTCCCGACCCTGCTGATGGGCCTCGCGGCGCTCGCGCTGATGCTGCTGCTCAAAAAACACCGCCCGCGCTGGCCCGGCGTGCTCATCGTCGTCGGCCTCTCCACCCTGGCGAGCTGGGCCATCACCTTCGAGCAGAACAGCAGCGCCGACATCGCCCAGTTCCAGAATGTCACCGCCAGAAACTCCATCGAGTATGCGCTCGCCACCGCTTCCCGGGCACGGGAACTGCAGGCCGAGCTCGCTGCCCGCGCAGCCGAGCTGCATCAACTGGAAAAGCAGGCGGGCGCCACCCATCCCCGGACGCTGGCGGCCAGCTACGACGTCGAAATCCTCAAGACCGAAATCAAGACCGTCGAGCGTGAACACCGCCTGCGGATGCGCGAACTGCGCCGTTTCGTTTTCGTGCGCGTGCCCGGCAAAAACGGCGAGGCGCCGCGGCTCTATCTCGACCGGCTGTTGCCGGAAAATGCCGAAACCGACGGCCACCACTGGCGCATCATCAAGATCAGCGACGGCAAGGTGCTGTTGAGCGGCGGCGGCGAAGTCGTCGGCCGCATTCCCTCGGGGCTGCCGGCAATCGCGCTGCCCGCACTGAGCCTGGATACGATGGCCACCCTGCTGTCCACCGCGCTCGTGATCACGCTGGTCGGTTTCATGGAAGCGGTATCGATCGCCAAGGCCATGGCCACCCGCACCAGGCAGCGTATCGATCCCGATCAGGAGCTGATCGGCCAGGGACTCGCCAACATCGTCGGCAGCCTGAGCCAGTCGTTTCCCGTCAGTGGCTCGTTTTCGCGTTCCGCGGTCAATCTCGATGCCGACGCCCGCAGCGGGATGTCCTCGGTGATCACGGGCGCCATCGTGCTGCTGACGCTGCTGCTGTTCACGCCGCTGCTCCATCACCTGCCGCAGGCGACACTCGCCGCGGTCATTATGATGGCGGTGGCCAACCTGATCGACTTCGAAGCGTTCAGACATGCCTGGAAAGCCCATCGCCACGACGGCATCGCCGCCACCGTCACTTTCATCGCCACGCTGGGGTTCGCGCCACACCTCGATATCGGCATCCTGGTGGGCGCGGGGCTCGCGATCGTGCTCTACCTCTATCGCACCATGCGGCCGCGGGTGGTGGTGCTCGGCCGCCATCCCGACGGCACGCTGCGCGACGCCGTGGCGCACGGCCTGGAAACCAGCGAATACATCATCGCCATCCGCTTCGATGGCTCCCTGTATTTTGCAAACGTGCCATACTTCGAGGACGTGCTGCTGGGGGAAGCCGCGCGTCGTCCCAAGGCCAGGCACATCCTGGTCGTGGGCGACGCCATCAACGAAATCGACGGTTCGGGCGACGAGATGGTGCGCCACCTGGTGCGGCGGCTGCGGGAAAACGGTGTCACCATGGTTTTCAGCGGCCTGAAACTGCAGGTGCTCAAGGTGATGGAAAACACCGGGCTTCATGCGGAAATCGGCGCCCGGCATTTCTTCCGCACCGAGGATGCCGCGCTGGAAGCGATCTGCCAATGGATAGACGATCCGGCTTTCGACGCCCGATCCTGTCCGCTGCGGCCCGTTTCGCCGCGGCAATAACGGCATGGCGCAACGCCCGATCCATCCTCCGCCCGGTTTGCCGCTGCCCGCTCTATAATCGGACGATACGATCAGGGATCCCCCCGCGCATGGCAAACCGCCTGACCCGAATCTACACGCGCACCGGCGACAACGGCTCGACCGGCCTTGCCGATGGCTCGCGCATCGCCAAGGACGCATCGCGCATCGAGGCCATCGGCGCGGTCGACGAGCTCAACAGCAACCTCGGCGTGCTGCTCGCGGAGGACATGCCGGAGGCCGTGCGCGCCTGTCTCGTCGACGTCCAGCACGACCTGTTCGATCTCGGCGGCGAATTGAGTCTGCCGGGCCATCCTGTCCTTGCCGCCTCGCATGTCGCGCGGCTCGAGGCCGCGCTCGACGATTTCAACGCCACGCTGCCGCCGCTCACGGATTTCATCCTGCCCGGCGGCTCGCGTGCCGCAGCGCTCACCCACGTGGCACGCGCCGTATGCCGCCGCGCCGAGCGCCGGCTGGTGGCACTCGCGCAGCGCGAAGCGGTCGCCGCGCCCCTCCTGCAGTATCTGAACCGCCTCTCCGACCTGCTGTTCGTCGTCAGCCGGCTGCTCAACCGTCACGCCGGCGGCAGCGACGTGTTGTGGCAGCAGGGAAAAAACCGCAGGTGATGCTCCGGGCCCAAGCGGATCGCGCGCCGCGCGCCGTCATATCCCGACATTGCAACCGCTACCGCTCACCTCCGGCGTCCGCTCGGCGCCAGCGGCGACCGCCACGATGCCTAAAGAAATCAACGGCTTTGCCGCTATTGCCGGTACCGGAGCAAATCATGGACTCGATCGGCGGCATCAAATCGATGGAAAACGGCCTCGGCGGGCGCAAACCCGGCCGCGGGCAGGGAAAATTCGCGCCCAAAAACAACCGCAGCGATGCCAGCGACGACCAGAACGCGCCGGCGGAAGCCCTCCATTCCGCGGTCCGGCACGATCCCCGCCTCGGGCAGAAAATCGACACCACCGCATAATAGGCTGGAAACGGGAGCCGCGCAGTTTCACGTTTTTCTGACTAGGGCCGCGCCCCGCGGCTTCTTCTGACGCTTTCCAGACGCTCGCAGAGCAGCCGAGCGCCTTCGACGATGCGTGGCGTCGAGCGCTGCATGATGTCGGGGTCGATATGAAACACCGGCAGACCGCGCAGCGCTGGCGCCGCCGACGCGCGCCATTGCGCGGCAAATCGCGCAGCAGAGCCGCCGCCGACCACGACATCGGGCCGCGCCGCCAGCACCGCTTCTTCCGATACCACTGGTGTGAGGCCCGCTGCATCGGCAAACACGTTGCGCCCGCCGCACAAACGGATCACGTCGCTGATCATATGGCGGCCATTGACGGTGATGAGCGGACGGTGCCAGACTTCGTAGAACACGCGCAGCGGCGGACGAGCGTCATATTTATTTTTTAACGCATTGATTTTATTCATAAATTTTTGAGCTGCCCGCTCCGCTTCGGGAAGCGTGCCAGCCAGTGCGCCCGCCGCGCGCAGCAGGCGCGGAATGTCGTCGAGGCGCGCGGCTTCGGTCACGAACACCGGGAAACCCAGCCGCTCGAGGCGTGCGATATCCGCTGCCTGGTTGCCGCTCTGCCACGCCAGGATCAGGTCGGGCTTGAGCGCAACGATGCGCTCGAGATCGACGCGTGAGCTGTCGCCCACCTGCGGCAAGCGGCTCGCGGCCTCGGGAAAATCGCTGAAACGCGCGACACCGGCCAGCTTGCCGCCAGCGCCGGCGGCGGAAACGATTTCGGCCAGATGCGGCGCGAGCGTCACGATGCGCTGTGCGGGCATCGCCAGCGCCACGGCCTGGCCGCGATCGTCGGCGAGCGTCACCGCCGCCATCGCGGCCGCGCTTTGCACCAGCAACGCCATGCCCCACGCCAGCACGGAGCAGCGCCGCCCCTCGCTGCCGCCTACCGCAACGAAGCCCACAGCCGCGAAATCCCGATCGAAGCCGGGCCAGAGCCGCCCGCGGACGGCAGCGATGGCCCGCTGCAAAGCGCCTGGGGATGCCGCTGCGCAAGCGTGGCCAGCCCGAGCGGCCCGCCACCGATATCCCGATCGACAGCACTTCATGGACACTGCGCGTTGCGGCGGACGAGACCAGCCCGGCGGGCCGTTATCGCTCTACCATGTACCGCAACAGCCTGGCACTGGTTTCGCGCAGCCGCCGCGACGGGAGGGTGATCAGCTTGGTCAGCAGCAGCATGAAGTCGCCGTTTTCGCTTTCGCGGATGATCGCTTCTGCCGGCCGGACGCGGCATACCTCTCGGTGCAGCCGGTCAGATAGGCGACGTCCTCGTGGCTGGATTCGGCAAAAAAAGGGGGCTTGCCGGCCAGGCCGAAAATCCACCCGCTCACCGCCGCATCCTTGCCGAGCCGCTCGAAAGCGGGCACGCCGCCCCGTTCGCAAGCGGTTTCGTCCTGTGTCATCCATTCCCCCCTTCATGACCGGACGGCTTCGCGTCGCGCGCCAGGCGCCACCGTTATTGTTCGCCGTTATCGGCCTTGGTGAGCCGCCGTTCGCGCACGGCTTCTGCCAGATACTCGAGCAGCGCAAGACTGTCTTCCCACCCGAGGCAACCGTCGGTGATGCTCTGCCCGTAGGTGAGCTCCTTGCCGGGAAGCAGATCCTGGCGCCCGGCCTTGATATGGCTTTCCACCATGACGCCGAAAATGCGATCCTCGCCGCCGGCGATCTGCCGTCCGACGTCGTGGCCGACATCGATCTGTTTCTGCGGATCCTTGCTGCTGTTGGCGTGGCTGAAGTCGATCATGAGCCGCGCCGGCACACCCGCCGCGGCGAGCTCCCTGCTCGCGGCATCGACGCTCGCGGCATCGTAATTGGGGGACTTGCCGCCGCGCAGGATCACGTGGCAGTCCTCGTTGCCGCTGGTAGAAACGATCGCCGAGTGCCCGCCTTTGGTCACCGACAGGAAATGATGCGGTGCCTGTGCGGCGCGTATCGCGTCGATCGCGATCTTGATATTGCCGTCGGTGCCGTTCTTGAACCCGACCGGGCACGACAGACCCGAAGCAAGTTCGCGGTGGATCTGGCTTTCGGTGGTGCGCGCGCCGATCGCGCCCCACGATACCAGGTCGGCGATGTACTGCGGCGTGATCATGTCGAGAAATTCGCAGCCCACCGGCATGCCCGACTCGTTGAGATCGAGCAGCAGCTCGCGCGCGATGCGCAATCCCTCGTTGATGCGGAAACTACCGTCGAGAAAAGGGTCGTTGATGAGGCCTTTCCAGCCCACGGTGGTGCGCGGCTTCTCGAAATAGACGCGCATCACCACCAGCAGCTCCCGGGCAAGGCGCTCCTTGGCCTGCTTGAGCCTGCCGGCATAGTCCTTGGCGGCTTTCACATCGTGTATCGAGCACGGCCCCATCACCACCAGCAGGCGGTCATCGGCACCGTGCAGTATGCGGTGGATCGCCTGACGGGTCTCGAAAGTGGTGCGGGCCGCCGCCTCGGTGGGCGGAAATTCGCGGAGCAGGTGCGCCGGTGGCGCGAGTTCCTTGATCTCCTTGATGCGCAAATCGTCGATCTTGTGATGCATGTCAGCTCAAAGCGTCGGGGAATCAATACATTATATCAGGATACCGCGGGGCAGGGCGGGAACGGGAAATCCCGGCAGCGAAGGGAAATCTGGTGATCGGGTTGCCAGCCGTTGAATCGCTCGATTCCCCAATCACAGTCACTCGATCACTCAGAGCGTGCCGCCGACGGTCAGTCCGTCTATTCTCAGCGTTGGCTGGCCGACCCCGACCGGCACGCTTTGCCCTTCCTTGCCACAGGTGCCCACGCCGGGGTCGAGCGCCATGTCGTTGCCGATCATCGTCACCAGCGTCAGCGCATCGGGACCGTTGCCGATCAGCGTTGCGCCCTTTACCGGGTAAGCAAGCCTGCCGTCCTCGATCAGGTAGGCTTCGGATGCCGAAAACACGAATTTGCCGTTGGTGATGTCGACCTGGCCGCCGCCGAAATTGACCGCATACAGTCCGCTCTTGACCGAGGCGATGATTTCCTGCGGATCGCTGCTGCCGTTGAGCATGTAGGTATTGGTCATGCGCGGCATCGGAATGTGCGCATACGATTCGCGGCGGCCGTTGCCGGTGGGCGCCACTCCCATCAGCCGCGCGTTGAGGCTGTCCTGCAGATAGCTCTTCAGCACGCCGTCCTCGATCAGCACGTTGCACTGCGTCGGGTTGCCTTCGTCATCGACATTGAGCGAGCCGCGCCGCTGCGCGAGGGTGCCGTCGTCGACCACCGTGACTCCGGCCGCGGCGACCCGTTCGCCGATGCGGCCGCTGAAGGCGGAAGTGCCCTTGCGGTTGAAATCACCCTCGAGACCATGACCGATCGCCTCGTGCAACAGCACCCCGGGCCAGCCCGGGCCCAGCACCACGCTCATGGTGCCCGCCGGCGCCGGCCGCGCTTCGAGATTGATCAGCGCCTGGTCCACCGCTTTGTCGGCATAGTCGCGCAGCACGGCATCGCTGAAATAGGCGTAATCGAGACGACCGCCGCCGCCGGCGCTGCCCTGCTCGCGCCGGCCGCCCTGCTCGACGATGACCTGCAGCGAAAGCCGCACCAGCGGCCGCACGTCCGCCGCGAGCACGCCGTCGCTGCGCGCGATCAGCACGACTTCGTATTCGCCCGCCAGATACGCCATCACCTGGGTCACGCGAGGATCGCGCGCGCGCGCATAGCGCTCCAGCTTTTCGAGCAGCGCGACCTTCTGCGCATCGTCGAGGCTCGCCAGCGGATCGTGGGGCAGATACAGATTATGGCCGGAACTGCGTTTCGCCACCTGCGCCGAGCCACCCTGGCCCTGATTCGCGATGGCGCGTGTTGCCAGCGCCGCCGCATCGAGCGCGGCGAGGCTGATGTCGTCGGAAAAAGCGAATGCAGTTTTCTCGCCGCTCACCGCGCGCACGCCCACGCCCTGGTCGATGTTGAAGCTGCCGGACTTGACGATGCCCTCTTCGATGCTCCACGACTCGCTGCGGCTGTACTGGAAATAGAGGTCGGCGTAATCGACCCGGTGCGCCATGATCTTGCCGAATACGTTCTGCAGGCGGCGGTCGTCGATCGCATGGGGGGCGAGCAGCACGGCGCTCGCGGTGGCAAACGCCGTTTCGGGCGCATAGTCGCGGGTATCGGTTTTCACTTTTTCATTCCGCTATCGGTCGGCAAAAATGGGGCTATGTGGGCGGGAGTGCTCAAATCGCAGATGACGGCGCGAATGGCGATTTTCAAGTTCGCTGCCGCATCGAGGCATTCAGCAACGATGGATCGTCCGGTGGTCGAGCGCCGGCAGGCTCTGTCGCAGGCGCTTGAGATGGGCGAGGTTGACGCCGGCGATCACCACTCCCGAGCCGCGCGGCAGACGGTCCAGCACCACGCCCCACGGGTCGACGATCATCGAGTCGCCGTGCGTCTCGCGCCCGTTCAGATGATAGCCGCCTTGGGCCGGCGCCAGCACATAGGCGAGATTCTCGATGGCGCGCGCCCTCACCAGGGTCTCCCAGTGCGCCTTGCCTGTGGTTTCGGTGAAAGCCGACGGCACGAGAATGATGTCGACGTCCTTCATGGCGCGGTAGAGTTCGGGAAAGCGCAGGTCGTAACAGATCGACAATCCCAGCTTGCCCAGCGGCGAATCGACAGCGACCACTTCCTTGCCGGGCTCTATGGTGAGTTTTTCGCTGTAATGCTCGTCGCCCATTTCAAAGCCGAACAGATGGATCTTGTCGTAGCGCGCAACCAGCCTGCCCCTGTCGTCGAACACCAGGCAACTGTTGCGCACCTTGTTTGCGACCGACGCCACGAGCGGCACCGAGCCGCCCACCAGCCAGATTTTGTGTTTCTTCGCGGTGGCGGACAAGAACGCCTGGATCGGTCCTTTGCCTTCTTCCTCGCGCACCGCCACCTTGTCGCTGTCGCGCATGCCCATGATGCCGAAATACTCGGGCAATGCCACCAGCTTCGCTCCGCGCTCCACCGCGATTTCGATCAGGCGCCGCGCTTCGTTCAGGTTGCCCTCGACATTGGGTCCGGAAGCCATCTGCACCGCCGCAATCCGCACCACGTCGGGCTGCGCGCTGGTGCTTTTTGCGACGTGCGGTTTCGCCTGCCCGAACGACGAACGCGGTCTGGAACTCATTTCATGATCTCGATTTTCAAGGGTTCCCCGGATTTCAAATCGCCGCCAAGACCGATGCGCTCGGCACCGACTGCAAGCGCGATCAGCCACGCGCGCAACTCCTCGGCCTGCAACAGCGGCTCCTGCCCCGCAGCGTGGTGAATGACGAGCCTCGAGCCGGGCCGCGACAGCAGGATACCGACGGCCTGCTTCACCGCCGGCTGTTCGAGCACGATTCTGCCGCTGCGGGGGCGGTCCCACAACTCGGGCGGCACGGAAAACGTTTCCTGGGCCGCGGCAAATGCCATCCATCCCGTCAGCATTGCAGCTGCCGTCGATTTTAACATGGAGTTCACTGCGTTTTTTCCTCTTGCGACTCGCCCTTGCGTTCGATTTTCGACACCAGCGGATCAGCCCACGTTCCCGTCACCTCGTACTCGTAAGAGACGATCTGGTCGAGCGGATCCTTCAACACCTTCTGCGCGAGGAAAGCCGCAACTCCCGCCACCGGACCGCCGATCAGCGCGCCCGCAACCGAAACGCTGTCGCTCAGGCTGGGGGTGATCCTGACGCGCAGCTTCTGGGTTTCCCGCACCAGATCGATCTCGCCGTGCATCGCCACGCTCGCTGCCGGGCCGCGGATGCGGAAATTCTCGGTGGTGGCGATGCCGCGGCTGATATTGACGCCGCCCAGAATTTCGTCGAAGGCAAAGCCCTCGCTGAAAATGTCGCGAAAATCGAGCGTGACGCGGCGCGGCAGCGCCTGCAGGCTCAGGATCCCCAGCAACTTACCTATCCCCGGCTCGAGCTTGACGAACTGTCCCTTGGTCGCCTCCACCACCAGGTTGCCCGACAGTGCCGGATAGTCGAAGTCCTGCGGCGCGCCCGGCCAGGCAAGCGTGCCGTGCAGCTTGGCGACACCGTTACGCACGCCCTCGGGATAGGCGAAACGCGCCAGCATCTTGCCGATGTTGTTGACGTTGAACTGGAAATCGAGCTGGGTCCGCGACTGGCCGGGCCAGTTTTGCCACGCGCCGTCAGCCGTGAAAGCGCCGTCGGGGTTGGAGATACGCAGTTTTTCGATACGCCAGTCGCGGTCCCCCGAAACCGCAACGAGCTCAAGCCTGCCGAGCTGCCTGCCCCTCACCTGGAAGCCGTCCGCGACGATGTCGAGCGCAGGCAGTTCGCGTTTGCGTTCCGGAGCCGCCTGCGTCCGGACCGCGGCCGCATCTTCGGCAGCGGGGATGACCAGTTTCCTGAGGCGCGCGGTGAGCTTGCCACGGCCCTGCGGCTGCCAGCCTGCGCTGCCTTCGAATTCGCGCGCTGCCACCGTCAGACGCCAGACGCCGCTTTGCAGCGTGCCATTGAGCGCGACGTCATGGAAGCGCCGCTGGTACGCGTCGAGCGTCTCGATCCGGATGTCCACACCCGCAAACTCGATGACGGGCATGCCGTCGCTCGAATCGGCGAACGCCAGCCAGCGGTCGAGATCCAGGCTTTGGAGCGCACCGCCGATGGTCACGCCGTCGCGCTCGGGCGGCGCCGCGCCGCCGCCGAAACGGATGCTGCCGCGGCGGATCACGCTGCGCTCGCCCTCGAGGCGCCGCAACAGATTCGCGTTCAGCACCTCGCCATAGGACACCATGATCCGCTCCTGCTGCGGCCCGACGACTTTCCGTTCGTAGCGCAGCGGCACCGACTCGGCAGCGCTTTTGGAAAAAGGCGCGGGCAGCTCGGAAGCGATTCCCTGCAGACCGGACTCGACCACGAAATCGGCGCTGTTCTTGCGCACCACGAAAGTGCCGCGCCAATCCGTCGTGCCGCGCAGGCTCTGCGCCCACACCGGCATGCCGCCAGCGCGCCGCAGATTGTCGATATTGGCCCGGCCCTGCAGGCTGACGCGCACCGTGGCATCGCGCTGGGTGACCGCAGACAACGAAGCCGGCCCGCCGAGGAAAAGGCCGGTCGCATTCTGGACGCGCACCGAGGCCTCGGTAAACTCGAGCCTGCCGTTCACCTGCTCCAGCGGCGGCAGCTCGCCGCTGCTGATGACATTGTTGATGAACTGATAGCTGCCCGCCACCTTGCTGGTAGCAGCCGCGCGCAGCGGAATTTCGAGTCTGAGCACAAGCTTGCCGTTGCCCTGTGCGCGCAGACCTTCGGTGAAGCGGTCTATCATGTCGTTGACCGGACTTTTCTCGATGAACGCCAGAAATTCGCCGGTCGGCCCTTCGGCCTCGCCGCTGACCCGCAGCAATTCTTCGCCACGCAGCAGATCGGGAATTTCGGCATGGATCTTGGCGAGCTTGACGCCGAGAATCGTTGCCTGGCGCGCAAAAACATCCATGCGCTTGCCGCGGAAATGCAATTCGCCGACGATGTTTTCCAGCTTCGGCCAACCGGCGGCGTAATCGAGCACGCCTCCCGTGACCTTGGCCGTGACCTGGAACACGCCGTTTTTGCCGTCGGCAAACGGGAAGTCTTCGAGATCGCCCTTGAGCCGTAGCGCCACTTCGCTCGACTGGCCGCCGATGACCGCGCGCTCGACCCAGTCGCGCGTGGCCTTGCCCACCCCCAGCGGCAGATAACGGCTGATGAAGCGCGCGTCGGCACGCGTCGCGTTTGCGGTGAGGTCGATCGTTCCGGCGCTTCCCGGCTGGAAACGATAGGTACCGAAAAGGGTCCCGGCAACATGTTGATTTGAAAAAGAAATATTACTTGCCTTGAATTCGGTTGCAGGGCCGCTGCGCGACCACGCGAGTTGAGCCGCGAACGCATCGAACTGCAGTGGAGCACGAAACACCAGCGGCATGTCGAGCGACGCGCCACCGGTATTGAGGAATACCGTGCCGCCTTTCTCGTTGCCGTCGATGTTGCCGCTGATTCCGGTCACGCCGGGAACCCCGTCCGAGCGCTTTATCGCGAGATCCCGGAACCGGCCGCGCACGCTGTAGTGGGCCGGTTCGCGCCAGTCGCCGCTCCAGCGCAGCGCGACATCGTAAAGACTGCCCTGGGGAGCAAAATCCGTCAGCCGTTTGCGGAAATCGCGGGCCAACGGCAGGCGGTCGGTGAGCGACACGAGGGGCGGCAGCTCGAGCGCATTGGCCTGCAACTCGCCTCGCGCAGGCCTGCCATCACGGCTTTCGACCAGGCGCAACAGGAAGTTCAGCGGTTGCAACGCGAGCCCGTCCTGCGTCGCGAGTTCCAGGCCGGTAGTAGAAAATACCTCTTCGCCCGCAGCCGTTTTCCATGCAATGCGACCTGCAAGCCGGGCGAGTTCGAGTTCCTGCAGATCCTTGGCGAGTCGGCTCCTGACATCGGCCAGCCTGACATCGGCGGTGAGCTCATTGAGCTGGTTGTGACTGAACCCCAGCCACAGGCGCAACGCACCCGAGCCGTGCGAAAACTCGACCGGAAACGGCACCCAGGCGCGCCACGCAGCGATATCGGCATAATCGAGCTGCATGAAAAACCTGCCGTTCCAGTCCGACAGGATCTTGACGGTTTCTCCCGCGAGATCGCCGCGGATATCGAGTGTCCCCGCAAGATGCGGCGGCGCCACGGCGCGCAAGCCGAAGCGGTGGCGTTCGCTGCGGTTTGCAAGCCGCAGCTGAACCTGCGTCAAGTCGAGCAGCGGCGCGCCGCGCATCTCGTCGCTCCACGACAAAGTGGCATCGCGCACCACGATCTCGCGCTGGCGCAGCAGCCAGTCGACCACCCCTTCTCCTTCTTCCGGCTTGCGGGCCAAGGCGATGCCGGCAACCCACACCGTGCCGTCGGCATCGCGCCTCACGTTGAGCGTCGGCTGGTGAAATTCGATCTGATGGAAGCGCAGCCCGCCCACTCCCAGCGACAGCCACGACAGCGTGTTGTCGACGCGCGGCAGCTCGAGCGCCGGCCGTCCCGCGTCGTCGTAAACAGTCACGCCCTCGAGCACGAGCTCGGGACGCATGCCGTCCCAGCTCGCGGAGATCTTGCCGATGGTGACGCGCTGATTCGCCGCCTGGCTGACGGCACGGGCGATATCCTCGCGATATTGACCGATGTTGGGCAATACCCAGTAGCGCAAGGAAAGCACGATGACGGCAAACGCGAAACCCGCGCCCACCACGACCCATGTCAGCACGCGGTAGACCCGGAGCGAGCTGACACGCAGCCATTTCAGCTTCTCGGAAATCGGCACGCTTTGCCTGGAAATTGAAAAAATGCGATAGTCAAACAACTATTTAGCCATTTTACTCCGTTTGTCCAATGGAATCGAAACCGCATGGCGTAACAACCCCCGGCTTCGCGGATGCGGCGCTCGCCGCCGCCTGCGACTACAGCCGCTACGTGCGCTTTCTGCTCGACGCCGAGCCGCAGCTCGCCGGCCTGGCCGCCACCGACAGGCCGTTTACGGCAGATGAAATGCGCGCGCTGTTCGACTCGCATCCGCCAGCCGATGAAACGGAATTGCAGCGGCAACTGCGCGTCCTGCGCAAACGGGTGATGGTGCGGCTGATCGCGCGCGACATCGGCGGACGCGCCGATCTCGCCGAAGTCGTCACGACGGTCACGACGCTGGCAGAAATCGCAATTTCCACCGCCCTTTCCCACCTCGACCGCTGGCTCGCCCTGCGGCACGGCCGTCCGACGGGCGCACAAAGCGGCAAGGTTCAGCAGCTGCACGTGATCGGCATGGGCAAGCTCGGCGGCCGCGAGCTGAATGCATCCTCCGACATCGACCTCGTTTTCGTTTATCCGGAAGACGGCGAAACCGGCGGCAACCCGCCGCTCAGCAATCACGAGTATTTCACCCGGCTCGCGCGCCGCCTGATCGCGGCATTGCACGAGATCACCGCCGATGGCTATGTGTTTCGTGTCGACATGCGGCTGCGGCCGTATGGCGACAGCGGTCCGCTCGTCATGAGCTTCGACATGCTGGAAAACTACTTCATCACCCAGGGGCGGGAATGGGAGCGCTATGCCTGGATCAAGGGCCGTCCCGTCACCGGCGATCGCGGCACCGAACTGCTCGAACTGATTCGTCCCTTCGTCTACCGCCGTCATCTCGACTACAGCGCATTTGCCTCGCTGCGCGAGTTGCACAACCAGATCCGGCGCGAGGTCAGGCGCCGCGACATGCTCGACGACATCAAGCTCGGTCCGGGCGGCATCCGCGAAATCGAATTCATCGTGCAGCTATTCCAGCTGATCCGCGGCGGCCGTGATCCTGCATTGCGGCAGCAATCGACGCTCGCCGTGCTGCCGCTGCTCGCCGAGCGCAATCTGCTGCCCGAGGCCGCGGTGGCCGAGCTGAACGAGGCTTATGTGTTTTTGCGCAACCTCGAACATCGCCTCCAGTACCGCGACGACCGCCAGACGCAAGCGCTTCCCGCTGACCAGACCGAGCGTACGCTGGTCGCCCGCAGCATGGGATTTGCGAACCAGGCGGATTTTGCCGCGGCGCTCGATCGTCATCGTGAGCGGGTCGGCCATCATTTCGACCAGATTTTCGTCGCCGCGCCCCATACCCAGCACGCTCTCGCCGGGCTGTGGCAAGACAGCGGTGAACCTGCCAATGCCGAACGTTGCGTGGGGCAGCTCGGCGCACTGGGTTTTTCACGTGCGGCTGACCTGCACCGGCGCATGATGGCGATGCGCACCAGCATCCGCTACCGTCAAATGCCCGCCTCGAGCCAGTCGCGCCTCGACCGGCTGGTGCCGCTCGCCATCGAAACCGCGGCACGATGCGCCAACCCCGATGCCACGCTCGAGCGCATCCTGCAGCTTCTGGAGAGCATCAGCCGCCGCGAATCCTATCTGGCGATGCTCGAGGAATACCCCGTGGCACTGACACGGGTCGCCGATCTGATGAGCGCGAGCCCGTGGGTCGCGCAATACCTGACCCAGCACCCGATCCTGCTCGACGAGCTGCTCGACACCCGCACTCTCTACGCCGCGCCCGACTGGCCGCAGCTGCGCCGCGCACTGGACGCGCAGCTCGAGGATGCCGCCGACGACATCGAAAAACAGATGGACGTGCTGCGTCATTTCAAGCACGTGCAGACCATCCGGCTGGTGGCCCAGGATCTCGGCGGCACGCTGCCGCTCGAAACGCTTTCCGACCATCTTTCCGATCTCGCCTGCCTGATCCTCGACGAAGTGCTGCGGCTGGCATGGGCAGGACTGGCCCAGCGACACCGCGACGCGCCGGCCTTCGCCATCATCGGTTATGGCAAGCTCGGCGGCAAGGAACTCGGCTACGCCTCGGACCTCGACCTCGTTTTTCTCTACGAGGACGATGCCGCCGAAGCGGCGCAGAACTACGCGCGGCTCGCACAGCGCATCAACAACTGGCTCACCAGTGCCACCCCGGCCGGCGTGCTCTATGACACCGATCTCAGGCTGCGTCCCGACGGCGCGAGCGGCCTGCTCGTCAGCCCGCTCGCAAGCTTCAGGCAATACCAGATGAAACAGGCCTGGATATGGGAACACCAGGCGCTGACGCGCGCGCGGTTTGCCGCCGGCGACGAGGCAATCGGCCGCAAATTCGAAGCGCTGCGCGTGACGATCCTGCGTCAGCGCCGCGACTTGCCGCAATTGCGCAAGGAGGTGGTCGCCATGCGCCGGAAAATGCTCGAAGCGCATCCGAACACCAGCAATCTGTTTGATCTCAAGCACGATCGCGGCGGCATCATCGATGTCGAGTTCATCGTGCAGTTTCTGGTATTGGGCTACTCGCACGTCCATGCCGAACTCACCGCAAACATCGGCAATCTCGCGTTGCTCAAGCTCGCCGCGCGCCTGGGACTGATCGGCGAAACGGAGGCGACGGCGGCACATGACGCCTATCGCCGCTTCCGCCAGTTGCAGCACAGTCTGCGGCTGCGGGGAGAGACCTACGCTCGCGTTCCGCCGATCACCGTGAGTGAAGCGATACTCGCCGTCCTCGATTTGTGGCATGCGGTGTTCGGCGACGAGCATGCTGCCGCCTGAAGCATTACCACCGTTCGAGGCCCGCGACGGCATCAGACGCGGCCCCGCGCCAGGCACGGCTACTGCATCCGGCGGCAAATAGGCTAAAATGCGATTTTCGTTTGATGGAGTGCGCACATGTCAATGGCTGATCGCGACGGGCATATCTGGTATGACGGCAAGCTCGTGCCCTGGCGCAATGCCACGACCCACGTCCTTACCCACACCCTGCACTACGGCATGGGTGTGTTCGAAGGCGTACGCGCTTACAAGACGGGCAGCGGCACCGCCATTTTCCGGCTGCGCGAACACACCGAGCGCCTGCTGCGTTCCGCCCACATCAACGGCATGAAGATTCCCTACGACAAGGCGACGCTGATCGAAGCCCAGAAGGAAGTGGTGCGCGCCAACAAGCTGGAAGCCTGCTATCTGCGCCCGATCGCGTTCTACGGTTCCGAAGCCATGGGCATTTCCGCCAAGAACGTGTCGGTGCACGTCGCAATCGCGGCGTGGCCGTGGGGCGCCTATCTCGGACCGGAAGCGCTGGAGCGCGGCATCCGCGTCAAGACCTCGTCCTTCGTGCGCCATCATGTCAATGTCACCATGTGCCGCGCCAAATCGGTCGGCACTTACATGAACTCCATCCTGGCCCACCAGGAAGCCGCGAACGACGGTTACGATGAAGCGCTGCTGCTCGACGTCGACGGTTTCGTCGCCGAAGGATCGGGCGAAAACATTTTCATCGTCCGCAACGGCACGCTGTACGAACCGGAGCTCACTTCCGCGCTGGAAGGCATCACCCGCGATGCGGTGATCCGGATCGCGCGGGACATGGGCATTGCCGTGGTCGCCAAGCGCATCACCCGCGACGAAGTCTACGTCGCGGACGAAGCGTTCTTCACCGGAACCGCGGCCGAAATCACCCCGATCCGCGAACTGGACAGCCGCAGGATAGGCGCAGGCCATCGCGGCCCGCTTACCGAAAAACTGCAAAAAACCTTTTTCGATTGCGTCACCGGAAAATCGGACCAATACCGCGAATGGCTGACGCCCGTAGCAGAGTGATGACGACCATGACAGCAACCACGACCGCATCCCCACCCGCCGGCAAAGCACGGCACATCGAAGTCACGGCCGACGATCTGCCTTTGCACTGCCCCACGCCATCGATGCCGCTGTGGAGCGCGCATCCGCGCGTGTTCCTGCCGATCGAGAAAACCGGCGAGGTGCTGTGTCCTTATTGCGGCACCCGCTACACGCTCAAGGGTGGAGCGCAGGCTTCGCATTGAAAAAATGAAAGCGGAAGGCGCGAAAACCCGCAGGCCCGTACCCGGCCCTTCCGTGCCGTAAGGCGCCAGCCCGTGCGCCGCATCCTGGTTGTCGCGCCTTCGTGGGTCGGCGATACCGTGCTCGCGCAGCCGCTGTTCGCGCTCCTCAACCGCCGCCACCCCGGTCTCGCGCTGGATGTGCTCGCGCCGCACTGGACGCTGCCGCTGCTCGCACGCATGCCCGAGGTCCGGCGCGCGTTACCCAATCCTTTCGGTCACGGCGAACTGAAGCTCGCCGAGCGGCGCAGGCTCGGCATGCGCCTGGCAAGCGAGGGCTATGACCAGGCCATCGTGCTGCCCAACTCCTTCAAATCGGCGCTGGTGCCGTTTTTCGCCGGCATACCGCTGCGCACCGGCTATGTCGGCGAGCTGCGCTGGGGGCTGCTCAATGACGCGCGCCGGCTCGATGCGCGCGCACTGCCGCTGATGGTGGAACGCTTCGCCGCGCTGGGCGTCGCCGCAGGCGAGCCGCTACCGCGCCCGTTGCCCGCCGCGCACCTCAAAACGGATGAAAACAGCCAGCTTGCCTTGCAACGCAAGCTCGCGCTTAAGACCTCGCGGCCCGTGGTTGCGCTATGTCCCGGCGCCGAGTACGGGCCCGCCAAGCGCTGGCCGCAACAATACTTCGCCGAACTCGCACGCCACCTGGGTTCCCGCGGCTGCAGTGTGTGGCTGATCGGCTCCGCCAGGGATGCGGCGCTCGGCGCCGCCATCGCCGAACTCAGCGGCGGCGCATGCATCAATCTGTGCGGCAGGACCACGCTCGATGAGGCGATCGATCTGCTCGCCCTCGCCCGGTTGGTGATCAGCAACGATTCGGGTCTGATGCATGTCGCCGCGGCGCTCACCCGGCCGCTGATCGCGCTTTATGGCTCGAGCAGTCCGGCATTCACCCCACCGCTGTCGGCCGCGGCCGCCATCCTCAAACTCGACCTGCCGTGCAGCCCGTGCTTCGAACGCGAATGTCCTCTCGGCCACTTCAACTGCATGATGCAGCTCACGCCGGAGCGGGTTCTCGAAGCAGTCGATTTTGATAAAATCCGTCCCTGACAGCCGCTAACGTTTCGGTGCGGAGACCTTTTCACAGTGAAAAAAACGCTTTTTTCCACCCCGCAGGATACCGAGGCCGCTTTTTACGAGGCTTTCACCAAAGGCGATCTGGAAGCGATGATGGCGGTCTGGGCCGACGACGACGAAATCTATTGCATCCATCCGCACGGTGGACGTGTCAGCGGTGTCGAGAAAGTGCGGGAATCGTGGCGGCAGATTTTCGCCAGCGGACAGACGCTGCGCTTCCAGCTGCGCGATCAGCAATACCTGCGCGGCATGATGCTGTCGGTGCACAGCGTCTATGAGCACATCACGGTAGCGGGCGAAACACGTTCGCACGGCCCGATGGTCGCCACCAACATCTACCTCAAGACGGAAAACGGCTGGCGCATGGTGGTGCATCACGCCTCGCCCTGCCCGGCCATGGCCGCAAACGAACCGCGGCGCGCAGCCAAGACTCTGCACTGAAAGTCATATCCATGATGTGGTCTCGAAGCTGTGCGCCAGCCCGGCGTGGCTTATAATCACGCTCGCCTGGCGCAAACACGCTGACGCTGTCTGCTCGTTGCCGTCCGGGTTGTCCGGTCGACGGCGAATATCAATCGAATGCGGCGGCCAGCCGCTTAGGGACATGATTCCACCATCCGATACCGGCCCGGTTTTCGGGCTCCCTCCCCGCGGCGCCAAACCACGCCGCCGCGGCATCACTTCGATGATCGACTTCGGCCCCGATGGTTTCGGCTGGACCGGCGGCGAGCGCGGCATCCGCGACCTGCTCGAGGTCGCAGCCGATCATATCGATTACGCCAAGATCTACGCCATGAACGCGCTGCTGATCCCGGCGCAAACCGTGGCACGCACCACGCGGCTGTACCTTGATGCCGGCGTGATGCCCTTTGCCGGCGGCATCCTGTTCGAATACGCGTGGCAACGCAACCAGGTCGATGACATGATCGCGCATCTGCAGCGCCTCGCCGTGCCGGCGCTGGAGCTCTCCGAAAACTACATCACGCTCGATGACGACGAGCGCAGACGCTGGATCGACCATCTGCAGGGCGCCGGCCTGCGTGTGATCTACGAGTTCGGCCGCAAGAATCCCGCACAGCCCATGAGCATCGATCAACTGGGAGTGGTGGTCGCCGATGTCGCGCGCCACGGCATTCAACACGTGACCGTCGAGCAGTCCGAGATCGATCTTCTGGTGAGCCGCAATCCCGGCGCGCTGGGACAGCTGGCGCGCGAAACCTGGTTCGAAAACGTGGTGATCGAGGTCGATCCCTACCGCTTTCCGCAGCAACACGTACAGATGATCCACGACTTTGGACCCGAAGTAAGTCTCGCCAACGTCGCTCCCGGACAGGTGTTGCGCCTCGAAGGCTTCCGCCGCGGCATCGGCCGCGCGGTAAACTATTCGATCGTCTCGGCGCCGGCACACTAGACCAAGTTTTGTCACAGTCTCGATTGCATATCATGACCGATCTCACGCAACCTTATGACGTCCTGGTGATCGGCGGCGGCAACGCCGCGCTGTGCGCGGCGATCACCGCGCGCGAAGCGGGCGCCACGGTGCTGCTGCTGGAATCCGCCCCCAAAGCATTCCGTGGCGGCAACAGCCGCCATACGCGCAATCTGCGCTGCATGCACGACGCCCCCATCCACATGCTGACCGAAGCCTATCCCGAAGAGGAATACTTCCAGGATGTGCTCAAGGTCACTGGCGGCGAGACCAACGAGGCTCTGGCCCGCCAGACCATACGCGGCTCGCTGGAGTGTCTGCCGTGGATGGTGGCGCATGGCGTGCGCTTCCAGCCCTCGCTCGGCGGCACGCTGCATCTGTCGCGCACCAACTCCTTTTTCCTGGGCGGCGGCAAGGCGCTGGTCAACGCCTACTTCCACGCTGCCGAACAAGCGGGCGTGAAAATCCTCTACGAGGCAGAAGTGCGCGAACTGGAAATCAGGGACGGCGCCTTCCACTCGGCAATCGCGCACCATGCCGGAGCCCGGCACCGCGTTCGGGCGAAAGCGCTCGTTGCCGCGTGTGGTGGTTTCGAATCCAATATCGAGTGGCTCAAACAGGCGTGGGGGCCGCCGGCGGAAAACTTCATCATCCGCGGCACACCGTACAACACGGGACGCGTGCTGCGCGCGCTGCTCGACCAGGGCGCCAAGTCCATAGGCGATCCGACCCAGGGTCACTGCGTGGCCATCGACGCGCGTTCGCCGAAATTCGACGGCGGCATCATCACCCGCGTCGACGCGGTATCGCTCGGCATCGTCGTCAACAAGCACGCCCAACGTTTCTATGACGAAGGCGAAGACTTCTGGCCCAAGCGTTACGCCATCTGGGGGCGTCTGGTGGCCCAGCAACCCGACCAGATCGCCTATTCCATCATCGATTCCAAGGCGGTGGGAAGATTCATGCCGCCGGTATTCCCGCCGGTCAAGGCGAACTCCATCGGCGAACTGGCGAGTGCATTCGGACTCGATCCCGGCGCGCTCCAGGAAACGGTCGGCCGCTTCAATGCCGCGGTGCGGCCCGGCACTTTCGATCATGCCGTGCTCGACGATTGCGCAACCAGCGGCCTCACTCCGCCCAAGACCCACTGGGCGCGCACCATCGACACCCCGCCGTTTTTCGGCTATCCGCTGCGGCCGGGAATCACTTTCACTTACCTCGGAGTCGTGGTCAACGACCGCGCAAGAATGATCATGCAAGACGACCAGCCTGCGAACAACATTTACGCCGCTGGCGAAATCATGGCCGGCAACATCCTCGGCAAAGGCTATCTCGGCGGCATCGGCATGGCCATAGGCACGGTGTTCGGACGCGTCGCGGGAGAGGAGGCTGCACGCCATGCCTGCCGCTGATCTCATCAAAAAAGCCGAGTTCAACATGCAGGTATGCAATGCCTGCCGCTATTGTGAAGGTTATTGCGCGGTCTTCCCCGCCATGGAACGCCGGCTCGCCTTTCCGGAGCCGGATCTGCACTATCTCGCCAATCTTTGCCACAACTGCGGTTCCTGTTTCTATGCGTGCCAGTATGCGCCGCCGCATGAATTCGATGTCAACCTGCCGCGCCATCTCGCGCAGTTGCGCGGCGTGACCTACCGCCGCCACGCCTGGCCGGGATTTCTCGCCGGCCTGTTCGAACGCAACGGTCTCGCGGTGTCGCTGATCACCGCGGCCGCCCTCGCGCTGTTCATGCTTTTCACCTTCTACCTGCAAGGTCCGGAAGTGCTGTTTTCCGTCTGGCGCGGCGAAGGCTCGTTCTACAAAGTGATTCCGCACGACGCGATGATATACACCTTCGGCGCGGCGGCGCTTTATGTGCTGGTCGCGCTGACGATCGGCTTCGCCCGTTTCTGGCGCGAAATGGGCGAAAACCTGAGCGACTTCGCACGCCCGCTCGCGCTGGGCCACGCCACCTGGGACGCGTTGCGGCTCAAATACCTCGACGGCGGCGGCGAAGGCTGCACCTACCCCGGCGAGCGGCCTTCGAACCTGCGACGCATTTTCCATCATTTCACTTTCTACGGATTCATGCTGTGCTTTGCCGCCACCTGCGTCGCGACCGTCTATCACTACGCATTCGGCTGGGCCGCGCCTTATGGCTTCGCGAGCCTGCCGGTGCTGCTGGGCACCGCGGGCGGCGTCGGGCTGCTGATCGGGCCGGCCGGGCTGCTGTGGCTCAAGGGGAGGCGCGATCCCGATACGGCGGAGGCCGCGCAAACGGGCATGGATGTCGCTTTCCTGGTGCTGCTGTTGCTGACCAGTTTCAGCGGCCTGGCGCTGCTCGTGCTGCGCGATACCGCCGCCATGGGCACGCTGCTCGCTGCGCACCTGGGCATCGTGCTGGCATTGTTTCTGACGCTGCCCTATGGCAAATTCGTGCACGCAGTGTACCGTTTTGCGGCGCTGGTACGTTATGCGCTCGAGCGCGCCCGGCCGGCGCTCGACGTGACTTTCGAATAAGACCGGTTGCGGGCCGCCGCGCCGTTGCAAAACAGAAACGATATCCGTCAAAGGGGTACCCATGAATGCACCCGCGATCAAGATCACCAAAGCGGTACGCGATCAGGTGAGCAAGGAGGAATGGGAAGTCCGGGTCGACCTGGCGGCGTGTTACCGCCTGATGCACGAGTTCGGCATGGTCGAAATGATCGCCAACCACATTTCGGCGCGCGTGCCCGGCACCTCCGATGAATTCCTGATCAACCCCTACGGCATGCTCTACGAGGAAATGACCGCTTCGAGCATGATCCGCATCGACATCGACGGCAAGGTGCTGTTCAACGCCACCGAATACGGCATCAACCAGGCGGGCTACGTCATCCACAGCGCCATACACGGCGCGCGACACGACGTGGGTTGCGTGATCCATACCCATACGCTTGCGGGCATGGCGGTTTCGGCCATGAAATGCGGCCTGCTGCCAATCGCGCAGTCATCGATGCGCTGGGCCAAAGGCGTCGCCTATCACGACTACGAGGGCGTCGCGATCAACCTCGACGAACGCGAACGGCTGGTCCGCGATCTCGGTGACAACGATGCGCTGATCCTGAGAAACCACGGCCTGCTCACCTGTGCGCCCAGTATCGCAGAGTGCTTCAACAACCATTTCCGGCTCGAGCGCGCCTGCCAGTTGCAGGTGATGACACTCTCCTGCAATACCGAAATCCGGCTGCCGCCGCAGGAAATCGTCGACCACACCTGGAAATCGTACCAGCCGGGCGTGCGGCGGCGCTGGGGGTTGCTGGAGTGGCCAGCGCTGCTGCGCAAGCTCGATCGCATCGACCCTTCGTACCGGGACTGACACCATGGAAGCCACCGCAACCCCTGCTGTTTGCGCCGGACCCGACCGCGCCCCGCGCCGGCCGCGGCACGCGATTCCCGCCGGCACCGTTGATTGCCACTGCCATGTGTTCGAGGATCCGTCCAGGTATCCGCTCGCCATGCCCCGCAGCTACACACCGCCACTCGCCACGCTGTCCGATTACCTGGTGATGTGCGAAACGCTCGGCATAGCGCGCACGGTGCAGGTCAACGCCAGCGTCTATGGTTTCGACAATTCCGTGAGCCTCGACGTCATCGCCAGGCTCGGGCAGAAGAAAGCGCGCGGCGTGGCGGGTGTCGCACCGGACGTTTCCGGCAAGGATATCGAGCGCCTGCACAAAGGCGGCATGCGCGGCGTGCGGCTCTCCACCATGGTCAAAGGCTATGGCGGCACCGAACTAATCGACACCATGGCGGCAAAAATCAGGCCCTATGGCTGGCACGTGCAATTGCACGTCGACAAGTGCGCAGAACTGGTGCCGCTCGAAAACAGACTCCTCGACTGCCCGGTGCCGCTGGTTTTCGACCACCTGGGCCGCGTGCGCGGCAGCGAAGGCGTGGACGCGCCCGGCTTCCAGGCATTGCTGCGCATTCTCAGGCAGCGCGACGATTGCTGGGTGAAGATTTCGAGCTGGTATCGGCTCTCGGATTCCGGTCCTCCCGCCCATGCCGACATGAAGCCGCTGGCCCAGGCGTTGGTGGCAGCACGTCCCGACCGCGTGGTGTGGGGCAGCAACTGGCCGCACCCGGTATGGAACGGTTTCATGCCCAACGACGGCGATCTGCTCGACATGTTCTGCGATTGGATCCCCGACGAAGCGACACGCCGGCGGATTCTCGCCGACAATCCCGCGCGACTTTACGGCTTCGAGTAAAATCGCGGACGGCTCCACACGGCACAGGCGCCGGTGCGTTCTTCGATGGACTACATTGCGCCGTGGTGGCTGCCGGGCGGCCACCTCCAGACCATCTATGCAGCGTTTGCTGCACCGCGTCCTCGCCTCGCCTACCGGCGCGAGCGCTGGGATGCGCCCGACGGCGATTTCGTCGATCTCGACTGGCTGGAAGCGAAACCGGCTGCGGGCGAGGCGCCGCTGACGGTCCTGTTCCATGGCCTCGAAGGCGGCTCGCGCAGCCATTACGCGCTCGCACTGATGCACGCCGTGCGCGCGCGCGGCTGGCGCGGCGTGGTTGCGCATTTCCGCGGCTGCAGCGGCGAGCCGAACCGGCTGCCGCGTGCCTATCATTCGGGCGACAGCGCCGAAATCGACTGGATCCTGCGCCGGCTGCGGCAGCGCCATCCGACCACGCCGTTATACGCGGTCGGCGTCTCGCTGGGCGGCAACGCACTGCTGAAATGGCTGGGCGAAACCGGCGCCGGCGCATGTCGCTTGGTCGAGCGGGCCGCAGCCGTGTCGGCGCCGCTCGACCTGATGGCCGCGGGAGAAGCGCTCGGCAAGGGCTTCAATCTGCTCTATGCACATCATTTCCTCGCGACCCTCAAACGCAAGGCGCTCGCCAAGCTCACGCGCCATCCCGGCCTCTACGACGCCGCGCGCGTGCGCGCGGCGCGCACCTTGCGCGCATTCGACGATCTGGTCACCGCGCCACTGCACGGCTTCAGGAATACCGACGATTACTGGACGCGCGCCAGTAGCAAGCCGCTGCTCCGCCATATCGCCGTGCCGACGCTGCTGATCAACGCGCGCAACGACCCTTTCCTGCCCTGCAGCGCGCTTCCCGCGCCGCAGGAAGTCGCACCGCCAGTCGTTCTCGAACAGCCGGCAAGCGGCGGCCACGTCGGTTTCGTGAGCGGGGCCTTCCCCGGCAGCCTCGACTGGCTGCCACGGCGCATCCTGCAATTTTTCGCTGCCGGCGGCCAAGAGATGGCGCACGCCACGGTCCGATGATCTCGCCGGCCTGCACTGAAAATTCCCGCGCACATCGACTACAATGTCGATGTGACCACGGCGACTTTCACGCTCCGATCGCATGCTGAATCCGCCGCCACCGCCAGCCACACTCCGTTCCAGGAAAAAATGACATTGATTCCGAAAGAGATTTTCAAGGCCTACGACATCCGCGGCGTGGTCGGCCGCACGCTCACGCCACAGATCACCACGGCCATCGGCCACGCGATCGGCTCGGAGGCCAGAGCGCGCCGGCAAACCGAGATCGCCATCGGCCGCGATGGTCGCCTGTCGGGGCCGGAACTCGCCGCCGCGCTCGCGCACGGCATCCGCCTGAGCGGCATCGACGTCGTCGATATCGGGCAGGTCGCCACCCCCATGCTGTATTTTGCCGCCCATCATCTCGGCACTCGCTCCGGGGTGATGGTGACCGGCTCGCACAACCCGCCCGAATACAATGGCCTCAAGATCGTGCTGGGCGGCGAAACCCTCGCGGCCGACGCCATCCAGGCGCTGCGCGGCCGCATCGAGCGCCGCGATCTCGCGCACGGCGCCGGCGCCTACCGCGAGTTCGACATCCGCGAACATTATCTGCAGCGCATCACCGGCGACGTGCGGCTGAAACGGCCGCTCGCCATCGTGGTCGACTGCGGTAACGGCGTGGCGGGCGCCACCGCGCCCGAGCTATACCGCCGGCTCGGCTGCGAAGTGCGTGAGCTCTTTTGCGAAGTCGATGGCACTTTCCCCAACCACCATCCCGATCCTTCGCACCCGGAAAACCTCGCCGATCTCATCCGCGCGCTCCAGTCCGGCGGCGAAATCGGCTTCGCCTTCGACGGCGACGGCGACCGGCTGGGCGTGGTCACCCGCGCCGGCAAGATCATTTATCCCGACCGCCAGCTGATGCTGTTTGCCGCCGACGTGCTCAAGCGCAATCCCGGCGCTCCGATCATCTTCGACGTCAAATCGACGCGCCATCTGTTCGGCTGGATCGAACGCCACGGCGGCAAACCCGTGATGTGGAAAACCGGGCATTCGTTCATCAAGCAGAAACTCCAGGAAACCGGCGCGCCGCTGGCCGGAGAAATGAGCGGCCACGTGTTTTTCAAGGAACGCTGGTACGGTTTCGACGACGGGCTTTATGCCGGCGCGCGCCTGCTCGAGATCCTCTCGACCGTGCCCGATGTCGATGCGGCGTTCGACGCGCTGCCCGACGCCGTCAGCACGCCGGAACTGCACATCGAGCTCGCCGAAGGGGAAAATTACGCGCTGATGGACCGGCTGCGGCAGGCCGCGCGCTTCGCCGACGCGCGGGAAGTGATCACCATCGACGGGCTGCGCGTGGAATACGCCGACGGCTTCGGGCTGGCGCGACCGTCCAACACCACGCCGGTGGTGGTGTTGCGCTTCGAGGCCGACAATCGCGCGGCGTTGCAGCGCATCCAGGAAGACTTCCGCCGCGCGCTGCTCGAACTCGAACCCGGCCTCGAGCTGCCTTTCTGAACGGTTGCGCCGCGGCTCATCGCGCAGCCGCGCTCCTTCGCCGGCAGGCCGGCTCCGCGCGCGGTTTCGCAGCGCGAATATATTCCTCCCTCTTATTTAAATAACACAATAAAAACAATAACATATATCAAAATGCCAGAGCTAAAGTTCTGGCGCCGTGCGCCGTAATCAGAGGCATGGCCTCAGCACGCGTCCCGGGTTCGCCTTTCCGCTGCGCAGCGGCCGGGACCCACATCTGAAAGAGGAGCAAATCGAGTATGGCAATATCTGCCGCCGTCGCCACGGCCGCCGACGCCGCCGAAGACATCCATCTCGGCCGTCAGTCCATACTCGACCGCCGCTTCGAGCTGCACGCTTTCGAGCTGCTGCTGCGCATGCGCTCCTCCGGCGGCAGCGATGTCGTCGACAACACCGAAGCCACCGCCACGGTCATCGCCCGCACCCTCAACGAACTCGGCATCGAAAACGTGCTCGGCCGCTTCAAGGGCTTCATCAACGTCGATGAAAAACTGCTGATGAGTGACGAAATCGAGCTGCTGCCGCCGCGCAAAATCGGTCTCGAAATCCTGGAAACGGTGCGCGTCGATGACGCGCTGGTAGCGCGCTGCACGGAGCTCAAGAAGCACGGATTTACGCTTTCGCTCGACGATTTTCCCCATACCGACCCCAGCTTCGAGCCGCTGCTGCCGATCGTCGATCACGTGAAAATCGACCTGCTGCAGACGCCATCCCACGAGCTGCCCAAAGTGGTCAAACGCCTGCGCCAGTGGCCGGTTTCACTGGTAGCGGAAAAAGTATCGACCCAGGAAGAAGCGAGCCGCTGCCTCGACCTCGGCTTCGAACTGTTCCAGGGCTATTTCTTCGCCAAGCCCAAGATCCTGAGCGGCAAGCGCCTGTCGACTTCGGAAACCACGCTGCTCAGGCTGCTGGGCCTCGTGATCGCCGATGCCGACATCTCGGAAATAGTCAAGGTGCTGAAACAGGATCCCGGCCTGGTGACCGCGCTGCTGCGCATGGCCAACTCCGCCGCGGCGGCCCCCGACCATCCGCTCACCTCGCTGTCCCAGGTGATCATCATGCTGGGACGCAAGCAATTGCAGCGCTGGCTGCAGCTGCTCACCTACGCCCGCCATACCAAGGGGGCGGTGTTCCCGAGCCCGCTGCTGCAGCTCGCCGCGACCCGCGGCAAGCTGATGGAACTGCTCGCCGAAGACGTGGCGCCGAAAGACAAGTCCTTCGCCGACCGCGCCTTCATGACCGGCATCCTGTCGCTGCTCGACGCGCTGCTGGGCAAACCACTCGCCGAGGTGACGGCGTTGCTCAACCTGCCGTCGGACGTGAACACGGCGCTGCTCGAGCACTCGGGAAAACTCGGTGACATGTTGACCGTGGTCGAGTCGCTCGAAGACGAAGGAATCGACAGCACCGCCTGCTATTTCCGCCTGGGCCATTTGAGCGACGGCAAAGTGACCGCCGCCCATGTCGCTGCGCTGCGCTGGGCCAACACCCTCGGCGATTGAATCCTGCGGCACTCGCGGCGCCAATATTTTATAAATAAAATCAATATGTTACGTTACGATTCGGCGCCGTGCCGCGAGCGCCCGGATCGCTTGCCCGCGGCCTCAAGCAATCGGCCGCGGTTGCCGTTATCCAGCATACGGCATCGCTTTTGCCCCGGCCCCAGGAAAAAAATCCATGAGCGCACCTCCTCCCGCCAGCGCTGCGCAGCAAGTCGAGCAGTATCTGCTCGGACATCAGCCCATCCTCGACCGCAAGCTCAACCTCCATGCGTTCGAGCTGTCGTTCGCTTTCGCCGAAAAAGACGCGGCGAGCGGTGACGCGCTCGCTGCCGCCGCCAGCCTGATCAACGCCGTGCTCCACAACCCCGACGTCGGCTGCGCGCTGGGCCCCTACAAGGGTTTCATCGGCATCGACGAGACCCTGCTCGCGAGCGACCTCGTGCAATCGCTGCCCACCGACAGGATAGGCGTGCGGATCACCGCGAGCAGCAGCGAACACACGGTGCAGCAATGTCGTGAACTGAAAGCGCGCGGCTTCGAGCTTTCACTCGAAGGCTACAGCACCGCTAACGAGCGCCACAGCGCGCTAATCGAGCTCGTCGATCATGTCGCCATCGACGTGCGGCACGGTGACATGGAAAAACTGCGCTCGTTGGTGCGCCATCTGCGGCGCTGGCCGGTGAAACTGCTCGCCAAAAACGTCGAGGAGCACAGCGAAGTCGCTCATTGCCTGGAACTCGGCATCGATCTGTTCCAGGGCTATTTTTTCGCGAAACCGCGCGTCATTCCCGGCAAGCACCTGCTGCATTCCGAGCTGTCGCTGCTCAAGCTGCTCGGCCTGGTCAATGCCGATGCCGATCCGATGGTCATCGAAAATGTCCTGAAGGAAGACCCCTCGCTCGCAATGGATCTGCTGCGCCTGACCAATTCCGCCGCCTCCGGCATTCCGCATCGCATCACTTCCCTCAGCCAGGCGATCATCGTGCTGGGACGGCGTCAGCTCGAACGCTGGCTGCAGCTGTTGCTGTTCTCGCGGCTCGCCCCCCCATCGGCCTTCCCCAGCCCGCTGTTGCAACTGGCCGCCACCCGTTCACGCTTCATGGAGCTCGTCGCCCTCACGCTCGCGCCCAGGGACAAGACCCTGGCCGACCGTGCATTTCTGGCGGGGGTGATCTCGCTGATGGACGCGCTGTTCGGACAACCCCTCGCGAAAGTCATCGAGCATCTCTACATCCCGCTCGACGTCAGGGTGGCCGTGCTCGAGCGCCAGGGGCTGCTGGGCAAGCTGCTGCGGCTCGCCGAACAGCTCGAACACGGCGGCGACGACCAGTTGTTCCGCAAACTCTACGGCGACATCCCCGAGCTCGATCTGCATGCCATCAGCGAAGCGCACATCCTGGCGCTCACTTGGGCCAACAACCTGGGATCGGAGACGCCTTAGAAATTTGTCGGACCCGGCTTCGACGACTCCCTGAAATAAAAAAACATCGTTTCTTCTCACAACCGCTGCGCCACCCACTGTGCAACCGAGGCCAGCGCCTGCGGCAGCTTCTCGGGGTGAGTGCCGCCCGCTTGCGCCATGTCCGGCCTCCCCCCCCCTTTGCCCCCCACCTGCTGCGCGACGTGGTTGACCAGTTCGCCAGCCTTGATTCTCGCCACGGCATCCGGCGTCACGCCCGCTATCAGGGATACTTTACCGTCGTCGACCGCCGCCAGTACGATCGCCGCCGACTTGAGCTTGTCCTTCAGCTTGTCCATCGCCTCGCGCAACGCCCTGGCATCGGCGCCTTCGATTTGCGCGGCCAGCACCTTGATACCCTTGACGTCGACCGCCTGGCCGGCGAGTTCGTCGCCCTGTGACGAGGCGAGCCTGGACTTGAGCCGCGCCAGCTCCTTTTCGAGCTGCCGCACGTTGTCCATGATCTGCGCGATTTTCTGCGCCACTTCCTGCGGCGAGGTCTTGAGCGTGGCGGCTGCCTCGGCGAGTTTCGCCTGCTGCTCCTGGACATAGGCGAGCGCGTTGTCGGCGGTGACGGCTTCGATGCGGCGGATGCCGGCCGCGACCCCCGTTTCGGAAACCACCTTGAAAAAGCCGATGTCGCCGGTACGCTTGACGTGAGTGCCGCCGCACAGCTCGACCGAAAAATCCCCCATGCCCAGCACGCGCACTTCGTCGCCGTATTTCTCGCCGAACAACGCCATGGCGCCGGCCTTGATCGCATCGTCGTATTTCATGATGCGCGCCGTGAC
>JBKBXX010000024.1:17052-32010 GCA_046313915.1 Burkholderiales bacterium | reverse complement strand
CGCGCCACAAATGCCGTCGGCGCCGCCGATGATGAAAGCGACATCGCGCCCGGCGCCGCGCCAGTGACCGATGCAGTCGGCAAGCTCGCGGGTGGACAAGCTTTTTCCGCGCTCATCGAGCGCCACCCGCCAGCAGCCCGCGGGAAGCGCGGCGACGATCCGTTTATGCTCCGCCTGCAGCAGGCGCTCGAGCGCCCGCGCGCCCGTCACACCGCCGCCACGGCTTTCGGGCTTGATTTCGGTCAGGACGAGCCGCGCGTCGCGCGGCATGCGTTTTGCGTATTCCCCGAAACCGGCATCGATCCATGCCGGCATGCGGTGGCCGACCGCCACGACATGGAATTTCATGGCAGGACGGCCGCCGTCTCAGGATACCGCAACCTTCGAAGCACGGCGCCGCGGCGTGCGCGCGGGCGGTGACCAGAGCTCCTCGAGGTTGTAATACTGGCGGATCGCCGGCTGCATGATGTGCACGATCACCGACCCCAGGTCGATCAATATCCATTCGCCGGTCTGTTCGCCTTCGACGCCATGGACTTTCGCGCCGAGCGCCTTGAGTTTCTCCTGCACATTGTCGGAAAGCGCTTTGCTCTGGCGGGCGGAATCGGCGCTGGCGATGATGATTTTGTCAAACAAAGAAGTTATCTTCTTGACATCAAGGACCGTGATATCCCGCGCCTTGATGTCCTCGAGCGCGGCCACTGCGGCCTTGGTGATCTTATCGTGTCTCATTAACCTCCTGAACGTAAAGTCTCCTGCTCTGAATATAATCGAGAACCGCGTCCGGTAGCAAATAACGCGGACTCGCGCCGGCGCGAACCGCGTCACGGATCCGGGTCGCCGAAATATCGAGCGCCGTGACCGGCGTCACCACCACGCCGCCGCAGGGCGCGAGATGGACCGCCAGCGGCTGCGGCATCAGGCGTTCGCGGTATTCAGCGGCCAGCGGCTGCGGCAGCCGCTCCTGCCAGCCGCAGACCGGAAATCCCGGACGGTGCGCCACCACGACGTGCGCCAGCCTGAAAATCTCGCGCCAGCGATGCCACGTCGCGAGATCGAGGAAGGCGTCGGCGCCGAGCAACAGGCACAGCGGGCGCGCTGCGCCACATTCGCCGCGCAGTTCGGCGAGCGTGTCCACGGTATAGCAGGGGCCTTCGCGCCCGATCTCGCGCTCATCGACCGTGAACAGCGGATTGCCGGCCGTCGCCAGTTTCACCATCGCCAGCCGGTCGGCCGCCGGCGCCGCGGGCGCGCCGCGGTGCGGCGGCGTGCCGCTGGGGATGAAGCGCACTGCGGCGAGTTTCAGCGCCTGCCCGATTTCCTGGGCGAGCCGCAGATGGCCGAAGTGCACCGGATCGAAAGTGCCGCCGAGGATGCCAATGGGGGCGGTTGACATGCGTCAATCGCTCCGGTGAAGAGCACAGGGTAAAGAGTGGAGGGGAAAAAGCACACGAGCCGGGCTCGAAACCGCTCGCCGCGCGCCCGACTGCTGGCTATTCACGCCCCGCTCCTCACAGCACCAGCCGGCGGATGTCCGACAGCACCGCGCCGAGGAACGAAATGAAGCGCGCGCCCTGGGCGCCGTCGATGACGCGGTGATCGTAGGACAGCGACAGCGGCAGCATCAGCCGCGGCGCGAACTGCGTGCCGTCCCACACCGGTTTCATCACCGCCTTGCCGACCCCGAGGATCGCCACTTCGGGAGCGTTGATGATGGGCGTGAACAGCGTGCCGCCGATGCCGCCCAGGCTGGAGATCGAAAAACAGCCGCCCTGCAGGTCGGCCGGCGAAATGCGGCCGGCGCGCATGCGGGCGCTGACCTCACCCAGCTCTTTTGCCAGATCCAGCAGGCCTTTCTTGTCGACGTCCTTCACCACCGGCACCACCAGGCCGCCGGGAGTGTCGACCGCGACGCCGATGTGATAGTACTGTTTGACGATCAGGCTCTCCCCGTCCGCGGACAGCGAGGCGTTGAACTCGGGGTGCTGTTTCAGCGCGACCACCGCCGCCTTCATCAGAAAGGCGAGCAGGGTGAACTTGATGCCGCTTTTCTTCGCCTCCTCGGCCTGCGACTTGCGAAAGGCTTCGAGCCCGGTGATATCGGCCTCGTCGTGCTGCGTGATGTGCGGGATGGCGAGCCAGTTGCGGTGCAGGTTGGCGCCGGAGAGTTTTTTGATGCGCGACAGCGGCCTCGCCTCGACCGGACCGAATTTCGCGAAATCGACTTGCGGCAGCGGCGGCAGCCCGAAGCCGGGGCCCGCGCCTGCCGCGCCGTGCGCACGCCCGAGCTGCGCCTTGACGTAAGCCTGCACGTCCTCCTTGAGGATGCGCTCCTTGGGGCCGCTGCCTTTGACGCGCGCCAGATCGACGCCGAATTCGCGGGCGAGGCGCCGCACCGCGGGGCTCGCGTGCGCTTTGCCGAACCGGGCTTCGTCGAACGGCTCCGGTGCGGCTGCGCCCGCGGCAGCAGGCGGCGCTGCGGGCACGGCAGTGGCGGCAGCCGGTTGCGGCTTCGCAGCCTCGGGCGCCGCAGCGGCAGGCGTCGGCGGCGCCGCGCCGGCAGCAGGTCGCTCGGCGGCAGCGGCCGGCGCCGCCTCGAGCACCAACACCGGCGTGCCTTCGGAAACCTTGTCCCCGACCTTGACTTTGACCTCTTTCACCACCCCGGCCGCCGGCGCCGGCACTTCCATCGTCGCCTTGTCCGATTCCAGCGTGAGCAGCGGATCTTCGGCGCTGACCGCGTCGCCGGGTTTAACCAGGACTTCGATGACCGGTATGTTCTTGAAGTCGCCGATATCGGGGACTTTCACTTCGATCGTGTTTGCCATTATTCGCCTTCTGGTGAGCGGGGAGCGATCAGCGGCAAGCGGCGAGGGCCGATTCAAGACCCGCGAGGCTTCGTTTGCTGCTTGCCGTCACCGCTTTCACACCGTCGTCGGATTGGGTTTCTCGGGCTCGATGCCGTACTTGCCGATCGCCTCCGCGACTTTCTTGCGCGGCACTTCTTCCTGATCGGCGAGCGCCTTCAGCGCCGCGACCGCGACGTAATGACGGTCGACCTCGAAAAACCGGCGCAGCTGCTTGCGCGTGTCCGAGCGCCCGAAACCGTCGGTGCCGAGCGCGATGAAATTGTGCGTCGGCAGGAAAGCGCGGATCTGGTCGGCGAAGATTTTCATGTAATCGGTCGCCGCCACCACCGGACCGGCGCGGTCCCTGAGGCACTGCTCGACATGGGACAGCCGCGGCTCGGCTTCGGGATGCAGCAGATTCCAGCGCTGCGCGGCAAGGCCATCGCGCCGCAGCTCGTTGAAACTGGTGACGCTCCAGATGTCGGCCGCGATGCCGAAGTCCTGCTGCAGGAGTTGCGCACCGGCGATCACCTCGCGCAGTATCGTGCCGCTGCCGAGCAGCTGCACCTTGGGTTGACCTTTCTTCACCTTGCCTTCGCTCAACAGGTACATGCCCTTCAGTATGCCTTTTTCGACGCCTTCGGGCATCGGCGGGTGCCGGTAGTTCTCGTTCATCACGGTGATGTAGTAATAGACGTCCTCCTGCTCCTGGTACATGCGGCGCAGCCCGTCCTGGATGATCACCGCCAGTTCATAGGCAAAAGTGGGGTCGTACGACACGCAGTTGGGAATGGTCGAGGCGAGAACGTGGCTGTGGCCGTCCTCGTGCTGCAGCCCTTCGCCGTTCAGCGTGGTGCGGCCGGCGGTGCCGCCCAGCAGGAAGCCGCGCGCGCGTATGTCGCCCGCGGCCCACGCGAGGTCGCCGACGCGCTGGAAACCGAACATCGAATAGAAAATGTAGAACGGGATCATCGGCACGCCGTTGTTGCTGTAGGAAGTGGCGGCCGCGATCCATGACGACATCGCGCCTGCTTCGTTGATGCCTTCCTGCAGCACCTGTCCCTTCTTGTCCTCCTTGTAGAACATCAGCTGGTCGGCGTCCTGCGGCGTGTAGAGCTGGCCGACGTGCGAATAGATGCCGAGCTGGCGGAACATGCCCTCCATGCCGAAAGTGCGCGATTCGTCGGGAATGATGGGCACCACGAAGCGGCCGATTTTCTTGTCGCGGATGATGGTGTTGAGAATCCGCACGAAAGCCATGGTGGTGGAAATTTCGCGCTCCTCGCTGCCTTTGAGCTGGGCTTCGAAAGCTGCGAGCGGCGGCACTTCCAGCGGCTCGGCCTTGCGCCGCCGCGCCGGCAGCAGCCCGCCCATCGCCGCCACGCGTTCCTGCAGATACTTCATCTCGGGACTGTCCGCGGGCGGCTTGTAGAACGGCACTTCCTCGAGCTTGTCGTCGGGGATCGGCACGGCAAACCGGTCGCGGAACGCCCTGATCGAGGTCGTCCCCATTTTTTTCTGCTGGTGGGTGATGTTCTGGCCTTCGCCCGCCTCGCCCATGCCGTAGCCTTTCACGGTTTTGGCGAGAATCACCGTCGGCTGCCCTTCGTGCTTGACCGCCGCGGCATACGCGGCATAAATCTTGTGCGGGTCGTGGCCGCCGCGGTTCAGCCGCCAGATGTCGTCGTCCGACATGTTGGCGACCATTTCCAGCAGCTCCGGATACTTGCCGAAAAAGTGCTTGCGCACATAGGCGCCGTCCTTGGATTTGAACGTCTGGTAGTCGCCGTCCACGCACTCTTCCATGCGCTTGAGCAGCAGGCCGCTCTTGTCGCGCATGAAAAGCGGATCCCAGTACGAGCCCCAGATCACCTTGATCACGTTCCAGCCCGCGCCACGGAAATCGGCTTCCAGTTCCTGGATGATCTTGCCGTTGCCGCGCACCGGCCCGTCGAGGCGCTGCAGGTTGCAGTTGATGACGAAAATCAGGTTGTCGAGCTTTTCGCGGCCGGCGAGCGAGATGGCGCCAAGCGACTCGGGCTCGTCCATTTCGCCGTCGCCGCAGAAACACCACACCTTGCGGCCCTGCGGCTCGATGATGCCACGGTCCTTGAGGTAGCGCATGAAGCGCGCCTGATAGATCGCCATCAGCGGGCCCAGCCCCATCGACACCGTCGGAAACTGCCAGAAATCGGGCATCAGCCACGGATGCGGGTACGACGACAATCCCTTGCCGTCGACTTCGCGGCGGAAATTGTCGAGCTGCGCTTCGGTGATGCGCCCTTCGAGATAGGCGCGCGCGTAGATGCCGGGCGCCGAATGGCCCTGGATGTAAATCAGGTCGCCGCCGAAGTTTTCATTGGCAGCGCGGAAAAAATGGTTGAAGCCGACGTCGTAGAGGGTCGCCGCGGAAGCAAAGCTCGCGATGTGGCCGCCGAGCTCGGACGATGCCTTGTTGGCGCGCACCACCATCGCCATCGCATTCCAGCGCACCAGCGAGCGGATCCGGTTCTCGATTTCCGCGTCTCCCGGCGAGTGTTCCTCGCGCGAGACCGGAATGGTGTTCATGTACGCGGTGTTGGCGTTATACGGGATGTAGGCTCCCGAGCGGCGCGCGGTCGCGACCAGCTTCTCGAGCAGGAAATGCGCCCGCTCAGGGCCTTCGCGCTCGAGCACCGCCTCCAGGGCTTCCATCCATTCCCTGGTTTCCTGCGGATCGGCGTCAGGAAGGATGTCTTTCATGTCCATGCATCACCTTTTTGGGGTTTGTTGCCGGCGCCCGGGCACTTTTGATGTCGGCCGCCGAAATCAGCCCCGGCGCTTCCCGCGCATGTGGCGGAAGCGATCCTCCCTGCATTTCTGGAAACCGCCGAGACAATCTGCGGCCATTATAGCATCGCGCCTGCGCCTCATCGCGGGCCTCACGTGCTGCGATGCGCAAGCCGGGCGTGCTGCAATGCGCCGGTCCGACGCCGCCGCTTCTGCGGCTCATCTGCCCTGGAATCGCGCAGCGCGTTTTTCGAGAAAAGCGCGCATGCCTTCTTTCTGATCGGCAGTGGCGAAAGCGAGTGCGAACGCAGCGGTTTCGAGCACGCAGGCATTGGCGAGATCGAGATCCTGGCCGCGCTGCGCCGCCTGTTTGGCGAGCCGCACCGCGACCGGGCCTTTGGCGGCAATCGTGCGCGCCATTTCGAGGCCTTTGCCCACGAGCTCGGCCGCGGGATGGACGTGGTTGGCGAGCCCGATGCGCAGCGCCTCGTCGGCCTTCACCTGCCGCGCGGTGGCGAGCAGCTCGAGCGCCATGGCGCGGCCGACGAGACGCGTCAGCCTTTGCGTGCCGCCGAAGCCGGGGGGAATGCCGAGGCCGACTTCGGGCTGGCCGAAAACGGCGTTGTCCGCGGCGAGGATCCAGTCGCACGCGAGCGCGAGCTCGCAGCCGCCGCCCAGCGCATAGCCGTTGACCAGCGCGATCGCCGGCAGCGGCAGCGCTTCGAGCGCGTGCATCACGGCCATGCCTTTTGCCGAAAACGCCCGCGCCTGTTCGGCAGTGTAATGCTGCATCTCGGCGATGTCGGCGCCGGCGACGAAAGCCTTCTCGCCGGCGCCGGTCACCAGCAGCGCGCGCGCGGCTTCGTCGGCCGCGACCTGCGCGATCGCCCGCGCCAGCTCGTCGAGCGTCAGCGAATCGAGCGCATTGAGCGCCTGCGGCCGGTTGACGGTCAGCAGATAAATGCCGGTTTCGGGTTGTTCGAGAAGAATGTTCCGGAAAATCATGGGGCGGACCTCGTGAGCGGCGGGCCGGCGGCAAACCGCAACGCGGACCATTTTAACCGCGAACGGCGGCAGGATGCGCAGCCGGCAACGATCGCCATCGATGTTCGACCCTGGGCGCGGGCGGCTGCTACTTTGCCGCCATGCGCAGCGCGCCGTCGAGGCGGATCACCGCGCCGTTCAACATGGGGTTCACGATGATGTGCTCGACCAGCATCGCGTACTCGTCGGGGCGCCCCAGCCGCGGCGGAAACGGCACTTGCGAGGCGAGCGCGGCTCTCGGTTCCCCGGCGAAACCCGCCATCATCGGCGTCTCGAACAGCCCCGGCGCGATGGTCATGGCGCGGATGCCGAACTGCGCGAGTTCGCGCGCCATCGGCAAGGTCATGCCGGCGACGCCGGCTTTCGACGCGCTGTAGGCCGCCTGGCCGATCTGGCCGTCGAAAGCGGCGACGGAAGCGGTGTTGACAATGACGCCGCGTTCGCCGTCGGCGTTGGGCGTATTTTTCGCCATCGCCTGCGCCGCGAGGCGGACGACGTTGAAAGTGCCGACCAGATTGACCTCGACGGCGCGCCTGAAGGTTTCGAGGCGGTGCGGCCCGTGTTTGCCGAGCACCCGTTCGCCGGGCGCGATGCCCGCGCAGTTGATCGCGCCGTGCAGTGCGCCGAATCTGGCGCACGCTGCATCCACCGCCGCGGCGACCTGGGATTCGCTCGTCACATCGGCGGCGACAAAAATCGCGTGCTCGCCGAGCTCCTCCCCGAGGCGGGCACCGCGCCCGCGCTCGAGATCGACGACGACGAGCCGCGCACCGGCCGCAGCCAGCCTGCGGCAAGTCGCCGCCCCCAGGCCGGAAGCGCCCCCCGTCACCAGAAATACCGCATCCCGAATCAGCACGGCCGCCTCCCGAAAACCGCCGGGTTAATATAACTAATTGATTTTAAAAAAAATTTATCCAGCATTCATTCGGGGCCCACTCTACCGCGCCTGGGCGTCGGTGCGCACTTTGACATAGCTGCCGGGCGCGTCTTCGATCACCCCGAGGCCGCCTGCGCCGGGAACGCGCGCGGCAACCTTTCCGCCGCCGTGCCTCGCCACCCACTTCGCCCAGTCGGGCCACCACGACCCCGGATGGCGGCGCGCAGTGCTCAGCCATTCGTCGGGATCGTCCGCCAGCGTGTCGTTGGTCCAGTAACAGTATTTGTGGGCCGCCGGCGGATTGATGATGCCGGCGATGTGTCCCGAGCCGCCGAGCACGAAGCGCACCGGCCCCGCGAGCAGCTTCGCCCCCGCGTAAGTCGATTTCCACGGCGCGATGTGGTCTTCGATGGTGGAAATGAAATAAGCCGGCGTCGTGATCCTGGTCACGTCGATCGGCACCCCGGCGAGCGTGATGCCGCCCGGCTTCTTCAGCAGATTCTTCAAGTACATGTTGCGCAGATAGAAACCGTGCATCGCCGCCGGCATGCGCGTGGCATCCGAATTCCAGTACAGCAGGTCGAACGGCAGCGGATCCTTGCCGAGCAGATAATTGTTGACCACGAACGACCAGATCAGATCGTTGGCGCGCAGCATGTTGAAAGTGGCCGCCATCTCGCTGCCTTCGAGATAGCCGCGCTTTGCCATTTTTTTCTCCAGCGCCGCCAGCTGCTGCTCGTCGATGAACACTTCGAGTTCGCCGGGACGCTCGAAATCGATCATGCTGACGAAAAACGTCGCGCTGTGGACGCGCTGCTCTTTCCTGGCGGCGAGCCACGCGAGCAGGCAGGCGAGCAACGTGCCGCCCAGGCAATAACCGATGACGTTGACGTCGCGTTCGCCGGTCGCGCGCTCGACGGCATCGAGCGCGGCGAGCGCGCCTTCGGTCAGATAGTCGTCGAAACTCTTGTGCGCGAGCCGCCGGTCGGGATTGACCCACGAGATCATGAACACGGTATGCCCCTGCTCGACCGCCCAGCGCACGAACGAGTTGTTCTCGCGCAAGTCGAGGATGTAGTACTTGTTGATCCACGGCGGGATGATGAGCAGCGGCCGCCGGTAAACTTCGGCGGTGAGCGGTTCGTACTGGATCAGCTGCAACAGCTCGTTCTGGAAAACCACCTTGCCTTTGGTGACCGCGATGTTCTCGCCCAGGCGGAAGGCGCTGGTGTCGGTCATCCTCATGCGCAGCAGTCCACCATCGCCTTGCATCAGGTCTTCGAGCAGATTGTTCAGCCCCCTCACCAGATTCTGGCCGCCCGATTTCACGGTTTCGCGCAGCACTTCGGGGTTGGTCAGCAGGAAATTGGAAGGCGATAGCGCATCGATATACTGGCGCGTGTAGAAATCGACTTTCTTCGCGGTTTTCGGGTCGAGGCCCTCGAGGCCGGCGAGCGTCTGGTGCAAGTGCTTGGCCGCGATCAGGTACGACTGCTTGATGTAGTCGTAGAGAAAGTTCCGCTGCCAGTCCTCGTGCCGGAAACGGCGGTCGCCGGGCGGCGGCTCGGCGACCGGCCGTGTTTCGTGGCCGAGCAGCCCGAGCATGGCGTTTTGCCACAGATTCATATAGTCCTGCCACAGCCCGAACTGCGCTGCGGCGAGCTTGAGGGGATCGGCGAGCATCCTGCTCCACGCTTCGAAAAATGCCCGGCCTATGCCCAATTCATCGTTGAGGGCCGCAGACGCCTCGCCGGGACCGCCTTGCAGGAAGCGCGTGAGCAGGCGGGCGCTCTTGTGCGCGATGTCGGCGTAGAGTTTCGCGATCTCGGCGGGATCGGCGGCGGGAGGTTCGGCTTGCTTGCTGCTCGTCATGAGGTCCTTTCGGGTGCCGCGGCGACCGCCACCCGGCGCACGAAACGGTGGACGCCGTCGGGGCCGGTGCTGCGTATGAGCACGCCGCGACGCATCAGGTAATTGAGATGCGCCACGGTCTCGCCCATTGCAAAAATCAGTTGATAATCGTCGAACTCGCGCTGGAACAGATGAGGCAGCAATTCCGCCGCGGTCGCGGGCTGTTCACAGCCCGCGCTCAGCCGTTCGAGCCGCGCGCGATGGTGGCGCTCGAGCTCGGCGATGCGTTCCCGCACGCCGCGAAACGGCAGGCCGTGCGAAGGAAGTACCAGCGTGCCGGCATCGAGGGCCGAGAAATCCTCGAGCGAGGCGAGGAAGTCGCCGAGGGGGTCGTCCTCCGGCGCCATCGGCCAGACGCTGACGTTGGTGCTGATGCGCGGCAGCAGCATGTCGCCTGAAATCAGCACGCCGAGTGCCGCGCAATGCAGCGCCACGTGCTGCGGCGCATGGCCGCGCCCGACGATGACCCGCCAGCCGTGGCCGCCGATTTCGAGTTCGTCGCCGTGCCCGAGGCTGCGGAACGCTTGCGGCAGCAGTGGCACACCGCGGCGGTAATGGTCTTCGCGCCAGTTGGCCCTGGCCAGGCGCTCGCGCGCAAGCCCGTGCCTGGTCAGGAACGCGAGCAGCGTGGCGTGATCGGTGCCGCCGATACGGTGGTAATAAGCATGCGCCAGCAGATACTCGGCCGGTGTGAGCCACGGCACGAGCCCGTATTTTTCACACAGCCAGCCGCCGAGCCCGATGTGGTCGGGATGATGATGGGTGACGATCAGCCGCGTGAGCGGCAGTCCGCCGAAATGGCGCTCGAAAATCTGCTGCCACGCGGCGCGCGCGGCATCGCTCGCAAAACCGCAATCGACGACCGTCCAGCCGCGGCCGTCGGCGAGCAGCCACAGGTTGATGTGTTCGAGCGCGAACGGCAGCGGCATGCGCATCCAGTAGATGCCGGGCGCGACTTGCTGCGCCGCGCCGGGCGCCACGGCTTCGGTGCAAGGATATTCCAGCGCCGTTTTCCGGCTGGGGAGAGGAGAAACAGGCCGCATCAGCTTGACGTTTACGTAAACGACGTACTAAGATGGAAAACATTCAGATATTACTTACTTTTGTTGCAAGGCACAATGGCCCAGACCTACACCATTTCCGAGCTCGCCAGGGAATTTGCAGTCACCCCCCGTACCATCCGCCACTACGAAGAGCAAGGTCTGCTCAATCCGCGGCGCGAAGGAAACAGCCGGATTTTCAACCACCGCGACGGGGTGCGGCTCAAGCTGGCATTGCGCGGCAAGCGGCTGGGTTTTTCGTTGAGCGACATTCGCGAGCTGTTCGAGCTCTATGACCTGTCGCGGGACGAAAACGAGCAGCTCGAACAATTCCTGGCCAAACTCGAAAAACGCCGCGCTTTCCTCGAGCAGCAGCGCGAGGACATCGAAGTCATGCTCAACGAAATCAATTTCTTCGCCAACCAGTGCCGGCGCTTGCTGGGCATAAAAAATGGTGAGCAGAAAGAAAGACTTGCGTGATGCCATCGCAACCGGCGGCGCGGAGCGGGGGAATGCCGTTGACGTTAACGCCATCATGAAGCCCGCGAAAAGGGGGAAAACATGGCTGGCGATCCCGTCGGCATCGTATCCGCGGCACGTACCCCGCTGGAGGCATTCAGGGGCAAGCTCGAAACGCTTGCCGCGACCGAGCCGGGCGCCTCCGACGCGCGTATCATGGTGATGCTGCGCGCGGCTCTGGAAACACGGTTTGAAACGCGGCAGCGCAGCTTTGTGCCCCGGCGGCGAAGCGACTGCCATCGTGCTCGAACGACCCGACTGACAAGGAATCTCCGGCATGGCCCATCCGATCGACTTCTATTTCGACTTTTCTTCGCCGTATGGTTATTTCGCCAGCACCCGCATCGACGCGCTCGCCGCTCGCTACGGCCGCGGCGTGACCTGGCGGCCCATCCTGCTCGGGGCGGTATTCAAGATCACCGGCCAGCAGCCGCTGCCGGCGATCCCGCTCAAAGGCGATTACGCCAATCGCGACCTCGCGCGCTCGGCGCGGCTGCTCGGCATGCCGTACCGCTCGCCGTCGAAATTTCCGGTGTCGGGCACGGCGCCGAGCCGCGCCTATTATTGGCTCGCCGCGAGGGATCGCACGCTCGCCGTGAAACTCGCGCAGACGCTCTACCACGCCTATTTCGCCGAAGACCGCGACATCTCCAGCCCCCAGGTGACGGCCGGCGTCGCCGCCGGACTCGGGCTCGAAAAAGAACAGGTGTTGCAGGCGCTCGACGACCCCGCGGTCAAGGAACGGCTCAAGACCGAAGTCGACGCCGCGATCGCGCGCGGCGTGTTCGGTTCGCCGTTCATCCTCGTCGACGGCGAACCGTTCTGGGGCGCCGACCGGCTCGACCAGGTCGAAAAGTGGCTCGCCACCGGCGGCTGGTGAGCTGGTCGTCTGCGAGGAGCGAGCCGTGCGTCCCGAGCTGCAAGCGATCCAGGCCAACATCGTCACGCTGCAAGTCGACGCCATCGTCAACGCCGCCAACTCCACGCTGCTCGGCGGTGGCGGCGTCGACGGCGCCATCCATCGCGCCGCCGGGCCGGAACTGCTCGCAGCGTGCCGCGCCCTCGACGGTTGCGCGACCGGGCAGGCAAAAATCACCCCCGGCTATCGGCTATCGGCGAAATACGTGATCCATACCGTCGGCCCGGTGTGGCGCGGCGGCCGGCACGGCGAAGCCGAGGCACTCGCCTCGTGCTACCGCGAAAGCCTCAAGCTTGCCGTCGCGCACGATATCCGCACCATCGCCTTTCCCGCCATCAGTTGCGGCGCCTACGGCTATCCGCCGCACGAAGCGGTGAAAATCGCGGTGCGCACATGCGCCGCTTTCCCGACTGCCGGCACGTCGCTGGAAAAAATCATTTTTGTGTGTTTCGACCACGCCATGCTCGAGCTCTACCGTGCCGAGCTCGAACGCCTGCCCGGCTGACCGCGGCTGGCATCAAAACCCGGCTCGGCCCGGCGCCGCCGAATTCAAGGCCACGGCGCGAGTGACGCCCCGTCTCACACTCTGGACACCGGCGCGCGAACGGCAGCGGCCGGCCGTATAATCCGGGCAAGGCCGCCACAGCGGGCCGCACGAGACAACCCCGGAGAATGCACGACATGAGCGAAAAAGTGCTCGCCCAGATCGCCCCCGACGGCAACGCGACGGTGATTCTCAATCGTCCCGAGGTGCACAACGCTTTCGATCCCGAAATGGTCGCGGCCCTCACCCGCACTTTCAGAAAGCTGGGCGCCGACCCCGCAGTGCGCGCCGTCGTGCTCGCCGGCACCGGCAACAACTTCTGCGCCGGCGCCGACATCGTGCACATGAAAAAAAGCGCGACCTACACCAGCGCCCAGAATTTCCGGGTGGCGCAGCAGACCGCGCGCATGCTCTACACGCTCTACAAACTCGGCAAGCCGACCATCGCCTGCGTGCGTGGCGCGGTGCGCGGCGGCGGCGTGGGGCTCGCGGCGGCGTGCGACATCGTGATCGCTTCGCGCAGCGCGACTTTCCGCCTCTCGGAAGTAAAGCTCGGCATCATCCCGGCGATGATCAGCCCCTACGTGATCGCCGCCATTGGCGAGCGCATGGCGCGCCGCTACATGCTGACCGGCGAAGAATTCGACGCCGCGGAAGCCCTGCGCATCGGCCTCGCGCACGAAATCGCCGACGACGATGGCCTCATTGCCGCCGTCGGCCGCATGCTGGCGCACCTCTACTCGAGCGGCCCCCGCGCGCTTGCCGCGATCAAGCAGCTGATTCCGGTCAGCGCGCACGCCGCGATCGGCGCCAAGATCGTCGACGAAACCGCGCGCCGCATCGCCCGCATCCGCGCCACCCCGGAAGCGCAGGAAGGGCTCTCTGCTTTCCTGGAAAAACGCAAACCGGCGTGGCTCGAACCTGCCGTGAAAAAAGCGCCCGCTACGGCAAAACGCAAGGCGAAGACCGCCTGACCGCCGACCAACGCAGATGAACACGGCCAAGATCGAAGCCAGGCTCTTTCCGCCGCCGGAATGCGGAAGTCATCGGCGTGTATCGGCGTGCGTCGGCGGCTCCACTGATTGGTAAAGAAGCCATGGCCATCCCGAAACGGGTCAAACTGGTCGAAGTCGGTCCGCGCGACGGCTTGCAGAACGAAGCGACCCCGGTGCCGACCGCGGTCAAGATCGAGCTCATCCACCGCTTGCAGGATGCCGGACTGAAAGCGATCGAAGCCACCGCTTTCGTTTCGCCCAGGTGGGTGCCGCAGATGGCCGACAATGTCGAGGTGGTGGCCGGCATCGAGCGCCGCGCCGACGTCGTCTACCCGGTGCTGGTGCCGAACATGAAAGGGCTGGAAGCGGCGATTGCCGCAGGATGCGACGAAGTGGTGGTGTTCGGCGCCGCCACCGAGAGCTTTTCCAGACGCAACACCAATTGTTCGGTCGCCGAAGGCTTGGCACGCTTCGCCGAAGTCTGCGCGGCTGCGCTTGCCCGCGGACTCAGGGTGCGCGGCGACATTTCGGTGTGCCTCGGCTGTCCCTACGAAGGCGAAGTCGCTCCGGCAGCGGTGGTGCGCGTCGCGCGCGAACTCGACGCCATGGGCTGCTACGAAATCACGATCTGCGACACCATAGGCACCGGCACGCCGGGCAAGACGCGAGCCGTGTTCGAAGCTGTGATGGAGCACATTCCCGCCGGCCGTCTCGCCGGCCACTTTCACGACACCTATGGTCAGGCGCTCGCCAACATCTACGCCGCGCTCGAATGCGGCGTGGCGGTTTTCGACAGTTCGGTGGCGGGCTTGGGCGGCTGTCCCTACGCCAAAGGCGCGACCGGCAACGTCGCGACCGAAGACGTGCTCTACATGCTGAACGGTCTCGGCATCGAAACCGGCGTCGATATCGACAAGCTGGCCGCTGCCGGCGACTACATCTGCGGCGTGCTCGGGCGGCCGACGCATTCCAGGGCGGCGCGCGCGCTGGCGGCAAAGCGAAGCAGCTGATTGCCGGAGCCCGATATGCCATTGCCCGTTCCCGCTCCCCGCAAGCTGGCACACGTACGCGCCATCGAATGCAGAGGCTATGAACGCGAAGACGGACTGTGGGACATCGAAGGCCATCTGGTCGACACCAAGACTTACGTCCACACCCGCCGCGACGGCGGCCGCGAGCGCGCTCCCGGCGAGCCGGTGCACGACATGTGGCTGCGGCTCACCATCGATCTCGACCTGAAAATTCACGACGTCGAGGCTGCGACCGACGCCGGTCCTTACGCTCTCTGTGGCGACATCACGCCCAACTTCAAGGCGCTCGTCGGGCTCACCATCGGCCCCGGCTGGCGCCGCGAAATCGCCGCGCGCGTGGGCGGCGTCAAAGGCTGCACCCATCTGGTCGAACTGCTGGGGCCGCTCGGCACGGTGGCATTCCAGGCCACCGGCCGCGGGGGCGGGCGGCGCCACACCCGCCCCCCCCGGGCGCAAAAAA
>JBKBXX010000024.1:14629-17042 GCA_046313915.1 Burkholderiales bacterium | reverse complement strand
CGCGCGAAGCGCGCAACGCCGGCAAGCCGCTGACGAAAAAACCCTACCAGATCAATTCCTGCCACGTCTACAAGGACGACGCCGAAGCGGTGCGCGAGCGCTGGCCGCAGTTCTATACCGGGACGAAGTGACGGCGCGGCCGGTGCCGAGGCCATCGCCGGCCGCTCACGCTGAAATGAATTTCTTGCTGTAGAGCCGGCGCGCGAGCGGCGCGAGCGCGCCGAAAATGCCGATGCTGGCGAAAGCAAACCCCCACGCCGTCGTGCTCCGGTTGCCGCCGGCGAGATCGAGCACCGCGCCGAACACCAGCGGCGCGAGAAATGCGGCGCTGAACCCGACCAGCGAATAGATCGCCATGCTCGCGCCGCGCAGGCCGGGCGGCGCGGACGCGATCGCGCCCGAAGTGAGCGCCGCGGAGTCACCTAGCATCAGTCCGTAGTGCAGGCCCATGATCAGGAACACCGCCAGCCACGGCAGCGCCGCGGTGAAACCCAGCACGCACGCCGTCAGGCCCGACAGCGTCATGAAAGTGAAAATCACGCGCTGGCGCCCGAAGCGGATCGCCAGCTCGTTGCCCGAGACGCTCATCACCGGACCCAGCATGTTGATGAGGGCGGCGAGCGTCGCCGCGCTCCACAGCATCGGCGAGTCTGCCGGCTGCAGCGAGGCGCTGAACACCAGAAACGCCACCATCCACGAGCGCTGGCCGAACAGTTCATAGTTGTGGGCCGCGTAACCGATGATATAGGCGAGCGTCGCGCGACTTTTCAACACCGGCCGGAAATCGAGCAGCGGCGGCGGCGCGTGATGCTCGGGATGGGTGATGCCCCGCGGCATCGCCAGATTGACCAGCGTTGCTGCGAACAGCGGACCGATCACACCGAAAACAAAAGCCGCCGGCCAGCCGAACACCGCGCCGAGCTTGCCGCAGGCGGCGATCGAAACGCTGGAGCCGATGCCGAAGCTCGCGGTGTAAAAAGCGGTGGCGCGCGACTGGGCGCTGCCTTCGAGATGATCGGTCAGGGTCTTGAGCCCCGGCATGTAGGTGCCGCCCAGACCGAAGCCGATCAGGAACTGGAAAAACAGCGCGCTCCACAGCCCTTGCGCAAACAGCGCGAAGCCCAGCGCGCCGAGGCTCGAAATCGCGCACGCCCACAGATAGACGCGGCGCGAATCGATGCGGTCGGTGAGACTGGTGAGCACCGGCACCGCGGTCATGTAGCCCGCGAAATAGATACCGCTCACCAGTCCGGCGGCGGAATTGGACAGCGCCCATTCGCGCTGAATCAGCGGCAGCAGCGCGGTATAGGCGGCGAAGCCCGTCATGGACAGCACTTCGGCGACGCACATGGTGAGCGTCAGCCGCACGGCCGGTCGGAAGTTCGCGGTCACGGCGGTAGGAAAAAGCAAATTGCGGAATTCCGCAAGCGGCCTTGCATCAGGGCGCTCCTGCGCCCTTGCACGGCGCCTGGGCCGGCCACGGATTCATTGCTTGAGCCTGCCTTTTTTGGCATCGAGAATGATCTCGCGGGCCGCATTGTGCCCGGGAATCCCGCTCACGCCGCCGCCGGGGTGAGTGCCGGCGCCGCACATGTAGAGCCCCTTGAGCGGACCGCGGTAGTTGCCGTGGCCCAGTACCGGCCGCGCGCTCCATAACTGATCGAGCGTCAGCGCACCGTGGAAGATGTCGCCGCCGGTCAGGCCGAATTCGCGTTCGAGGTCGAGCGGCGAAAGCACTTTGCGGCCCATTACCGCGGCCTTGAAATTCGGCGCATGGCGCGTGACGGTATCGATCACGAGATCGGCGGCGGGCTCCTTGATTTCGTCCCAGTCGAGTTCGTTGGGAAGCCGCGGATTGAAATGCTGGCAGAACAGGCTGGCGACGTGCTTCCCCGGCGGCGCCAGCGTGTCATCCACCGTCGAGGGAATCAGGATCTCCACCACTGGCGCGCGCGAGCAGCCGATGGTGCGCGCGTCGAAGTACGCCTGCTCCATGTAGTGCAGCGACGGCGCGATGATGATGCCGGACTGGTGGTGTTCTGCGAGCGACTTGCCGGGAAGACAGGAGAAGTCCGGCAGTTCCGCAAGCGCCACGTTCATGCGGAAAGTCGCCGAGCCGCATTTCCAGTTGCGGATGCGCCGCACGAAATCGGCATCAAGCACGCTTTCGCCGACCAGCTTCAGGTAAAGCAGTTTGGGATCGACATTGGCTACCACGCAGCGCGCATCGATCACGCGCCCGTCCGCCAGCTGGACGCCGCGCGTGCCGCGGCTGTCCACGCACACCTTGACCACTTCGCAATCGGTGTCGATTTCCACGCCGCGTTGGGGCGGGGGGCGCGGCCACCCCCCCGGGGTAGGGGCCCAGCCCCCCCCCCCCGGGGGCCCCCCCCCCCGCCCGCCCCGGCACTGG
>JBKBXX010000024.1:0-14619 GCA_046313915.1 Burkholderiales bacterium | reverse complement strand
GCGTGCCGCGGCTGCCCCCCACCCCCTTCCCCACCCCCAACGCGGTGCCTTTTCCCCCGCGGCGCGGGGGCGCTTCGCGCCCCCTCGCCTCGGTGATCGCGCCCATGCCGCCGACCGCGTGGCCCCACACGCCGCGCCTGCCGTTCACTTCGCCGACCACGTGATGCAGCAGCACGTAGGCCGAGCCCGGCGCATAAGGGCTCGCGAAATTGCCGACGATCGCGTCGAAAGCGAAAGCCGCCTTGATCGCTTCGGATTCGAACCAGCCGTCGAGCAGATCGCCCGCGCTTTTGGTGAATAGATCGAGCGCGTCGCGTTTTCCCGCCATGTCGAGGTGACGCAGGCGATTGCCGGTTTTGAGCGCGCTCACGAGATCGCGCACGCCGCCGCCGACGTTGGGCGGCGTCTCCAGCAGCAGGCCGCGCAGCACTTCGGCCACCCGCTCGAGCATCGCATAATACGCGGGCAGGCGCGCCGCATCGCGCTTCGAATGGCGCGCGAGCTCGGCCTGGGTCGTTTCGAGCGAAGTGCCGACTTTCAGATAGCGGTTGTCGGACAGCGGCAGAAAATTGGAAATGGGGCGCTCGATGATGCGCAGGCCGTGCTCGGCCAAGCGCAGATCGCGGATCACCTTGGGATGCAGCAGGCTCACCGTGTAGCTCGCGGTCGAATTCCGGAAACCGGGAAAAAACTCCTCGGTGACCGCGGCGCCGCCGACCACCGCACGGCGCTCGAGCACGCGCACCCTGAGACCGGCTGCAGCAAGATAGCAGGCGCAGACCAGGCCGTTGTGGCCGCCGCCGACGACGAGCGCATCGTACGGTTGGAAGCTGGGCATGGGAAGCGGGATTGTTGTTATGGTGGAAAGCCGTGAACGTATTATCCGTGTTCGACGCCGTCAAGGCCACGGCCGGCGCGGCGCTTCGCGTTGCGTCAGACCGCAACGGGCTTTTTCCGCAAACGCTTGCAACGCCGGGAAGGCTCCGCTACCACCTCCCCGCAGCGGCAGCGGGCTTCAGCCTTGCAGCATTTTCTGCAGTTCGCCGCTCTTGTACATCTCGGTCAGGATGTCCGAGCCGCCGATGAACTCGCCTTTGAAATAAAGTTGCGGGATCGTCGGCCAGTTCGCGTATTCTTTGATGCCCTGGCGCAGCTCGGGATTTTCGAGCACGTTGACCGCGAGGAAATCATCGACGCCGCACGCGCGCAGGATGTTGACGACGTTGGCCGAAAACCCGCACTGCGGGAAATCGGGCGAGCCTTTCATGTACAGCACGATCCGGTTGCTGGCCACTTGTTCTTTGATAACATCCTGAATATTCATGGTTTCCCTCATACCTGAGCATGTTTGTCGGATATTAGTTTAGCGGCTCGCGCACCCGTCCGTCAAGCGTCTCCCTCATGAGGCGGCGGGCTTTTGCGTCCGCCGCTCACCCGTTCATGGCCCGCGAGGTCGCGCTGCGAGAACACTTCGACGAATCCCGCTGCCCGCAGCAGCGTGCGACCACGCTCGGCCTGATCGTGGCCGTGCTCGAACATGAGCCAGCCGCCGGCGACGAGATGGTCTTTTGCGCCGGCGACGATGCGGCGTATGCAGTCCAGACCGTCCACGCCGCCGGCCAGGGCCCGCCGCGGCTCGAACCGCAGATCGCCGCGTCGCAGATGCGGATCGTCCTCCGCGATGTAAGGCGGATTGGAAACGATGAGGTCGAAGCGTTCGCCGCCAACCGCATCGAACCAGTCGCCGCGCTTGAAACCGACGTTGTGCGCCCCCAGCGCGCGCGCATTGTGCGCCGCGACCGCGAGCGCCTCCGGCGAGCAGTCGCTCGCCGTCACCGTGGCGTGCGGACGCTGCACGGCGATGCCGATCGCGACACAGCCGCTGCCGCTGCCGAGATCGAGCACGCGGCAAGGCGCGGTCTGCGGCATGCGCTCCAGCGCGAGCTCGACCAGCAGCTCGGTTTCGGGACGCGGGATGAGCACCGCCGGCGTGACCTTGAAATCGAGACTGAAAAATTCGCGCGCGCCGGTCAGGTAGGCGATCGGCTCCCCCGCAGTGCGGCGCGCCACCAGCGCGAGATAGCGCTCGAGCCGGGCGCCCGCAACCACGTGTTCGGGATGCGCGGCGAGATACGCCGCGCTCACTTCCAATGCCGTTTGCAGCAGGATGCGCGCTTCGAGCGGATCAATCGGCGCCGCGCGCAAAAGCTCGCCTATGTTCGGTTCCGCCATATTCGCTTTTCCCGCTTCAGCGCGCCAGCAGCACCGCCACGCCGGCCACGGTCAATGCCACGCCGCTCGCCAGCGCGCCGCTCAACCGCTCGCGGCGCAGCACCATCGTTCCCAAGGCCAGCGTAAACAGCGGATAAGTCGCGACCACCGGCGCCACCAGCTGCACGCTGCCGGCGTTGAGCGCGCTATACATCGACAGCACCGCGCCGCCGTTGAGCGCGCCCGTCAGCGCAAACCACGACACGCCGCGCGCGGTAAACACCGGAGCCTGGCGGCGTCGGCCCAGCAAGCTCGTCGCCCACACCACCACCGTCGATACCGAGTAGCCGATCAGCACCGCGGCAAACGGGCTGGGCCATAAGGCGAGGCCGGCTTTGGACAGGATCTGGGCGAGGGCCCGCAATGCCGCTGCCGACAACGGCAGCCACAACGCGGCACGCGCGCCCACCGCCATATCGCCGCGCGGCCGCGCGGCGAGCGCCATGGTGCCGAGCACGATCATCGCAGTGGCGACGAATTCGCGAACGCCAGGCGCCTCGCCGAGAAAAACCGCCGCTCCCGTCACGGCGAACAGCGGCGTGGTGCTGCCCAGCGTCGCGGCCGTGGCCGGTCCCAGCCGCCGGTTGGCTTCGAAAGTGAGCAGCGTCACCGCGGCCGGGAAAAAAATCCCGACCACCGTGAACACGCCCGCCGCGCCGAGGTGCCAGCCGGACCAATCGGACACGGGGGCAAGCAGCCAGAACCAGGCCGTTGCCACCGGGATGCTCACCCGCGCCCCGTCCAGGGCGCTCATATGCCTCAGGCCGGCGTGGGTGGTAACCAGCGCCGCGCCGAACAGGGCGGCGGCGAGCAGGGCGAAGGCCACGGCCGGCGCAGCGGCCCCAGGCGATGGAATCATGGGCAACGCGGATCAGGCCGGCTCGCCTTCTTCGGAAAGCTGGGCGAGCTGCTCGGCCTGGTGCTCGGCGATCAGCGCATCGGTGAGCGTGTCCAGGTCGCCGTCCATGATTTGCGCGATCTTGTAGAGCGTAAGATTGATGCGATGGTCGGTGACGCGCCCTTGCGGAAAATTGTAGGTGCGGATGCGCTCGGAACGGTCGCCGCTGCCGATCAGCGACTTGCGGGTGGCGGCCGTCTTCGCCTGCTGCTCGCGCAGTTGCTTGTCCTTGATGCGCGCCGCGAGTACCGCCAGCGCACGCGCCTTGTTCTTGTGCTGCGAGCGGTCGTCCTGGCACTCGACGACGATGCCGGTCGGCAGGTGAGTCACGCGAATCGCGGAATCGGTCTTGTTGATGTGCTGGCCGCCGGCGCCCGAAGCGCGGAAAGTGTCTATGCGCAACTCGGCGGGATTCAGCACCACGTCGGCGACTTCGTCGGCTTCGGGCATCACCGCCACCGTGCACGCCGAGGTGTGGATGCGGCCCTGGGTCTCGGTTGCCGGCACGCGCTGCACGCGGTGGCCGCCGGACTCGAATTTGAGCCGGGAATAGGCGCCGTTGCCGATGATCCGCGCGATGATTTCCTTGTAGCCGCCCATCTCGCCCGGACTTTGCGAGATCACTTCGACCTGCCAGCCTTTGCGCTCGGCATAGCGCGAGTACATGCGGAACAGCTCGCCCGCGAACAGCGCCGACTCGTCGCCGCCGGTACCGGCGCGAATCTCCAGGAAAATGTTGCGCTCGTCGTTGGGATCCCTGGGCAGCAGCTGCTTTTGCAGTTCGGCTTCGATCCTTTCGAGCTGCTCGCGCGCTTCGCGGATCTCTGTCTCGGCGAATTCCCGCATCGCCGGGTCCGCCGCCATCTCCTGCGCAGCGGCGATGTCCTGTTCGTATCTGCGGTAAGCCTTGTAGAGATCGACCACCGGCGCGATTTCGGCGTGTTCGCGCGTCAGCCGGCGGTAGGTTTCCATGTCGGCGGTCGCTTCTTCGGAACTCAGGAAACGGTTGATTTCTTCGAGGCGGGCCGCAAGCTGCGCCAGCTTGGCGATGACGCTTTGCTTCATTGCGGACGCTGGACCTGGTAGATCCGCCGCAGCAGCTCGGCCAGTTGTTCGCGTTCTTCCTCGCCGGCGCGGTTGAGCGCATGGGTCGGCGCATGCAGGAACTTGTTGGTGAGCGCCCGCGACAGCAGGTCGATGACGATCTGCGGATCGTCGCCGCGAGCCAGCCGGCGCAGCGCGCGCTCCAGCTCGTGGCGGCGTGAACGTTCCGCCGCGTCGCGCAGCGCGCGTATGGTCGGGACCAGCTTGCGGCTGCCCAGCCAGTGCATGAAATCCGTGACCTGGTTTTCGATGATCACCTCGGCTTCGGAGACCGCGCTCTGGCGGATATCCATGCCTTCGCGCGCGATCTTGCCGAGATCGTCGACGGTGTAAAGAAAAATGTCATCGAGATCGCTGACCTCGCCTTCGATGTCGCGCGGCACGGCGAGATCGAACATCAGGATCGGACGGTGCCGGCGCGCCTTCAGCGCGCTTTCGACGACCCCCTTGCCGATGATGGGCAGAGGACTCGCCGTGCAGCACACCACGATATCGTGAAGCGCCAGCTGCGTCGGCAAGTCGTTGAAAGTGATGGTATGGCCGCGAAAGCGGTCGGCAAGGTGTTGCGCGCGCTCGTGGGTGCGGTTGGCGAAAGTCATGTGCCGCGGATGGTGGGCAGCGAAATGCGTGGCGCACAATTCGATCATTTCGCCGGCACCGATGAACAGCATGTTCTGCCCGGTGATGCTCGGATAGATGCGCTGCGCCAGGCGCACCGCGGCGGCAGCCATCGATATGGTGCTGGCGCCGATACTGGTTTCGCTGCGCACCACCTTGGCGACCGAAAACGTGCGCTGAAACAGCTTGTTGAGCAGCAATCCCAGCGTGCCGGCGGCTTCCGCCGTGCGCACCGCGTCCTTGAACTGGCCGAGGATCTGCGGCTCGCCCAGCACCATGGAATCGAGCCCGCTCGCCACGCGGAATGCATGTTTCACCGCTTTTTCCTGCGGCAGCTGGTACAGATAAGGCTCGAGCTGCTGGGGTTTGAGGCGGTGATAGGCCGCGAGCCAGTCGATCGCCCGCTCGGGAACGTCGGTGTTGCAGTAGACCTCGGTGCGGTTGCACGTCGAAATGATCGCCGCTTCCTTCACCGGCTGACGGTCGACCAGGTCGCGCAGCGCCTGCACCAGGTTTTCGGCGTGAAAAACCACCTGCTCGCGTATCGTGAGCGGAGCGGTCTGATGGTTGACGCCGAAAGCAAAAAGCCGCATCGCGGGAGAGGCCGAAAAAAGGCTATATATTATATACCTGCCTTGCCGCCCTTGCCGGCGTCGCGCGGCGGCAAGCCGGGCGCTGGCAGGCGGGGTGAACGGCGTCGCGTCGGCGGCAAACGCCTGCTAGGCGGCGCGTTCGTTGTGCAGCGTCTCGCCGCGCGCCCAGCGGGCAAGATTGGTGAAAAAAATTTCGGCGGCGCGCCGGTCGTTGCCGGCCGAAGCCGAGGCGTTGTGCGGCGTGATGACGACGTCGGGCAGATCCCACAGCGGGGAGTCGGCAGGCAGCGGTTCCTGCTCGAACACATCGAGATAAGCGCCGCCCAAGTGGCCGCTTTTCAATGCGTCGATGAGCGCCTGCTGATCGACGACGCCGCCGCGCGCGACGTTGACGACGCGCGCCCCGCGGGGCAGCAGGGCCAGCGTTTCGGTATTGAGAAGATGGCGCGTGTCGTCGGTAAGCGGACAGGCAAGCACCACCCAGTCGCAGCGTGGCAGCACTGCGGGCAACGTAGCAAGTGTATGCATTTCGTCGACCGGGTCGCCTGGCTGCAGCGGACGCCTTCGCACGCCGATCACGTGCATGCCCAGCGCCTGGCAGAAGCGCGCGACGGTGGCGCCTATCGTTCCCAGTCCGACGATGGCGACGGTCTGGCCGCGCAAATCCCTGGGCGCCGCGCTGCCGCGCACCGGCTCCCAGGCGTGGCGGCGCTGCGCGTCCATCCAGTGCGGGAAACCGCGCGCGAGCATCAGCAGCCCGCAGATCGCGGTCTGGCCGACCGGTTCGCCGTTGCTGCCGGCCGAGGTGGTGAGCCTCACGCCGCGCGCGATCAGCGCCGGCAGGAAAGGATGCTGATCGATGCCGGTACTGACGAAATGCACCCATTTGAGATTGCGCGCGGCAGTAACGGCATCGCCGAAACCGGGATAAAGCGCCGAGAAGCGGATGTCACGCGTGAGATAGGCGATCTCGATGCGGTCACATTCGGCGGGCGTCAGGCGCGCTTTCGCATCGTCCGGCAGGTAAATGAAGTCGGTTTCGAGATTTGCTTCCGCCGCCACTGCGGCCAGCCGCTCGCCAAACTCGGCGACAAACCCCCTCGACAGCAACATGCCGGGCATTACGATCCTCCGGACCGAGCGCAGAGTGAAAAGTGAAAAGCGATCCCCCGCGCCCCACCCGCCGCCGTAGACGGGGAAAGCGGAAGGCGCATTTCAACGTTTTTATTGGTTCGGCCGCCTGTCACGCGCGAACAGCTGATCGAGCTTCTGCTCGTAGGCATGATAGTCGAGAAAGTCGTAGAGTTCGTCGCGCGTCTGCATGATGGCGATCACGTTCTTCTGCGTGCCTTCCTGGCGCAGCGTCTGGTAGACCCTGAGCGCCGCCGCATTCATCGCGCGAAACGCCGACAACGGGTAGAGCGCCATCGCGACGCCGGCGCCCGCCAGTTCCTGTGTCGTGAACAACGGTGTCGCCCCGAATTCGGTGAGGTTGGCGAGGATCGGCACTTTCACCGCGTCCGCGAACTTCCTGTACATCGCAAGCTCGGTGATCGCTTCCGGGAAAATCATGTCGGCGCCGGCTTCGACGCAGGCGCAGGCGCGCTCAATCGCCGCCTGCAGCCCTTCGACTGCGAGCGCATCGGTGCGCGCCATCACCACGAAGTCGCAGTCGGTCCTGGCATCGACCGCCGCCTTGATGCGGTCGACCATTTCCTGCTGCGACACCAGTTCCTTGTTGGGACGGTGGCCGCAGCGCTTGGCGCCGACCTGATCTTCGATGTGCATCGCCGCCGCGCCGAACTTGATCAGCGATTTCACCGTGCGCGCGATATTGAACGCGCTCGCGCCGAAGCCGGTGTCAGCATCGACCAGCAGCGGCAGATCGCAGACATCGGTGATGCGCCGCACGTCGGTCAGCACGTCGTCGAGATTGCTGATGCCGAGATCGGGCAACCCCAGCGAGCCCGCGGCCACGCCGCCGCCCGAAAGATAAATGGCGCGATAGCCGCTGCGCCGGGCAAGACGCGCGTGATAGGCGTTGATCGTGCCGACGATCTGCAGCGGTTTTTCCTCCGCCACGGCGGCGCGAAAGCGCGCGCCCGCGGAGGCGATCCGGGAAACCGTTCCTGCACCGGGGTGACTCATGTGTTGCACTCCTTGTTCGATGGGGCCGCGGCCGACGATGAATACGCCTTACCGGCACAGCGGACATTGCCGCGCAGTCCGCCCCGCTGCCGCGGTCGAAGGCGGGAATATTCTTCCGTAATATGGACTACCGATACCGAGGATACAAAAGTCTGCACCAAAAAGATAGCATGGGTACCGATATTCCGCCAGCAAAGCGGTGGTGGCATAATCATGATCTCGTTTCACGATTCGGACTCATATGCTCAAAAAATCACCCGCCGTGCCGGGCGGACTCTCCGGCACCCAGAGCATAGAACGCGCGCTGCTGCTGCTGCGCGAAATCGCCGCACACAACCGCGGCGGCTCGCGCCTGCTCGACCTCGCCAACCGCACCGGCCTGCAGCGTCCCACCGTGCACCGCATGCTGAAATGCCTGGCCGCCGAAAACATGGTGCAGCAGGATCCCGATACGCACCGCTATTTCCTCGGCTCCATGATATTCGAGCTCGGCCTCACCGCCGCGCCGCGCTTCAACCTGCGCGAGGTCTGCCACCCGGCGCTGACACGCATCGCCGAGGCCACCGGCGACACGGTATTCCTGACCCAGCGCAGCGGGCTCGACGCGGTGTGCATCGACCGGCGCGAAGGCACTTTCCCGATCAAGACCTTCACGCTCGAGATCGGCATGCGGCGGCCGCTCGGCGTGGGCACCGGCAGCCTCGCCATTCTCAGCGCGCTGTCGGAAGACGAAATCCGCCAGATCATCAACGCCAACGCCGCGCGCCTGCCGGAATATGGCCTGAGCGCCAGCAGCCTGACCGCGCAGGTGCGGCGCGCCCAGAAGCTGGGCTATGCCGTGCGCGAAGCGCCGACGCTCGCTGGCGTGCGTTCGATCGGCCTTGCGCTGCACAACCGCAGCGGCGTCGCCTTCGCGGCGCTCTCGGTATCGACGATTTCCAGCCGCATGAACGACAAGCGCGTTGCCGAGCTCGCCGCCATGCTCAGGAACGAGGTGCGGCTGATCGAAAAACAGCTCGCGACCGGAACCGACACGCGCTGAAGAAGAACATAGGGCGGTGCCGCACGATGTCCGATTTGATCCTGCTACAGGAGATTCCATGGTCCGCCACCTGTCTTGCCCGCGCTTGCCGCTGTTTGCCGTCGCCCTGCTCGCGGCCATGTTGACACAGCCCGTCTTCGCGCAAACCGCCTATCCGTCGAAAGCCATCCGTTTTCTGGTGGGCGCGCCTCCCGGCGGCAGCAACGACCTGTTCGCCCGCGCCATCGGCCAGCGCCTCAACGAAGCGCTCGGCCAGCCGGTGGTGGTCGACAACCGGCCCGGCGCGAACCAGATGATCGCCGCCGACATCCTGGCCAAGTCTCCTGCCGACGGCCATACCCTCTACATCACCTCGACCTCGTTCACGACCGGCGCGGCGCTGCAGCCCAGGCTGCCGTTCGATCCGGTGAACGACATCACCGGCATCACCATGCTCGGCAAAGGGCCGCTGGTCTTCGTGGTGCACCCCGCGCTGCCGGTGAAAACGATGAAGGAACTGATCGCGCTCGCCCGCGCCCGCCCCGGCCAGCTCAACTTCACCTCCTCGGGCATCGGCGGCATCAACCATCTGGGCACCGAGGTGCTGATGGCCGCCGCCAAAATCGACATGGTGCACATCCCCCACAAGGGCATGGCGCCGGCCCTCACCGACCTCATCAGCGGCCAGGTGCAGGTTTTGCTGGTGAGCCTGCCTTCGGTTTCGGCGCAGATGAAAGCGGGCCGGCTGCGCGCGCTGGCGGTGAGCACCGCCCAGCGCTCCTCCTTCGTGCCCGGGTTGCCCACGGTCGCCGAATCCGGCGTTCCCGGTTACGATGTCTCGCTGTGGTGGGGCGTGTTCGCGCCGGCGAGGACACCCCGTCCCGTGATCGACAGGCTCAACGCGGAAATCCACAAGGCGCTGGCGACCGACGCCATGAAAAAACACTTTGCCGATTTCGGTGCCGAGCCCGCGCCCATGACGCCGGAAGCGTTCAGCGCAACGGTAAAAGCCGAGATCGCCAAGTGGGGCAAGGTCATCAGGGAAGCCGGCATCAAGCCCGAATGAACGGCGGCATGCCCAAGCGCGATTATCAGCCCGCGGCCCGCGGGGTTCTGGACGGCGTGCGCGTCATCGATTTGTCGCGCCTGGTGGCCGGCAACACGCTGACCCAGGTGCTGGGCGATTTCGGCGCCGAGGTGATCAAGGTCGAGCCGCCGGCGGGCGACACCTTGCGCGCCTGGCAAACCCGCGGCGTGGCGACCAACTGGAAGCTGTACGCGCGCAACAAGAAAAGCCTGGGGCTCGAGCTGCGTGAGCCGCGCGCGCGCGAGCTGCTCCTGCAGCTCGTGCCTTCGGCCGCAATTTTTGTCGAGAGTTTCCGACCCGGCACGCTCGAGGCCATGGGGCTGGCTCCCGAAACGCTGCTCGAGCGCAACCCCCGTCTGATTGTGGTGCGCATCTCGGGCTGGGGACAGGACGGCCCCTATAGCAAGCGGCCGGGTTTCGGCACGCTGGTCGAAGGCATGTCGGGCTACGCCGCGATGAACGGCTTCGCCGACCGCGAACCGGTGCTGCCGCCGATGTACATGGCGGATTCCTACGCCGGACTCTACGGCGCCGCCGCCGTCATGGTCGCGCTGCGCGAAGTGGAAGTGAACCGCGGCCGCGGCCAGGTCATCGATCTGCCGCTGCTCGACCCGCTGTTCGCGGTGCTGGGGCCGCAGGCCGCCAACTACCGGCTGACCGGCAAGGTGAAGCCGCGCACCGGCAGCCGCTCGACCAACGCCGCGCCGCGCAACGTCTACCGCTGCAGCGACGGCAAGTACGTGTGCCTGTCGGCTTCGATCCAGAAAATGGCCGAGCGCGTGTTCCGGTCGATCGGCAGGCCCGATCTGATCGACGATCCGCGCTACCGGACCAACGCCGACCGCGTGCAGCACGCCGCGGAACTCGACGCCATCATCGGCGAGTTCATCGCGCAGCGCACGCAGGCGGAAAACGTCGCGTTCTTCGAGCAGGCCGAAGTCACCATCGGGCCGATTTACGACATCTCGCAAATCGTCGAGGATCCGCACGTGCTCGAGCGCGAGCTGATCGCCGATTACCCCGATCCCGACATGGGTCTGTTTCCGATGCATCACGTGGTGCCGCGGCTCACGCGCACGCCGGGCGCGATCCGCACTCCCGCGCCGCGGCTGGGCGAACACAACCGCGCATTGCTCGGCGAGCTCGGGGTGGATGCGGCGGCCTATGCGCAGCTGCTCGCCTCGGGCATCGTGTGTGAAAGCGGTTCACCAGCGAAAGGGGAAAACGAATGAAACGCAACCTGCCGGTGTGGCGCTCGCTGATGTACGTGCCGGTCAACGTCGACAAGTACGTCGACAAGGCGCACACGCGCGGCGCCGACGTGATCCAGCTCGATCTCGAGGACAGCGTGCCGCCGGCGGAGAAAGCCCACGCGCGCAAGCTGGTGGAAAAAGCCGCAGCCAAAGTGCGACGCGGCGGCGCCGACGTCGTGGTGCGCATCAACCGGCCGCTCGCGCTGGCGGTGCGCGATCTCGAGCATGCGATTCTCCCCGATGTCGACGGCATCGCCTGCACCAAGGTCGACAGCGCCTCGCACGTGCGCCTGCTCGACGAACTGGTCGGCGAGCTCGAAGAAAAGCGCGGCATGGCGGCAGGCCACACCAGATTCATCACCATGATCGAAACCGCCGACGCTTTTTTCCGCATCCAGGAAATCGTGCGCGCCTGCGACCGCATCGTCGCCTGCAACATCGGTGGCGAAGATTTCGCGCTCGACTGCAACATGCAGCCCACGGGCGAAGCGCTGTTCTACCCCAAGCAGCACATGATCATCGCCGCCAACGCCGCCGGCGTGATGCCGCTCGGCTTCATCGACAGCGTTGCGAGCTTCGGCGACTGGGACAATTTCCGCAACATGGTGCGTCGCTCGCGCGACTTCGGTTTCATGGGCGCCGGCTGCATCCATCCCGGACAGGTCGCCATCGTCAACGAGGAATACACGCCGCGCGAGGAAGAAGTCGCCTACGCGCGCAAAATCATCGAAATGGACAAACAGGCCGCTGCCGGCGGCCGCGGCTCGTTCGCGCTCGACGGCAAGATGATCGACATCCCGGTCATCGTGCGCGCCCAGAAACTGCTCGAGCGCTTCGACGCGATCAAGGCGCGCGAAGCGAAAACGCTCGCGGCGATGAAAAGCTGAACCCGGGATGCGCCAGGCACCGGGATGAACCCGCGCTGGAAAAAACGCCCGCCAGGTTCCAACTGGGGCGAATTTGGGCCCGACGACCAGTGTGGCCGGCTCAATCTGCTGACGCCGGAGAAAGTGCGCCAGGGCATTGCCGAAGCGCGCGAAGGCGTGACCTTCAATCTTTCACTGCCGCTCGATTACCCCGGCGGCAACGAGCTGCAGCCGCGGCGCCACCCGCCGCGGCTGCAGGCGGCGCGCCGCGCCGCCGTCGACTATTACGTGCGGCCTTTCCGGCTCGACCACCCCGGCTGCAGCGACGTGGTGTGCGATGACGCCGTGCTGCTGCATCTGCAGTATTCGACGCAATGGGATGCGCTCGCGCATATCGGTTCGCTGTTCGATGCCGATGGCGACGGCGAACCCGAACCGGTGTTCTACAACGGCTGGCGCGGCGGCGAGCACATCGTCAAACCCGATCCCGACCGCTGCGGACTGCAGGGCGCGACGCGCCTCGGCATCGAAAACATGGCGCAACGTTGCGTCCAGGGCCGCGGCGTCATGATCGACCTACACCATCACTTCGGCACAGCGCGCAAGCGTGTCGGCTACGATGAGCTGATGCGGGTGATGGAAGCGGACGGCGTTGGCGTGGAACCGGGCGACATGGTGTGCCTGCACACCGGTTTCGCGCAGATGGTGCTCGACATGCGCGGCGACCCCGACGTGCGCGTGCTGCAGGCGGCGTGCGCGGTGCTCGACGGCAACGACGCGCGCCTGCTCGAATGGATCGGCGACAGCGGACTCGCGGTGCTGATCGCCGACAACTACGCGGTCGAAGAACGCCTGCAGCAGGCGCCGCCGGGCTACCGCGGCCCGCTGCTGCCGCTGCACGAACACTGCCTGTTCAAGCTCGGCGTCCATCTCGGCGAACTGTGGCATCTCACGCCGCTCGCCGCCTGGCTGCGGCAACATCGGCGCACGCGTTTTCTTCTGACGGCGCCGCCGCTAAGATTACCGGGAGCCGTCGGCTCGCCGGTGAGTCCGGTCGCCACCGTCTGACGCCACCTTCAAGGAGGTTAAATTATGTCAATAAAAACAAAGTGTTATATTGCAGCTTCGGCCTTGCTGCTGGAACTGGCGGCGGCAACGACGATGGCGCAACCGGCCTATCCATCGCGCCCGATCCGCATCATCGCGCAATTTACACCCGGCACCTCGACCGACATCCTCGCGCGCGTCGTCGGCCACAAGCTCACCGAAGCCTGGGGCCAGCAGGTGGTGGTCGACAACCGTCCCGGCGCCGGCGGCATCGTCGGCACCGAGATCGGGGCGCGGGCTCTCCCCGACGGCTATACGCTGACCATGGGCGTGTCGTCGGCTTTCGGCATCAACCCCACGCTCTACAGCAAGCTGCCGTACGACGCGATCCGGGATTTCGCGCCGATCACCAATATCGCGCTTACCCCGCAGACGCTGGTGGCCAATCCTTTGTTCGCGGCGAAATCGGTGAAGGAACTGGTGGCCGCGGCCAGGGCCCAAGCCGGCCGGCTCAACTTCGCCTCGCTCGGCAGCGGCTCGACCAGCCACCTCACCATGGAAATGTTCATGGCGGCGGCCGGCATCAAGCTGAACCACATTCCTTTCAAGGGCAGCCCGGCGGCCCATGCCGAATTGATCGGCGGCCAGGTGCCGGTGATGTTCGACGCGATTCCCGCCGTGCTGCCGCACGTCAAGTCGGGCAAGCTGCGCGGGCTCGGCATCGCCACACTCACCCGCTCGCCGTTCCTGCCCGAACTGCCGACCATCGCCGAAGCCGGCTACCCGGGGTTCGAGGCGGTGGGCTGGATCGGCATCGTCGCGCCGGCGAAAACGCCCGAGGCCATCCTCGACCAGCTCAACCGTGAAATCGTACGCCTGTTGCAGGCGCCCGAGGTCAAGGAACGGCTCGCCGCGCTGGCTTTCACTCCGGTCGGCAGCTCGCGCCAGGAATTTGCCGCCTTCATCCAGTCGGAAATCGCCAAATGGGGCAAGGCGGTCCGGGATTCGGGCGCCAGGGCAGAATGAAATCAACCACCGGGCGCGCAGAAAAAATGCCGGTTTCCTCCTTTGTCTGGCTGCGGTCACTCCCGGGGTTCCGTGCGCTCGCCGCGGCTGGCGTTTCGAAGGTAAACACATGACCCAAGACCTGGAAAAACTCAAGGAATGGATAGGACGGCGCGAGACCGACGTCGACCACGTGACGATTCCGTCGGTGCACCGGCTGGCCGCGACGCTCGACCGCGACGACCCCAAGCCGGAAACCGGCGACGTGCTGCCGATCGGCTGGCACGCGATCCTGTTTCCGCGCGTGGCGCGCCACTCCCAGCTCGGCCCCGACGGCCATCCCAGGCGCGGCGACTTCCTGCCACCGGTGCCGCTGCCACGCCGCATGTTCGCCGGCAAGCGCGTCACTTTCCACGCCGAACTGCGCGTCGGCGACGAGGTGCGCCGCGACTCGGTCATCAAGGAAGTCGCCATCAAGCACGGGCGCAGCGGCGAGATGGTGTTCGTCACCGTCAAAACCGACATCAGCAGTCCGCGCGGTCTCGCCATCACCGAGGAGCAGGACATCGTCTATCGCGGCGAACCCGACCCCCGCGCGCCGCCGCCCCCCGCGCAGAAAGCGCCCGGCACGCCGGTATGGATGCGTACGGTGACCCCCGATCCCGTGCTGCTGTTCCGCTATTCGGCGCTCACCTTCAACGGCCACCG
>JBKBXX010000023.1:0-32118 GCA_046313915.1 Burkholderiales bacterium | reverse complement strand
GTCGTGCGGTATGCGACAGCGCTGTTTCTGCTGTGCCTGTTCATTCATGCCTGGGTCGGCATGCGCAATATTTTCATGGATTACGTCAAGCCGATCGGCTTGCGCCTGACGTTGTATGTGGCGGTGATTCTGGCCCTCGTGTGGTATGCGGTGTGGGCAGTACAGATACTGTGGAGCGTATGAACCATGGCGATAGCCAGAAGACAGTTCGATGCGGTAGTGGTTGGAGCGGGTGGTTCGGGATTGCGCGCGGCGCTGCAGCTCGCCGAAGCCAATCTCAGGGTGGCGGTGCTGTCCAAGGTGTTCCCGACGCGCTCGCACACTGTGGCGGCGCAAGGCGGCGTTTCCGCTGCGCTCGGCAACGAAGAGGAGGACAACTGGCACTGGCACATGTATGACACCGTCAAGGGGTCGGATTATCTGGGTGACCAGGATGCGATCGAATTCATGTGCCGCAAGGCCGGTGAAGTGGTCTACGAGCTCGAACATTTCGGCATGCCGTTTGACCGTATCGACAACGGCAGGATTTATCAGCGCCCGTTTGGCGGCCATACTCGCAATTATGGCGAGCGGCCGGTGAAGCGCGCCTGCGCTGCGGCCGACCGCACCGGGCACGCGATGCTGCATACGCTGTACCAGCGCAATGTGCGTGCCCATACCCAGTTTTTCGTCGAGTGGATGGCGCTCGATCTGATCCGCAACCGGGATGGCGATGTGCTGGGCGTAATCGCGCTGGAAATGGAAACCGGCGAAATCATGATTTTTCAGGCGCGCGCCACGTTGCTCGCCACTGGCGGGGCCGGGCGCATTTTCGCTTCCAGCACCAATGCCTTCATCAATACTGGTGATGGTCTCGGCATGGCGGCACGCGCTGGTCTGCCGCTTCAGGACATGGAGTTTTTTCAGTTTCATCCGACCGGGGTTTATGGCGCTGGCGTGCTGATTACCGAAGGCGTGCGCGGCGAAGGGGGCTTCCTGCTCAACAAGAACGGCGAGCGTTTCATGGAACGCTATGCGCCGACCGTCAAGGATCTGGCCAGCCGCGATGTGGTGTCACGCGCCATGGCGACCGAAATCAACGAGGGCCGCGGCGCAGGCAAGGACGGCGACTACATTCTGCTCAAGCTTGATCATCTCGGCCCCGAAGTCATCAACAAGCGTCTGCCCGGCATCAGGGAAATCGCCATCCGCTTTGCCAACGTCGATCCGGTCAAGGAGCCGATACCGGTCGTGCCCACAGCGCATTACATGATGGGCGGCATCCCTGCCAATTACCACGGCCAGGTGGTGGTGCCCGACGACGGCGGTGGCGAAAAAATCGTCCGAGGACTGTATGCGGCGGGCGAATGCGCGTGCGTATCGGTGCATGGAGCCAACCGCCTGGGCTGCAATTCGCTGCTCGATCTGCTGGTGTTCGGCAAGTCGGCTGGCGAGCAGATGGTCGAGGATCTCAAGACCGAAGGCGTCCACCAGGAGCTGCCGAAGGATGCCGGCGACGCGACGCTCGCCCGCCTGGCACGCCTCGATGGTGCAACCTCGGGCGAAAGCGTGGCCCAGGTCGGAGCCGATCTGCGCCGCACCATGCAGCTGCACTGCGGCGTATTCCGTTTTCCCGACAAGCTGGCCGCAGGGGTCACGAAAATCCTCGAGGTCGCCGAACGCGCCAAGCACACTTTCATCAGGGACAAAAGCCGGGTTTTCAATACCGCCCGCGTCGAGGCGCTGGAACTCGACAATCTGGTGGAAGTCGCAACTGCGACCATGATTTCGGCCGAAGCGCGCAAGGAAAGCCGTGGTGCGCACGACCGGGCGGATTTCCATGACCGCCCCGGCTATCCCAATGGGCGCGACGACAAGGAATGGCTCAAGCACACGCTGTGGTACAAGGAAGGCAACCGGCTCGACTACAAACCGGTGAAGCTCAAGCCCTTGACCGTCGAGCCTTTCGAGCCGAAAACGCGAGTATATTGAATCGAATCTAAGAAAAACCCGGAGCATTTTCCTCATGCGCTTTTCCGTTTATCGCTACAATCCGGATACCGACACCAAGCCTTACATGCAGGACTACGACATCACGCTCGAACCGCACGATCGCATGCTGCTCGATGCGCTGGTGCGCATCAAAGCCGAGGACGACACTTTCGCTTTCCGGCGCTCATGCCGCGAAGGAGTGTGCGGTTCGGATGCCATGAACATCAACGGCAAGAACGGGCTCGCGTGCATCACCAGGATCGCCGACCTCAAGGAGCCGGTCGTGCTCCGGCCGCTGTCGGGTCTGCCGGTGATTCGCGACCTGATCGTCGACATGTCGCAATTTTTCAAGCAATATCATTCGGTCAAGCCGTATCTGATCAACGATGATCCGCCGCCTGAAAAGGAACGTCTGCAGTCGCCGCAGGAGCGCGAGGAGCTCGACGGCCTTTATGAATGCATTTTGTGCGCCTGTTGTTCGACTTCGTGCCCGTCGTTCTGGTGGAATCCCGACAAGTTCGTGGGACCGGCGGGGTTGCTGCAGGCTTATCGCTTTCTGGCCGACACGCGCGATCAGGCGACCGGCGAGCGGCTCGACAATCTCGAAGACCCGTATCGCCTGTTCCGCTGCCATTCCATCATGAATTGCGTCGATGTCTGCCCCAAGGGGCTCAATCCGACCCGGGCCATAGGAAAAATCAAGGATTTGCTGGTCAAACGCATTGTTTGAGCACTATGAGCGGCGATGAGCGAGACCCGGCATCAGGAACCACGCATGGCCGAGCTGGAGCGGATACGCTGGAACTGCCGGCGTGGCTTGCTGGAGCTCGACTTGATACTGGCTGCCTTTATCGAGCGGCACCTCGACAAGCTGAACCCGCAGCAGCTGGAGATTTTCAGGGAATTACTCGATTATCCGGATACCGACCTGTTTGACCTGCTGATGGGCAGGGCGGAACTGGCGGATACGCGCTGTCAGGCTGTGCTGAAGATGTTGCGAGGCGGATGATTGTCTCTCGGAAGCCGATGGTGGGGTGGGAGGCGTTTGTAACAAATTGAATAATTGGAGATTATCATGAGTGAGAAGCTGGCAACCCTGTCCTTTAGCGATGGCACGCCGTCGGTCGATTTGCCGATTTTCAGCGGCACGATCGGCCCCGACGTGATCGACGTGCGCGCGCTCTACGCAAAAACCGGCAAATTCACCTACGATCCCGGCTTCATGTCGACCGCCAGCTGCCGTTCGAACATCACCTACATCGACGGCGACAAAGGCGTGCTGCTCTATCGCGGCTATCCGATCGAGCAGCTGGCAGAGAAAGCCAGTTTTCTGGAGGTGGCTTACCTGATCTTGAATGGCGAATTGCCGACCGCCACGCAGAAAAAGGAGTTCGAGGATCTCGTGACCCGCCACACCATGGTGCACGAACAGCTGTCGCGCTTCTACAGCGGTTTTCGCCGCGATGCGCACCCGATGGCGGTGCTGTGCGGCGTGGTCGGCGCGCTTTCCGCGTTCTACCACGATGCGCTCAACATCAACGACCCGAAGGACCGCGAGATTTCCGCGTTCCGGCTGATCGCCAAGCTGCCGACGATCACGGCCATGACCTACAAGTACAATACCGGCCAGCCGTTCATGTATCCCCGGAATTCGCTGTCGTACGTCGAGAATTTCCTCTACATGATGTTCGGTACGCCGTGCGAGGAATGGCAGTCGCGGCCGGTGCTCACGCGCGCGATGGAGCGCATCCTGATCCTTCACGCCGATCACGAACAGAATGCCTCGACTTCCACGGTGCGGCTCGCCGGCTCGACCGGCGCCAATCCGTTCGCCTGCATCGCGGCGGGCATCGCGAGCCTGTGGGGGCCGGCGCACGGCGGCGCCAACGAAGCGGTGCTCAAGATGCTGGCGGAAATTGGTGATGCCAAGAACATTCCTGCTTTCATCAAGCGCGTCAAGGACAAGGACGGCCATGCGATGCTGATGGGTTTTGGTCATCGCGTCTACAAGAACTACGACCCGCGCGCCAAGATCATCCAGAAAACCTGCCATGAAGTGCTGGAAGAACTCGATCTCAAGGATGACAAGCTGTTCAAGCTGGCGATTGCCCTGGAGAAGGTCGCGCTCGAGGATGAATACTTCATCCAGCGCAAGCTTTATCCCAATGTCGATTTCTATTCGGGCATCGTCTACAAGGCGCTCGGCATCCCGGTCAGCATGTTCACCGCGATTTTCGCGCTGGCACGCACGGTCGGCTGGATCGCGCAGTGGAATGAGCTGATCAGCGATCCGGAACAGAAGATCGGCCGGCCGCGCCAGCTGTTCACGGGGCATACGCGGCGCGATTTCGTGCCGCTTGCCGAACGCAAATAGAGGGCGATGCGCGAAGCGTGACGGAACAGGCGGGATTCGGAGGGCGGCGGGATCGGACGCAGGCCGCCCGGTTCCGTCATGATGATCAGACGGGTGCGGCATGATGAAACAGCTGTTCGGCAATTCCTACCTGTTCGGTGCCAATGCGCCGTTCATCGAGGCGCTTTACGAGGCGTATCTCAGGGATCCCCAGTCCGTCGAGCCGCGCTGGCGCAGCTATTTCGACGAGCTGCAGCGCCTGGACGATGGCGCTCCCGCCGATGTGCCGCACACCGAGGTCCAGCAGCGCTTCATCGCACTGGCGCGTGAGTCTCGCCGCGGCGCAACAGGGTTTTCCGCGCAATATCTGCAAAAGCAGTTTGGCGTATTGCAGCTGATTTCGGCGTACCGCTTCCAGGGCTGCCGCATCGCCGATGTCGATCCCCTCCAGCGGCTGGAAAAACCGGCCATCGCCGAGCTCGACCCCGCTTTTTACGGTCTCGGCCCCGCCGATCTCGATGTCGTGTTCAGCAGCGGTACGCTGCACATGGCGCCGCAGGCCACGCTGCGCGAGATACTGCAAACGCTCAAGGACACCTATTGCCGCAGCATCGGCGTCGAATACATGTACCTTTCGGACATCCCGCAGAAACGCTGGGTGTCCGAGCGCATCGAACCTTCACGCGGCCGCCCGAATTACGATGCGCAATACAAAAAGCACATCCTGGAGCGCCTGACCGCGGCCGAAACGCTCGAGAAGTATCTCAATTCCAAGTATGTCGGCCAGACCCGCTTTTCCCTCGAAGGCGGTGACAGCCTGATTCCAACGCTCGACCACCTGCTGCAGCGCGCGGGCAAGAGCGGAGTGCAGGAAGTGGTGATCGGCATGGCGCACCGCGGGCGGCTCAACGTGCTGGTCAATACGCTGGGCAAAATGCCCAAGGACCTGTTTTCCTCGTTCGAGGGCAAGCAGAACCCGGAAGTGCTGGCGGGCGATGTCAAATATCACGACGGCTTTTCGTCCAACGTCATGACTCCCGGCGGGCCGATGCACGTGACGGTGGCGTTCAACCCGTCGCACCTGGAGATCGTCAATCCGGTGGTCGAAGGCTCGGTGCGCGCGCGCCAGCACCGGCGTCGCGACCGGACCGGCGACCAGGTGCTGCCGGTGCTGATCCACGGCGATGCCTCGATCGCGGGACAGGGCGTGGTCATGGAGACGCTCAATCTCGCCCAGACCCGCGGCTACAGCACGGGCGGCACGGTGCATATCATCATCAACAACCAGATCGGCTTCACCACCTCGGACCCCCGCGACGTGCGTTCGACGCTGTATTGCTCGGATGTGGTCAAGATGCTCGAGGTACCGATTTTCCATGTCAATGGCGACGATCCGGAAGCGCTGTGTTTCGCCACGGAAATCGCGCTCGATTACCGCATGCAGTTCCACAAGGATGTGGTGATCGATATCGTCTGTTACCGCCGGCTCGGCCACAACGAGCAGGACGAGCCGATGGTCACGCAGCCCCTGATGTACCGCAGGATCCATTCCCACCCCACGCCGCGCAAGGTATATGCGGACCGTCTGATCGCCGAGAATGTCATCACCGTCGACGAAGGCGAGCAGATGGTGGCCACTTTTCGCGACGCGCTCGACCGCGGTTATCACACCAATCAGACGATCCTTTCCAATTACCGCCCGCCGTTCGAAACCAACTGGAAGCCGTACAAGGGAACCAAGTGGAACGAGAATGACGATACGCGGCTGCCGCTGGAAACGCTGAAAATGCTCGGCGAGAAGGTCACCGCCATCCCCCGCAATTTCGTGCTGCATCCGCGGGTGCAGAAAATCATGGAAGACCGGCGCCAGATGGCGCTCGGCCAGTTGCCGCTGGACTGGGGCATGGCGGAAACACTGGCGTACGCGACTTTGCTCAACGAAGGCTATTCGATCCGGATTTCGGGGCAGGATTCGGGACGCGGCACGTTTTTCCACCGCCACGCCGTGTTGCACGACCAGAACCGCGAGCGCTGGGACCAGGGCATTTATATTCCGCTGCAGCATATCGGCCCGAACCAGGGTGATTTCGTCATCATCGATTCGGTGCTGTCGGAAGAAGCGGTGCTGGGTTACGAGTACGGCTACGCGACTTCCGAGCCGAACGATCTCGTGATCTGGGAGGCGCAGTACGGTGATTTCGCCAACGGCGCACAGGTGGTGATCGACCAGTTCATCGCGTCGGGCGAGGTCAAGTGGGGGCGTCTGTGCGGTCTCACGCTGTTCCTGCCGCACGGTTATGAGGGCGCTGGCCCCGAGCATTCTTCGGGGCGCATCGAGCGCTTCCTGCAGCTGTGTGCCGACTACAACATGCAGGTATGTGTGCCGGCAACGCCGGTGCAGATGTATTACCTGCTGCGGCGGCAGATGATCCGTCCGTATCGCAAGCCGCTTATCATGTTCACGCCGAAAAGCCTGCTGCGCAACAAGGAGTCGGTGTCGCCGCTCGAGGAATTTGCCAACGACAAGTTCCAGCCGGTCAACGAAGACTGGGATGCCCATGAAATCGACCCCGAGAAAGTCCGGCGCGTCATTTTCTGCAGCGGCAAGGTGTATTATGATTTGCGGGCCGAGCGTCGTGCCCGCGGCCTGAAGGACTTGCCGCTGGTGCGCATCGCCCAGCTCTATCCGTTTCCGCACGATGATTTTCGCGCCCAGATCGCGCGCTATCACAAGGCAAACGAAATTGTGTGGTGCCAGGAAGAGCCGCGCAACCAGGGAGCATGGCGGCACATCCAGCATTACCTGTTGCGCCATCTGCTGCCGCATCAGAAACTGTTTTATGCCGGTCGCGATTCGTCCGCGTCGCCTGCGGTCGGCTACAAGTCGCTGCACGACCAACAGCAAAAGGAACTCGTCGACCAGGCGCTCACCATGGCCGGAGGAAGCGAACCGCAGAAAGCCGCGCCGCAACCGAGGCCATTGTCGGCCGGGGAAGAATATTGAGCAAAAACAATATGTTATGGAGACGCCATGCTCATTGAAGTAAAAGTGCCTCAGCTGTCGGAATCGGTGGCCGAAGCGACGCTGCTTGCATGGCACAAGAAGGCTGGCGAGTTGGTCCGGCGCGATGAAAACCTGGTCGATATCGAGACCGACAAGGTGGTGCTCGAAACCCCGGCGCCGCAGGACGGCGTGTTGACGAAAATCATCAAAGGCGACGGCAGTACGGTGGTGAGCAACGAGGTCATCGCGCAAATCGATACCGAAGCCGTGGCTGCGGTTGCCGCTGCGCCCAAAACGGAAACCAAGGCGCAAGCCCCCGCCGCTGCCCAGCCGGCAGCGCCGGCGATGCCTTCGGCGCAGAAACTCGCGGCGGAAAAGAAGGTGGATACCGCCGCGATCAGCGGCACCGGCCGCGGCGGCAGGGTGACCAAAGGCGATGTGCTGGAGGCGATGCAATCCGGCGCCCGGCCTGCGGCGAAGGAGGGCGGCGCTCCTGCTGCGCCCCCGCAGCGCGCACCGGCACCGGCGGTCGATCTCGGCGCGCTGGGCGAGCGGCCGGAACAGCGCGTGCCGATGTCTCGTTTGCGCGCGCGCATTGCCGAGCGTCTGGTGCAGTCCCAGTCGACTGCGGCGATCCTCACCACTTTCAACGAAGTCAACATGCAGCCGGTGATGGACTTGCGCAGCAGGTACAAGGACAGATTCGAGAAAGAGCACGGCATCAAGCTCGGCTTCATGTCGTTCTTCGTCAAGGCCGCGGTCTATGCGCTGAAGAAGTTTCCGATCGTCAACGCTTCGGTCGATGGCAACGACATCGTCTATCACAGTTATTTCGACATCGGCGTGGCGGTCGGCAGCCCGCGCGGGCTGGTGGTGCCGATCATCCGTGACGCCGACCAGCTGTCGCTCGCCGAAATCGAAAAGCAGATCGCCGATTTCAGCAGACGCGCACAGGACGGCAAGCTGACGATAGAGGAGCTGACCGGCGGCACTTTCTCGATTTCCAACGGCGGCATATTCGGCTCGATGCTGTCCACGCCGATCATCAATCCGCCACAAAGCGCGATCCTCGGCGTGCATGCGACCAAGGAACGGCCGGTCGTCGAAAGCGGCCAGATCGTGATCCGGCCGATGAACTATCTTGCGCTCTCCTACGATCATCGCATCATCGACGGCCGCGAGGCGGTGCTGTCGCTGGTGGCGATCAAGGACGCGCTGGAAGATCCCGCGCGGATGCTGCTCGACATCTGACACCGCGAAACGTGACGGGATGCGGCGGAAACGTTGAACCCGTGTTGGTCACTTTCGCATTTCACGTTCTACATTTCACGATTGTCTGAACAATGGCAAAAACATTCGATGTGGTAGTGATCGGCGCCGGTCCCGGCGGTTATATCGCGGCGATCCGCGCTGCGCAGCTTGGCCTGCAGGTGGCGTGTGTCGACGAGTGGCAGACCGTCGATGGCAAACCGGCGCCTGGCGGCACCTGTACCAACGTCGGCTGCATCCCGTCCAAGGCACTGTTGCAATCATCGGAAAACTTCGAGCATGCCGCGCACGGTTTCGCCGATCACGGCATCCGGCTCAAAGACCTGACGATGGACATCGCGCAGATGCTCAGGCGCAAGGACAAAGTGGTGCGCCAGAACAACGAAGGCATTCTCTATCTGTTCAAGAAAAACAAGGTGACGTTTTTCCACGGCCGCGGCAGTTTCGCCGGCGGTGTGGCGGGTGCCTGGCAAATCAAGGTCGGCGGCAAGAGCGAAGAACTGCTGATCGCCCGGCATGTGATCGTTGCCACCGGCTCCGTTCCACGCGCACTGCCTGGCACCGCGTTCGACAACAAGCTGATCCTGGACAATGCCGGTGCGCTGGCGATTGGCGAGGTGCCGAAAAAACTCGGCGTCATCGGCGCGGGAGTGGTCGGGCTCGAAATGGGCAGCGTGTGGCGCCGGCTCGGCGCCGAAGTGACGATCCTGGAAGCGCTGCCGGCATTCCTGGGCGCGGCGGACGAGCAGGTGGCCAAGGAGGCGGCCAAGGTGTTCGCGAAACAGGGACTCGCGATCCACACCGGGGTCAAGGTGACCGGCGTGAGCACGAAGGAAAACGTGGTCGTCGCGTATACCGACAACACCGGGGCGGCACAGACGCTGGCGGTCGACAAGCTGATCGTTGCCATCGGACGCGCGCCCCATACCGGCGGCCTCGATGCCGCGGCGGTCGGACTCAAACTCGACGAGCGCGGTTTCATCGTCGTGGATGACGATTGCCGCACCAATCTGCCCAACGTCTGGGCGGTCGGCGACGTGGTGCGCGGCCCCATGCTCGCGCACAAGGCGGAAGAAGAGGGAGTGGCGGTGGCCCAGCGCATCGCCGGTCAGCACGGTCATGTCGATTTCAATACCGTGCCATGGGTGATCTACACCTCCCCCGAGATCGCGTGGGTCGGCAAGACCGAGCAGCAGCTCAGGGCCGAAGGCGTCGAATATCGTGCGGGAAGCTTTCCGTTCATGGCGAATGGCCGTGCGCGCGCGCTGGGCGACACCACGGGTTTCGTCAAAATCATCGCCGACGCCGGAACCGATCGCATTCTCGGCGTGCACATCATCGGCCCCATGGCTTCCGAGCTGATCGCCGAGGCGGTCGTCGCCATGGAATTCGGCGCTGCGTCCGAGGACATCGCGCTCATCTGCCATGCCCATCCGTCGCTTTCCGAGGCGATGAAGGAAGCCGCGCTGGCGGTGGACAACCGTACTCTCAATCTGTGAAGGCGGAAGGATGAAGCGTGAAGGGTGAATACGTCACCCCCTTCGCCCTGTCTTGTTTCACGGCTACGGGGAAAAGGCGGAAACCGTTCTTTGCTCATGGCGCTCCGCTGTTCACGTATCGCCGTCTCCGCCCGTGAACGAAATCACGCCGCCAGCCTCGGACAGCCGCGACGGTCGCGGCGTTCGCGTCCACGACGCTGCCGGCGTTGCGCAGCGAATGCGGCGCCACGCCGCGGCGCGCGGCTTTACCCTCGATGCTGCGCAGGAGCGGGCGCTGCGGCATTTCGAGCGTCTTCATGAAGACTTGATCGGTCTCGGGCGGCTCGAGTCTCCATTCATCAGGCTGGTGGCGAGAAAGCGGCTGGTCCCCGGCCTCTACCTGTGGGGCGGAGTCGGGCGCGGCAAAAGTTTCCTCATGGATGGTTTCTTCGACTGCGCGCCGCTCGCGCGCAAACGCCGCACCCATTTTCACCGTTTCATGCAGGAAATCCACCACAGCCTGCAGGCGCGGCAGGGTGAAGTCGATCCCATGCTGCTGGTGGCCCGGGACATCGCGAGAAAAACGCGACTGCTGTGTCTCGATGAATTCCATATCACCGACATCACCGACGCGATGCTGATGCGGCGTTTGCTGGAAGGATTGAGCGAGCAGGGCGTGGTGCTGGTGACGACCTCCAATTTTCATCCCGACGAGCTCTATCTCCACGGCTTGCAGCGCAAGCAGTTTCTGCCGGCGATCGAGCTGATCAAGCGCAATCTCGAAGTCGTCAATGTGGATAACGGAACCGATTATCGGCTGCGCGAGCTGGAAAAAGCGGGGGTCTATCACACCGGTGACGACGCGGAACGGCACATGGCCGAGGTGTATCGGGGCCTCGCGCGCCATGAGTCCGCCGATACCTACGACCTCGAGATCGAAGGCAGAACGATCAGGGTCAGGCGCCACGCGCGCGGCGTGGCGTGGTTCGATTTCCGCGAACTGTGCGACGGCCCGCGCGGCAAGGCCGACTATATCGAACTCGCCTACCGCTACCATACGGTGCTGCTTTCGGGCGTCCCGCGTTTCACGCCCGACGATGCCGACAGGCTGCGGCGCTTCGTGTGGCTGGTCGACGAGTTCTATGACCGGCGCGTCAAGCTCGTCATCGCGGCGGCGGCGCCGGCGCCGGACCTGATCGATGTCGCGCCGTCCGGCGACAGCTTCCAGGCGAAACTCGACGCTTCGTTGCAAGAGCGGCTGACGAGCCGGCTGATCGAGATGCAGACGCGCGAATATCTGGGCGAGCCGCACTTGCCTTAGCGGCCGCTCCGGCCTCGGGCGACGGGCTGCCCAAAAGAAGCTTTCGGGCCGAAGACCCGGTTGACCGGATAAAATGTCGCCTGCCTGATGCTCTTTTCGTCCCGTGTCTGAGATTTTCTGTTTTGGAAGTCTGTCGGGGGAGGGGGCGGGTTCGGCGAATTTCCAGGAGGATTTATGGAGAAGTTCAAGGCGTACAGAATTTTCAATGAAAACAACAAGATATATGGAAAGATCGTAGCCGCGACGCTCGACGAGCTGGGGCCGGGCGAAGTGGTCTTCAAGACCGCATACTCGAGCGTCAATTACAAGGATGCGCTTGCCGCCACCGGCAGCGGCGGAAAAATCATCCGCAGCTACCCGCTGATCGGCGGCAGCGATGCCGCCGGTACCGTGGTGTCGTCGAACGACAAAAGGTTCAAACCGGGCGAAGATGTGATCTGCACGAGCTACGACATGGGGGTAGCGCACGACGGCGGCTATGCAGGCTACTGCCGCGTGCCCGCCGACTGGGTGGTGCCGCTGCCGCTCAATCTGAGCCTGTTCGAGGCGATGGCGCTCGGCACCGCCGGTTATACCGCGGCGCTGGCGATACAGCTGCTCGAACAAAACGACATGAAACCCGCCAACGGCAAGGTGCTGGTCAATGGCGCCACCGGCGGGGTGGCGACGCTCTGCATCGACATGCTGGCCAAGCTGGGCTATCAGGTGACGGCAGTGACCGGCAAGGACGGCGAGCATGAATTCCTGAAAAAGATCGGGGCAGCCGAAGTGCTGCCGCGGCAGAGCCTCGACATGGGCAGCCGTCCGCTGGAAAAACCGCTGTGGGCGGCGGCTTTCGATGCAGTCGGCGGCGAACAGCTGGCGTGGCTCACGCGCACCATGCAGCCGCAGGGCGTGATTGCGAGCTTCGGCAACGCCGGCGGCATCGAGCTCAAAACCACGGTGCTGCCTTTCATCCTGCGCGGCGTGCGGCTGATCGGCGTCGATTCAGCCTATACTCCCATGACTTTGCGGCGCAGGGTGTGGGAACGCCTGGCGACCGACCTCAAGCCGCGCCACCTCGATGCCATCACGCACACCATCACCCTCGATGACCTGCCCGGCTATTTCGAGAAAATGCTCAAGGGGCAGACCAAAGGCAGGGCGGTGGTCAGGATTTTGTAAGCTTGCGGCGGTTATCGTTAGGCTGCATCAGGCGGCCGGAAAAGCGTTCCTGGCTTGCAATTGATACGAGAGGCTGGCAAGACGCAGCACGCTGGCCAGCGGTCACGCTCTGGGAGGAGGAGCAGCGATGGGCACATATCGGGATTTCTACCGTCGTTCGATAGAACAGCGTGAAGCGTTCTGGGCCGAGCAGGCCGCGCTCGTCGACTGGCACAAGCCGTTCGGCAAAGTGCTCGATTACGGCAAGCCGCCTTTCGCCAGGTGGTTCGTCGGCGGCGAAACCAATCTGTGCCACAACGCCATCGACCGCCATCTCGCCGAGCGCGCCGACCAGAAAGCGCTGATCTACATCTCGACCGAAACCGGACAGGAGAAAACTTACACCTTCAGCGAGCTGCACGCCGAAGTCAACTGCTGCGCGGCGATGATCCGGGCCCAGGGCGTGGGCAAGGGCGACAGGGTGCTGATTTACATGCCGATGATCCCGGAAGCGGTGTTCGCGATGCTCGCCTGCGCCCGCCTCGGCGCGATCCATTCGGTGGTCTTCGGCGGCTTTGCTTCACACAGCCTGGCGGCGCGTATCGATGATGCGCAGCCAAAGCTGATGATCACCGCCGACGGCGGATTGCGCGGCGGGCGTGCGATTCTCTATCAACCGATGTTCAACGAGGCCCTTGGCCTGTCAAAGTCGCCGCCGGAGAAAGTCATCGTATTCAATCGTGGCCTCGATCCGGAACTGAAGCTCATGCCGGGGCGCGATCTCGATTACGAGACGCTGCGCGCGCGGCACAGGGACGAGGCGGTACCGGTGACCTGGCTCGAATCCAACGAGCCGTCCTACATACTTTACACGTCGGGCACGACCGGCAGGCCGAAAGGCGTGCAGCGCGACACCGGCGGCTATGCCGTGGCGCTCGCGGCCTCGATGAAACACATCTACGACGGCCGCCCTGGCGAAACCATGTTCACCACTTCCGACATCGGCTGGGTCGTCGGCCATTCCTATATCGTCTACGGTCCGCTGATCCGCGGCATGACGACCATCCTCTATGAAGGCCTGCCGATCCGTCCCGACGCCGGCATCTGGTGGAAAATCGTCGCCGATAACGGCGTGACGGTGATGTTTTCGTCGCCGACCGCGGCACGCGTGCTGAAAAAACAGGATCCGGCGTATCTGAAGAAGCACGATCTGGGTTCGCTGCGCCACCTGTTCCTTGCCGGGGAGCCGCTCGACGAGCCCACCCATCGCTGGATGAGCGACGCGATCGGCAAGCCGGTGATCGATCATTACTGGCAGACCGAAACCGGCTGGCCGATCCTGACCTTGGCGCCGGGGGTGGAAAAAACGCCGATCAGATTCGGCAGCCCCGGTTTTCCCGCCTACGGTTACGAGCTGAAATTGCTGCGCGAAACCGATGCCGGCGAGACTGCGCCCGACGAGAAAGGCGTGGTGGCCATCGTTCCGCCGCTGCCGCCCGGCTGCATGAGTACGGTTTGGGGCGATGATGAGCGTTTCGTCCAGACTTATTTCACCAGCTTCCGTGACAGGCTGGTCTATTCGACTTTCGACTGGGGCATACGCGATGCCGACGGCTATCATTTCATTCTCGGCCGCACCGATGACGTGATCAATGTCGCCGGTCACCGCCTCGGCACGCGCGAGATCGAGGAGGCGGTACAGGCGCATCCCAATATCGCCGAGGTTGCGGTGGTGGGCGTGGCCGACCCGGTCAAGGGACAGATGCCGCTGGCTTTTGCGGTGGTGAAGGATGCCGCCAGGATCGCGACGCCGGAATTGCGCGCGAGTCATGAAAAGGAGATCATGGACACCGTGGACAGAATGCTGGGGGCGATCGGGCGCCCGTCGCGCGTGCATTTCGTGACGCTGCTGCCCAAGACGCGCTCGGGGAAATTGCTGAGACGCAGCATCCAGGCGCTCGCCGAAGGACGCGATCCCGGTGACCTCACGACGATCGAGGACCCGTCCGCGCTCGAACAGATCCGCGCAGCGCTCGCAGGCAAGGCTTGAGCGGGCAGCAGGAACCGGCAAACCGGCTGCAACGGACCCATGGAGCAATCCCGCGCCGCACAACTGTTTCTGAACATCGGGCATGCGCTCGATCACCTGTTCATGTTGATTTTTCCGACGGTGGTGATCGCCATGGCGCCGGAGTTCGGACGCGATTACAGCGAAATGCTGCCGCTGTCGTTGGGCGGCTTCATCATGTTCGGGGCGTGCTCGCTGCCGGCGGGCTGGCTCGCCGACCGCTGGAGCCGCCGCGGCATGATGGCCGTATTTTTCATCGGCATCGGCACGGCGTCGGTGCTGACCGGCCTGGCACTATCGACACTGCAAGTCGCCGTCGGATTGACGCTGATGGGCATGTTTGCCGCGATCTACCATCCGGTGGGCATCGCCATGCTGGTGAGCGGACGCGACAAGGTGGGGCGGATACTGGGCGTGAACGGCGTCTACGGCAATCTGGGACTTGCGTTTGCCGCACTTGTCGCCGGCGCGCTCGCCCATTGGATCCACTGGCGGGCGGCATTCATCGTTCCCGGGGTGGCCGTGATCGGTGTCGGCATCGCCTTCGTGTTGCTTGCACCCGATGGCGGCAGACAGCACCGCAGCCATCGCAGCGGCGCAGCGCCGGTGCATTCGCGCACGGTGCTGGCGCGGGTGTTCGCGGTGCTGCTGGTATCGACCATCTGCGGCGGCATCATTTTCAACTCGACCACGGTCGCCATGCCCAAAGTGTTCGACGAACGGCTGGCGGCGCTGGTCGACACCACGCTCGGCATCGGCGTGCTGGTTTCCGTCGTCTATACCATCGCTGCGATGGCGCAGCTCGTGGTAGGGCATTTTCTCGACCACTATCCGATCAAGGTGGTATTCGTTCCCATCGTGGCCCTGCAGGTGCCGCTGTTGCTGCTGGCGGGGTCGACCCACGATTACGCGATGCTGGCGGTGGCGCTGGCGATGATGTTTTTCATTTTCGGCCAGGTGCCGATCAACGATGCGATGGTGGCGGCTTATACCGACGAGCATTGGCGTTCACGAGCGCTGGCTTTGCGTTATGTAGTCTCTTTCGGGGCCAGTGCGGCCGCGGTGCCGCTGGTCGCGCTCACGTACCGTTACAGCAGCGATTTCAGCCATCTGTTCCTGGCGCTGGCGGTGCTGGCAGCAGTGATGCTCGTGGTGACCGCGCTCCTGCCTGCACGGGTGCAGAAAAAAGCCGTGGCGTAAGGCGGGCGGCGCGAGATGATGCGATAGCGGCGCCGGCAGTTCAGAACGCGAAGCGGCTCATCCCGCCGTCGACGGGGACGACGGTTCCGGTAATGTAGCCGGCAAGCGGGGAACACAGGAATATCGCCAGCACCGCGAGTTCCTGCGGCTCGCCGAAGCGGCCGGCGGGGATGTTTTCCTGCGCGAACTTGTCGCGATCGGCCTCAGTCGGGTACATGCGCATGATCTGTTCGCTCATGATGCGCCCGGGCTGGATCGAATTGATGGTGATGCCGTATGGCGCCATTTCACGGGAGAGGCCCTTGGCCCAAGCATGGACCGCGGCCTTGGCCGAGTTGGCGGCGTTGATGCCGCGCGGCTCGGAAGTGCCGGTGATGTTGACGATGCGCCCCCAGCGGCTCTCGATCATTCCGGGAAGCACCGCATGCGAGAGTTCGCGCAGCCGGAAGAAATTGACGGCGAGACCCTCAGTCCACTTTTCGACCGGCGAATCCCACGGCATTGGCCGGCTACCGCCCGCGGCGTTGATCAGGATGTCGACACGCCCGAGATGCTGGCGGGCTGCGGCGGCGAGCCGCTCGGGTGTCTCGGGATTGTAGAGGTCCGCTTCGAGCACGGCCGGCTGCTTGCCGCCGTCGTGCACGATTTCGTCGGCGACTTCCTTGAGCAGCTCGCTGCGGCGGGCAGCGAGCGCGACATGCACGCCTTCGCGCGCGAGCCCGATGGCAATGGCACGGCCGATGCCGCGGGATGCGCCGGTGACCAGGGCGGTTTTGGCAGTGAGCTGGAGGTCCATCGAAATTCCTTTGTGCTTTATGCTGCAAATTCGAGTTCAAACCGTATCGAGAGGGCGGGATGGTGCTCGTCCCGCATTGCTCCCATGATCCACGCACCTTCGCCGCATAAAACAAAAACGCCCCACGCCGGGGGCCTTTTGTTTTTGGCGGAGAGGACGGGATTCGAACCCGCGGTACGGTTTTCACCGTACACACGCTTTCCAGGCGTGCGACTTAAACCACTCATCCACCTCTCCGGAAGGGGCGGATTCTACCACACCCCGCAAGCACCCCAAAAAACAAGGCCCGCCGGAGCGGGCCTTGTCTGGAGCGGCGGTGTTCGCGTCAGGCGCCTTCGGTCACGATGTCGCCACGCAGATGCGGGTAGCGCACGTGTTCGACGAGCTCCTGGACCTCCCTGGATGGCTCCGGAGTGAGCAGGCTCACGATCACGATCGTGATCATGCCGACCGGCAGGCCGAAGACGCCGGCCGAAATCGGATTCATCCCGAACCACATGTACTCGGCAATCGGCCGGGTGACGCCAAACAGATCACGCAGGAACGGGTAGGTCACGCTCATGTAGTAGAAGCACACCGCCAGGCCTGCCGACATGCCGACGATCGCTCCCCATTTGTTGGCGCGTTTCCAGAAAATGCCCAGCACCAGCGCCGGGAAGAACGACGATGCCGCGAGCGAGAACGCCGCGCCGACCAGGAACAGGATGTTGCCCGGCTTGAGCGAGGCGGTATAGGCCGCGATCAGCGCCACCACCAGCAGCAGCGCCTTGGAAACCGAAACGCGGCGCGCGGTGGAGGCGTGCGGGTCGATCATCTTGTAATAGAGATCGTGCGACAGCGCGTTGGCGATGGTGAGCAGCAGCCCGTCCGCGGTGGAAAGTGCCGCTGCCAGGCCGCCGGCCGCCACCAGGCCCGAAACGACATAGGGCAGGCCCGCGATCTCGGGCGTCATCAACACGATCAGATCGCCGCCGATCACGATTTCGGCGAGCTGGACTATGCCGTCCTTGTTGATATCGGTGATGTTGAGCAGCGTCGGGTCTACTATTGTCCAAGCCGCGGCCCACGATGGAAGGGCGGAGAAACTGCTTCCCACGAGGTTGGAGTAAACCTCGTATTTCGCGAGCACCGCCAGCGTGGGCGCGGTGAAATAGAGCAGGAAAATGAAGAACAGCGACCAGAACACCGACTGGCGCGCTTCGCGCACGTTGGGCGTGGTGTAGTAGCGCATCAGGATGTGCGGCAGCGCGGCGGTGCCGAACATCATGCAGAACACGATGCCGAGGAAGTTGAGACGCGCCGTGTTGCGCGCTGCGTCGTCCTTGCCAGGGAAGGGTTCGGCGTGCGGCCTGGGCGGTGCTGCACGCGCGGTAAGGCCTTTATCCTTGTTCCATTGGGCTTTGGCTGCCTCGATATCCTTGGGATAGGCGGCCAGCGCTTTTTCCGCCGCCGCGATCTGGTCGGCAGGAGCGTTGGCTGCTTTCAACGCCGCAAGATTTTTCTCGAGTGCCGCCTTGCCTTCCGCATAAGCCTTTTCCGGTTCCTTGAGCGCGGCATTGGCGGCGTCAGCCTTGTCCTTGAAAATCTTGCGTACTTCCTGTTCCTTGGGGTCGGCAGTGATTTTCTTTTCGAGATCACCGATTTTCTGCAGCACCGGACCGGAAGCGATCTGCGGCACCGGGACGCCGGTGTGTTTCATGCCCAGCCAGATCACGGGGGTGAGGTAGGCGATGATCAGAATGATGTACTGCGCGACCTGGGTCCACGTCACCGCGCGCATGCCGCCGAGAAACGAGCACACCAGAATACCACCGAGGCCGACGAAGACGCCGACATGGAATTCCAGCCCGGTGAAACGGGCGGTGATGATGCCCACGCCGTAAATCTGCGCCACCACATAGACGAAGGAACACAGGATGGCGGCGAAAATGCCGATGGTGCGGATGATGTTGCCGCCGTAGCGTTCGCCCAGAAAATCGGGAATCGTGAACTGGCCGAACTTGCGCAGGTACGGCGCGAGAAACAGCGCCACCAGCACGTAGCCGCCGGTCCAGCCCATGACGAAGGCGAGCCCGTCGAAACCGGCGAGATAAAGCGTGCCGGCCATGCCGATGAACGAAGCGGCGCTCATCCAGTCGGCACCGGTCGCCATGCCGTTGAAGAACGCCGGCACGCGCCTTCCGGCAACGTAGTATTCGGCCACTTCCACGGTACGGCTCATGATGCCGATCATCGCGTAGAGGCCGATGGTCGCGAACAGGAAGGCGTAGCCGATGTATTTGCGGGGCAGACCCATTTGCTCGGCGATTGCCAGGATAATGACGAAAGCGATGAAGCCGCCGGCGTAGACGCCGTAGTAGCGCTTGAGTTGCTGGTAAAACGCGGAATGACTGAAAGCCTGGCTCATTTGAGTTCCTCCTCTTCCACGCCGTACTCGACGTCCAGCTTGTTCATGTAATGCGCGTAGTACCAGATGATCACGACGTAGACGATCAATGAACCTTGCGCCGACATGTAAAATCCCAATGGGAAGCCGAGGAAAGTGATGCTGTTGAGTTCTCTCGCGTACCATCCTTCGACGAATGTGACGATGAACCAGATCAGCATCAATACCGCCGTGATGACCAGGTTTTTGCGCCAGTATTCCTGGTGCCTCGCAGTCAACTCCATGGAGCCCTCCTTTGTGGTCGAAGACGGCGGAAAAATGCCGCCGCCAAACAAACTGATTTACTTATGGTTTTTTTACCGCTTTAATGCTAAAGAAAAATGCTTACAAAATCCTGAACCGGAATCCATAAAATGCATGTCGGCGGTTTGGCGGCGGACCACGCGCTGCCAAGTGCAGGGTTGTAAATAAATATTATTTAAATCAATTAGTTAGGTATGGAATGCCAGCTCGGGTAGCGCGGAGATGACGAGGGGGGAATTTTGAGGATATTGATCACCGAGGATGACGCGGCGCTTGCCGAAGCACTGCAGTTTTCGCTGGTGCAGGCAGGCCATGCCGTCGACTGGGTTGCCAACGGCGCTGCTGCCGACGAGGCGCTCAAGGAGGATATCTTCGGCCTGCTGATCCTCGATCTGGGGCTCCCCAAGCTCGACGGCTTCGAGGTGCTGCGGCGGCTGCGAAAACGCAATGCGGCAATGCCGGTTCTGATCCTGTCGGGGCGCGAAAAACCCGAAGAGAAAGTGATGGGGCTCGATCTCGGCGCCGACGACTACCTGGTGAAGCCGTTCAGTCTGAACGAGTTCCAGGCGAGGGTGCGCGCGCTGCTGCGCCGCGGACAAGGCGGGGTCTCGCCGCTCATCAGCTATGGCGAACTCAGTTTCGACACCATCGGCCGCACTGCCAGCATCAACGGCAGAACCCTGCCGCTGTCAGTGCACGAAATCGGGGTGCTCGAGATTCTGCTGCGCCGCTTCGGCAGGGTGGTGAGCAAGGAACAACTGGTAGAGCAACTCTATAGTTACGACCGGGAAGTCAGCCACAATGCGATCGAGGTTTACGTGCATCGCCTGCGCAAGAAAATTGCCGGCGCCGGCGTGACGGTGCGCACGCTGTATGGCCGCGGCTATGTGCTCGATTACGTGGGTTGAGCCGCTACGTTGCCGCCGGTTTCAGCAATTCGCCGACTCTTTTCGTCAGTTCCCGTGTCGAAAAGGGTTTGGTCATGTAGTCGTCGGCACCCAGCATCAGGCTTTTTTCCAGGCCGCTTTCGCGTCCGCGCGCAGTGAGCATCAGAATGCGGGTGTTGTCGAACGCCGGGTTGGCGCGAATGCGGCGGCAAACTTCGAAGCCGTCGAGCAGCGGCAGCATGATGTCGAGCACGATCAGATCCGGCGTCGTGCGTGTGGCCATGCGCAGCGCCTCGTCGCCGTCACGGGCAACCGCCACTTCATAACCGGCGCCCTGCAGCAGGAATTCCAGCGACAGGACGATGCTCGGTTCGTCTTCGGCGATCAGGATTCTGGCGGGCATGGGAAAAGCGGATCCGGTGGTCCAGGCCACAACCTCATGTGCCGAACCGCTGTTCGGGTTGCATTTCGGCATCGGCCTTCGCTGAGCCGGGCTCAAGCGGCAGGGTAAAGGAGAACGTCGAGCCCGCGCCAGGGGCGCTGGTGACCCACAGCCTGCCGCCGAAATGGTTGATGATCTCCCTGGAGATGGCGAGACCGAGACCGCTGCCTTGGGGTTTCTGGGTGAGCGTGTCGCCGGCCTGGCGGAACTTGTCGAAAATGATTTCCTGGTCGGCCGCACTGATGCCGATGCCGTTGTCGGCCACGTCGACGCGCAGCGCGCCGTTTTCCCGCGCCAGGCCGACACTGACACGCCCGCCCTCGCGCCGGCAGAATTTGGCGGCATTCGACAGAAGATTGAGCATCACCTGCACCAGCCGGTCACGGTCAGCCACGATCGGCGGGAGTTGCTGCGGAACATGGATTTCCAGCGCGACATTCTGTTCCGCGAAGAGCTGGCTGACGGCAGCCGCCGAGTCCTCGAGCACTTCGCGCATGTCGATTTCGCCCGAATACCATTCGGCATTGCCCGACTCGATCTTGGCGAGATCGAGCACCTGATTGATGAGCCGGGTCAGGCGTTCGGATTCCTTGATGACGATGCCGAGGAATTTTGCGCGCTGGCCGGCATCGAGCTGGGGATTGTCGTTGAGGATTTCCGAAAACGCGCGAATCGAAGTGAGCGGCGTGCGCAGTTCGTGAGTGACGGTGGAGATGAAGTCATCCTTGAGCCGGTCGAGCTCCTGCAGCCTCCGGTTGGCATTACGCAGCTCGTTGGTGGCGGCTTCGAGCTCGCGCGATTTCTGTTCGAGCTGACGGCTGTAGGCGAGCACCTGCGAGGCTTCGTCGATGATGTTCATCACCTCGTCGATGCCGAGCGGCTCTTCGTCGACGACCGACGCGATCATGGCTCGCGCCGAAGCACTGCCGATGGCGCCGGCGAGCAGCGATTCGGCGTGATGCACGAGATCGGCATCGGCGGCGAGCGTGCCGATCGATTTTTCGCCGCGATTGCGTGCATAGAGCGCGAATGCCTCACGGGCGCGTTCGGGTCCCAGGAAACGCCCGAGCAACGCCAGCAGATCGCCGACCGAGGCGCTGCCGCGCCAGAAGCGGGAACCGGCAGCCGGAGAGGATTGCTTGAGCGCATCGACGAACAAGGTTGCCTGGCTGTGCTCGGCAGCGCTCGGCCGCTGCCACAACGAGACGCCGACGTAGCAGCCGATGTTGGCGAGCATGCTCCAGAACAGGCAATGCGTGATGTTGTCCAGACCGTAAAGGCCGAAGAGCTGCTGCGGCCTGAGCAAGTCGATGTCGAACAGTCCTTGCGACAGGAAGGTGATGGGCAGCCAGCCGGATTTGGCGAAAGACGGCAGCAGCAGGGTGTAGAGCCACACCAGGAAGCCCGCGGTCAGTCCGGCGATCGCGCCCGTGCGCCTGCCGCCTTTCCAGAAAAGGCCGCCGATGATGGCGGGTCCGAACTGTGCGACGGCGGAAAAGGAGATGAGTCCGATCGATACCAGTGCGTAGGCTTCGCCGGCAAGGTAGAAGTAGAGATAGCCAAGCACGAGGATGAGGACGATGGCGCCGCGGCGTATGCCAAGCAGCAGCCCCGACAGGTCGAGCCGCTCGTTGAGCCGCAGCCATTTCATGCGCAGCAGCAGCGGCATCACCAGATCATTGCACACCATGGTGGACAGCGCGATGGTTTCGACAATCACCATGCCGGTCGCTGCCGACAGTCCGCCGATGAAAGCAAACAGCGCGAGCAGCGGCCGTTGCTGCGCCATCGGCAGGGTCAGCACGAAGGTGTCGGCGTCGACGCTGCCGCCGGGAAAATGCAGCAGACCACCCAATGCGATCGGCAACACGAAGATGTTGATTGCAAAAAGATAAAGCGGAAACAGCCAGATCGCCTTGTTGAGATGGCGTTCGTTGACGTTTTCCACCACCGCGACCTGGAACTGGCGGGGCAGCAACATGACGGCGAGCATCGACAGGAAGGTGAGCGAAGCCCAGGTCGTGTAATTGCCGCTTTCTCCGCCCAGCACGAGCAGGGCGTTGAGCTGGGGCACCTCCATGGCCCGCGAGAAAATGTCCGAGAAGCCACCATACATACCGAAAGTCACGAACAAACCGACCGCGACGAATGCCAGCAGTTTGATCACCGATTCGAAAGCGATGGCGGCGACCAGCCCTTCATGGCGTTCGGTCGCGTCGAGATGGCGCGTGCCGAACAGGATGGTGAAGGCGGCGAGCAGCATCGCGATGTAGAAGGTGCTGTCGCCGAGGAACAGTGGCGCGCCGGCCTTGTCGGGCATCAGCACTTCGGGATACTTGAGAATGATGGAAAAACTGGCCGAAATCGCCTTCAGCTGCAGTGCGATATAAGGCACCACGCCGATTACCGCGATGATGGTGACGATGCCGCCCAGCGTGTGGCTTTTGCCGTAGCGCGAGGCGATGAAATCGGCGATCGAGGTGATGCGGTTGGCCTTGCTGATGCGAATGATCTTGAGCAGCACGTACCACCACAACATTGCCATCAGCGTCGGTCCGAGATAGATCGGCAGAAAGCCGGCGCCGCTGGTCGCGGCGCGCCCGACGCTGCCGTAGAATGTCCACGAAGTGCAGTAGACCGCGAGCGACAGCGCGTAGATGTAGGGGTTGGCAATGATGCTGCGCCCGGCATCGGCGCGTTTGTCGCCGTAATAGGCGATGGCAAACAGCAGGCCGACGTAGGCGAACGAGACGAGAACGATGGTGGCGCCGGTCAGCATGCCGTGTGTCTTGCTTTGTATGCCGGGGCGGCCGGGTTTGCGGCGTCAGTCGCCACGCACTTCGACCACCAGCATCACCAGGCCGATCAGCAGCGCCCACGCTGCGAACAGATAGACGTAGAGCAGCGGGACGTCGAGGATTTCCCCATGACCGGCAAACAGCGCAAGCAGCGGATAATTGAACAGCAGGCTGCCCAGCAAGAACAGCGCAACGAGGCGCTGCCCCTTGATGCTCGATCTGATCATGAGCCCTCCCGATGGCGAAGCATGCGGCGCACGGCGATGGCACACCCTGCGCCGTTACACCTTAAGCCCGACACCTTGCGTCCCGCGCGTTTCAACCCGCCGTCTGCGTCTGCTTCAGCTGCTCGAGGATGGCCGGATTCTCCAGCGTGGACACGTCCTGCTTGATTTCCTCGCCCTTGGCGATCGAGCGCAGCAGACGTCGCATGATCTTGCCGGAGCGCGTTTTGGGCAGATTGTCGCCGAAGCGGATGTCTTTGGGCTTGGCGATGGGGCCGATTTCCTTGCCCACCCACTCCTGCAGTTCCCGGACGATTTTTTTCGCCTCATTGCCGTTGGGGCGCGCCTGCTTGAGCACGACGAAAGCGACCACTGCTTCCCCGGTGAGCTCGTCGGGGCGACCGACGACTGCGGCTTCGGCAACCTTGGGATTGGCGACCAGCGCCGATTCGATTTCCATGGTGCCGAGGCGATGGCCGGAGACGTTGAGCACGTCGTCGATGCGGCCCATGATGCGGATATAGCCTTCTTCGTCGTAGGTGGCGCCGTCGCCGGCGAGGTAATACCTGCCCTTGAAGTCTTCCGGGTAATAGGTTTTCTTGAAGCGCTCGGGATCCCCCCAGATGGTGCGCAGCATCGCCGGCCACGGCCGTTTGATGACGAGAATGCCGCCTTTGCCCCAGCCCACGGAGGCGCCGGTTTCATCGACGATGTCGGCCATGATGCCGGGCAGCGGGAAAGTTGCCGAACCGGGTTTGGTCGGGGTGGCGCCGGGCAGCGGGCTGATCATGTGGCCGCCGGTTTCGGTCTGCCACCAGGTATCGACAATGGGGCAGCGCCCGCCACCGACGGTTTCGTGGTACCACATCCACGCTTCGGGATTGATTGGCTCGCCAACGGTGCCGAGAAGGCGCAGGCTCGACAAGTCGTATTTCTTCGGCAGATCGCCGCCCGCCTTGATCAGCGAGCGGATCGCCGTTGGCGCGGTATAGAACACCGAAACGCGGTGATCCTGGATCATTTTCCAGAAACGCCCGGCATCGGGGTAGACCGGGACGCCTTCGAACACGATCTGGGTCGCGCCTACCGCGAGCGGCCCGTAGCATACATACGAATGGCCCGTGACCCAGCCGACGTCGGCCGTACACCAGAAAACGTCGCTCGGCTTGTAGTCGAAAGTCCATTTCATGGTCACGATGGTCCACAGCAGATAGCCGCCGGTCGAGTGCTGGACACCCTTGGGCTTGCCGGTGGATCCCGAGGTATAGAGGATGAACAGCGGGTGTTCGGCATCGACCCATTCCGGTTCGCAGGCATCCGACTGGCCGTTGAGCAGGTCGTGCAGCCATACGTCGCGCCGGGCATCCCACTGCACCGGGCAGCCGGTGCGCTTGTAGACCACCACGCTTTTCACCGAATCGCAGCCGCCCATCCCGAGCGCCTCGTCGACTGCGGGTTTCAGGGGGATGGGGCGCCCGCCGCGCATCTGCTCGTCGGCGGTGATGACGGCGACCGCGCCGGCATCGATGATGCGCTCGTGCAGGCTCTTGGCCGAAAAGCCGCCGAATACCACCGAATGTATCGCCCCGATCCGGGCGCAGGCCTGCATCGCGACGACCACCTCGATCGACATCGGCATGTAGATGACGACGCGGTCGCCTTTACTGATGCCCAGCGACTTGAGGCCGTTCGCCATCATGCAGACGCGGCGATAGAGTTCCTTATAGCTGATCCTGGTCACCTTGCCGTCATCGGCCTCGAAAATGATGGCGGTCTTGTCGGGCTGGGTCTTGAGGTGGCGGTCGAGACAGTTGTAGGAGGCGTTGAGCCTGCCGTCGTGGTACCACTTGAAAAACGGCGCGTTGCTTTCGTCGAGCACTTTGCTGAAAGGGCGGTGCCACAGTACTTCTTCGCGCCCCAGTCTTCCCCAGAAGCCCTCGAAATCGCGTTCGGCCTCGGCGCACAGCTTGCGGTACGCGTCCATTCCCGAGACGTTGGCCTGTTTGACAAATGCGTCACTGGGAGGGAAAACCCGATTTTCCTGCAAAACTGACTCGATCGTCTTGGTCGACATGTCTCCTCCAAAGTTTATTGGCCCGAAACGGAATTCCGAGGCCGGGTGAGCGGCAGCGCATTGCCTGTGCGGTCTGCGCAGGGTTTCAATTTTGCCAAATAAAAGCATTAAACGGTAATCTTGTAAAGCCGCCGGTGCCCGATCGTGGTGGCGCAAACGCGCGATCGCATGCATACTTGCGGCTGGTTTCGTTCATGGCGGGCCTCCCCGCATTGCAAGGTAGTGAACCTGGTCAGGTCCGGAAGGAAGCAGCCACAGCTATTTTCTGCAAGTGCCGGGGGTAAGGCTCGCCTCCCTTTTTCTTTTGCGATATCATCGCGGTGTCGCAGTTCATTGGACAGCAGCCGGGGGCGTGGTGGATAAACCGAAATATGCAGCCGCCGCGATATTAGTGGCGTTTTCGCCCGCGCTTTTTGCCGTGGACGGAGTGTCGTTCGAATACGGCAAGTCCGATTCTTCCAATGCCGACGTCGGGCGTTATCGGCTGGCCGTGCAATGGGACTGGGGAAAACGCTGGTTCGACAGCGGCGGCTGGCATCTGGGAGGCTATTGGGATCTGGGTCTTGGCCAGTGGGATAATCGCAGCGTGCCCAGAACCGGTGGCAGTGTGACCGACATCGGACTGACGCCGGTATTCCGTTTCCAGCACGACGGTTCCGCCGGGTTGATGCCTTATGTCGAGGCAGGAATCGGCCTTCATCTGCTGTCGGCGACTTCGGTGAGCCCGGAACGCCGCTTCGGCAGTAGTTTCCAGTTCGGTGATCATCTGGGAATCGGCGTGCGTTTCGGAGGCAAGGGGCGTTACGATGCCGGTTACCGCTACCAGCACTTCTCGAACGGTGGTCTCAAAGAGCCGAACCAGGGAATCAATTTTCACCAATTGCGCCTGCAATACCGCTTCTGATGCGGCGCGCGACCGCCGCTCGCACGGCGCCCGTGAGCAACGATCGGCGGCAGGCACTGGCATGAACATGGCAGCAAAGTGAGTCAAGTACTTGCCCGCAAGTGGCGTCCCAGGACTTTTTCCGAGCTGGTCGGCCAAGAGCATGTCGTCAGGGCGCTGACCAATGCACTCGCACAGCAGCGGCTGCATCACGCCTATCTTTTCACCGGCACCCGCGGCGTCGGTAAAACGACCCTCGCGCGCATCATCGCCAAGGCGCTCAATTGCGAGGGCGGAGTTACCGCCGCGCCGTGCGGCAAATGCGGCGCCTGCCTGGAAATCGATAGCGGCCGTTTCGTCGATCTCATCGAGCTCGATGCCGCTTCCAATACCCAGGTCGACAACATGCGCGAGCTGCTGGAAAACGCGCTTTATGCGCCGACCAGCGGCCGCTACAAGGTCTACATCATCGACGAAGTGCACATGCTGTCACGCAACGCGTTTAATGCCATGCTGAAAACGCTCGAAGAGCCGCCGCAGCACGTCAAATTCATTCTCGCCACGACCGACCCGCAGAAAATTCCGGTGACGGTGCTGTCGCGCTGCCTGCAGTTCAATCTCAAGCAGATCGCGCAGCCGCAGATCCGCGGCCAGCTGCAAAAAATCCTCGACGCGGAAAGCATCGCCGCCGAGCCGGCGGCGCTGGCGCTGCTCGCGCGCGCGGCGCAGGGCAGCATGCGCGATGCGCTGAGCCTGCTCGACCAGGCGATCGCCCACGGCGGCGGCGCGGTGGAGGAGGCGTCGGTGCGCGCCATGCTGGGTGCAGTCGACCAGTCCTACCTGTACGCGATCCTGAAGGCGCTCGCGGTCCGCGATGGTGCGGCGATGATCGCCGAGGCCGAGCGCATGGCGAGCCGCAGCCTGTCGTTCGAGGGGGCGCTGCAGGATCTCGGCACGCTGCTGCACCGTCTGGCATTGGCGCAGGCGCTGCCGGCGACGGTCGCGGAAGACGACCCCGACCGTGAAATGCTGAACGAGCTCGCGGCTGCGTTCGATGCCGATGAGTTGCAACTGTATTACCAGATCGCTTTGCAGGGCAGGCAGGATATCGGACTTGCCCCGGATGAATACGCGGGCTTTACCATGACGCTGCTGCGCATGCTCGCGTTCGCCCCGGATGACGCGGCGGCAGCGCTGCCGCCGGCGGTCGGCGAGCGTCCCGCGCAGCGGGAAAACGCGGCCGCGGCACCCGCCCTTCGCGAATCAAAAAAAAAACCTGTTAGCGGGCAATGGAGCGAAATCGTCGAGCAACTGGGTCTGAGCGGCATGACGCGGATGCTCGCCCAGCACTGCGAGCTGGTGCGGCGCGATGAGACATGCATAGAACTGCGCCTTGCCCGGGCCCATGAACGGCTGCTGGAAAAAACCTACCAGGAAAAGCTCAAGACGGCATTGCGCAGCCATTTCGGCGGTACGCCGAGGGTGGTGATCAGCGTCGGCGAAGATCACGGCAATTCCCCGGCGGAAATCGCCGGTCGCGACAGTCGCCGGCGCCAGGCGCAGGCGATCGCCGAAATCGAACAGGATCCGTTCGTGCGCGAACTGGTCGAGAATTTTGACGCGCGCGTGATCGAATCCACGATCAAGCCCATACAGCGAGAGGACAAACGATGATGAAAGGTGGCCTTGCTGGCCTCATGAAACAGGCGCAGCAGATGCAGGAGAACATGAAAAAGATGCAGGAGCAGCTTGCGACCATCGAAGTCGAGGGCCAGGCGGGAGCGGGACTGGTCAAGGTGGTGATGACATGCCGCTACGATGTGAAGCGCGTCCTCATCGATGACAGCCTGCTCAAGGACGACAAGGAGATGCTGGAAGACCTGGTCGCGGCCGCGGTCAACGACGCGGTGCGGCGGGTCGAGGCCGCCACGCAGGAAAAAATGGCGGGCATGACCGGCGGGATGCCGTTGCCGCCGGGATTCAAACTGCCGTTCTAGGGCAAACGGTGGAGGATGAAAAGCGGCATGACAGCGCGTTGCTTTCCATTCACCATGTATCATCCGCGATTGGCTGTCCGATGAAACCGCCGTCATCGCTCGACGAACTGATCGAAGCGCTGCGCTGCCTGCCCGGCGTGGGCCCGAAGTCGGCGCAGCGCATGGCCTATCATCTGCTGCAACGCGACCAGTCCGGCGCGCGGCGGCTCGCCACGGCGCTCGACGCTGCGCTGCAGCGCATCCGCCACTGCGAGAAATGCAACAGCTTCACTGAAGAAACGGTATGCGCACTGTGCCGTTCGCCGCGGCGTGACGCGGCACTGCTGTGCGTGGTCGAGACCCCCGGTGATTTGCTGATGATGGAGCAGGCGCAGTGTTACCAGGGACTGTATTTCGTGCTGATGGGATCGCTCTCGCCGCTCGATGGCATCGGTCCCAGGGAGATTCACCTCGACCGCCTGATCCAGCGCGCTGCCGACGGCGGGGTGCGCGAAGTGATACTCGCCACCAATTTCACGGTGGAAGGGGAGGCGACCGCCCATTACATCGGGGAGCTGCTGCACGCGAGGGGAATCCGCGCCACGCGCATCGCCCGCGGCCTGCCGGTGGGCGGCGAGCTGGAGCACGTCGATAGCGGGACGCTGGCGCAAGCCGTTCTGGAACGGCGCGAAGTATAAATAACTCATTGTTTTTAATGGTAAAATTTACGGAAAAAACACCGGCGGCGGAATCGCAGAAGCTGCAGAAAATCCTCGCCCAGGCGGGGCTGGGTTCGCGGCGTGAAATGGAGCGCTGGATCCAGGAAGGGCGCGTGACCGTCAACGGTGCGGTCGCGGGCATCGGTACCCGCGTCGGCCCCGAGGATCAGATCAAGGTCGGGCGGCGCATGGTGCACTGGCCCGCACCGGAGCGCCTGCCGCGGTTGCTGCTTTATCACAAGCCCGAAGGAGAGATCGTCAGCCGCGACGATCCCGAAGGCCGGGACACGGTGTTCGATAAACTGCCGCGGCTGCGCGGGGCCAAATGGCTGGCCGTCGGCCGTCTCGATTACAACACCTGCGGTCTGCTGATTTTCACCACTTCGGGAGAGGTGGCGAACCGCATGACGCATCCGCGGTTCGAGATCGAGCGCGAATACGCCGTGCGCGTCCTGGGGGAGTTGTCGGCCGAACAGATCGCGCGGCTGACTTCCGGCCTCACTTTGTCCGATGGCATCGCGCGCTGCGAATCGGTGCTGGACGAAGGCGGAGAAGGTTCGAATCACTGGTATCGTCTGGTGCTAAAAGAAGGCCGCAACCGCGTCGTGCGCCGTCTGTTCGAGGCGCTGGGCCTCACCATCAGCCGGCTGATGCGGGTGCGCTTCGGCATCATCAATCTGCCGCCGCGGCTCAAACGCGGTCAGACGCTGGAACTCGACGAGGCACAGGTGCGGCAGGTGCTGCACTGGTTGCAGCTGCCGGAAGGCGGGGCGCCGCCTACTGCGGCAACTGCTCGCGAGTCAGGAGAAAAACGCAGTCGTCGCCGCCGCTCGTCTCGGGCCAGGTGAAGGCGAAGCGGGGGAAGGCTTTTTCCACCCGCGCGCGATGATGCCCGACCTCGACCACCAGCAACCCGCCGGGATTCAGATGCTGCGCCGCCTGCTGCAACAGGGTGCGCACCAGGGCGAACCCGTCGCTGCCGCCCGCCAGCGCGATCGGCGGCTCGCTGCGGTACTCCGGAGGCAGCCGGCGCATGATCGAGGTCCTGACATAAGGCGGATTGGAGACGATCAGATCGTAGCGTTTGCCGCGAAGCGCGGAAAACATGTCGGAGCGGACGAGGCGGATGCGCCGACCCAGGCGGTAGCGCCTGACGTTGTCGCGGGCCACGGCCAGCGCAGCGGTCGAGACATCGGCAGCATCGATGCGGGCGCGGGGAAAGCTGTGCGCGAGCAGGATGGCAAGACAGCCCGAGCCGGTGCACAGATCGAGCGCGCTGCCGATTTTTCCGGCAGACGCGATCCACGGCGCAAGATTGTCGCGCAACAGCTCGGCGATAAAGGAGCGCGGCACGATCACGCGCTCGTCAACGTAGAAACTGAAATCGCCGAGCCACGCCTCCCGCGTCAGATAGGCGGCGGGCTTGCGCTCGCGGATGCGACGCTCGAACAGCTCGAGAATCGCCTGGCGCTGCTGCGGCTCGAGCAGCGTGTCGAGATGCGGCGCAAGCTCGCCGGGCGGCAGGCGCAGGGCGTGCAAGGCGAGATAGACGGCTTCGTCGAAGGCATTGACGGTGCCGTGTCCGTAAACCAGCCGCGCTGCCCGGAAGCGCCTCGCGCCGAACGCGATCGCGTCGCGCAAGGTTTGCGGAGCGGGCGCGGTCTGCCTCCGTATCATGTCTTTGGGGACGCCCGCGCTCAGTCGGCCCTCAGCAGGTCGTTGATGCTGGTCTTGGCGCGAGTCTGGGCGTCGACCTGCTTGACGATCACTGCGCAATACAGGCTGCATTTGCCGTCGGCGGCCGGCAGCGAACCCGACACCACCACCGACCCCGCCGGCACCCGGCCGTAGAGGATTTTGCCGCTCTGGCGGTGATAGATTTTGGTGCTCTGGCCGATGAATACCCCCATCGAGATCACCGAGCCTTCCTCGACGATCACGCCTTCGACGATTTCGGAACGCGCGCCGATGAAGCAGTTGTCCTCGATGATGGTGGGATTGGCTTGCAGCGGTTCCAGTACACCGCCGATGCCAACACCGCCCGACAGATGCACATTCTTGCCGATCTGGGCGCACGAGCCGACGGTGGCCCAGGTGTCGACCATGGTGCCTTCGTCGACATAGGCGCCGATGTTGACGAACGAGGGCATCAACACCACGTTTTTCGCGACATACGCGCCTTTGCGCGCCGCTGCCGGCGGCACCACCCGGAAACCGCCCTCTTTGAACGCTTGCGCCGAATAAGCGGCGAACTTGGCGGGCACCTTGTCGTAGTAGCGGGTATAGCCGTCCTGGATCACGGCGTTGTCGTAGAGGCGAAACGACAGCAACACGGCTTTCTTCGCCCACTGACGAGTGACCCATGCGCCGCCGATTTTTTCCGCGATTCGCAATTTGCCCTGATCGAGCAGGTCTATGGTGTCGGCGACCGCCTGCCGGATCGCGGGGTCGGCGCGGTCCGGGGAAAGCGAGGCGCGTTCGTCCCACGCTTTTTCGATGATGTTTTGCAGCTGTTGCATATGCCGTTCCTTACAGTTTTTCGACGAAATTGCGAATGCGGTGCGCGGCTTCGCTGCATTCGGTGCTCGAGGCGACGAGCGCGATGCGCACGCGGTTGCTGCCGGGATTGACACCGTGCGCTTCACGCGCGAGATAGCTTCCCGGCAGCACCGACACCGCCTGTTCCTGATAAAGGCGGCGCGTGAATTCGGTGTCGGCGAACGGCGTCGGCGCCCACAGATAGAACGCGGCGTCCGGCATTTCCACGCCGAGTGCCGGTCCCAATATCTTGATTACATTATCGAATTTTTCCCGGTACAGGCG
>JBKBXX010000022.1:0-33875 GCA_046313915.1 Burkholderiales bacterium | reverse complement strand
GCGAACTCCGATGAACACCCCGTGCGCCCCGGCGCCCCGATAACCCAAGAAAGGAACCGCACCCGCCATGTTCAATCCCTTCCAGCAGTTGCAGCTGATCGAAACCAGGCTTTTCATGACGATGCCCGCCAAGTTTCGCAAGAAGCAGCGTACCGCATGGTCCGACCCGAACCGCCAGGGCGCCGAGGTGGAATGTTTCCTGGAAGGGCCTTCGTTCGATCGCGAAGGCAATCTGTGGTTTGTCGACATTCCGTTTGGCCGCGTCTTCAGGATCACGCCCCGCGGCGACTGGGAACTCGTGGTGCAGTACGACGGCTGGCCCAACGGCCTGAAAATCCACAAGGACGGCCGCATTTTCATCGCCGATTACAAGGAAGGGCTGCTGGTGCTCGATCCGAAGAGCGGGAAACTCGAATCTTTTCTGCGTACCGCCTACAGCGAAGGTTTCAAGGGCCTCAACGACCTGCACTTTGCGTCCAACGGCGACCTTTATTTCACCGACCAGGGGCAGACCGGCATCACGGATCCGAGCGGCAGGGTGTATCGCCTGCGCGCCAACGGTGCGCTCGACCGGCTTTGCAGCAACGTGCCCAGCCCCAACGGCATCACGCTCAGCACCACGGAGAAGCATTGCTATGTAGGCGTCACGCGGTCGCAGCAGATCTGGCGCTTGCCCATCATGGCGGACGGTTCGATTTCCAAGACGGGGGTGGCGATCCAGCTTTCCGGCGGCGTGGGCGGGCCCGACGGCATAGAGATGGATGCCGAGAACGGCATTCTCGTCTGCCAGCTGGGGGTGGGCGTGTGGCGCTTCGACAGCAACATGCTGCCCACGCATCTCGTGTACTCGAAAGACCCGCGGCATCATCATCTCGCCAACATCGCTTTCGGCGGTCCCGAGCGGCGCACGCTGTACATCACGGAGTCGCTGTCGGGAGACATTCTGGTGGCGGAAATGCCGGTCGCGGGCAAGAAACTGTTTGCGCACCAGTAAGCAGGTGCGCGGCGGCATGCGGCCATGAATACGAGGCGGTCTCAATGAACGAGGAAAAGCTGCGCGACCGGGTCACGGTCCTGATGTTCGACCTCTACGGCACGATCGTCGACATGCAGGGCGGCCTGACCGAAGCCGTCACGCCTTATCTGAAGACCAAGGGGTGGAACGGCAGGCCCGATGCGCTGGTGACCTGGTGGCGCCGCACCCATTTCGAAAACTCGATGATAGACGCCCTGCTGCACCGCGATCACACGCCCTATCGTGAAATCGGCAGCAGGGCGTTGAGTTACACGCTCGAGCGCGCCGGCATCGCTCACACGCAGGACGAGGTGAGGCGGCTGGTGGCGTGCATCGAGACCCTGCGTCCTTTTCCGGATGTGGTCGAGGCGCTCCAGGCGCTCGGGAAACGCTACAGGCTGACCATACTCTCCAATGGCGACCCGGACATGCTGGAGAGCGCACGTCCCCGTCTCGGCGTCGCATTCGACCGCATCATGTCGGTGGCCGAAGCCGCTTCCTTCAAGCCGCACGTGGCGACTTACGCCAAAGCCGTCGAGCTGCTGGGAGTCGGGCGGGAGGAGGTACTGTTCGTGGCGAACCACGCTTTCGACTGCATCGGCGCCAAAGGTTTCGGCATGCACACCTGTTTTGTCGACAGGCGCCAAAGGCCTTTTGGCGCAGGGCCCTATCAGCCGGACCTGATCGTGGCCGATTTCGCGGAGCTTGCGCAGCGCCTTGGCTGAGGGCAGCGCATTTCGCCTCGGCGCGGGCGAGGCGCTCGGCGTGCCGGCCGCGGTGCTGGGGGCGGGCTTCATCGGCTACGGTTCGCTTGCCGCGGAAAGCGGCTATTCGGTGTGGCTCACCGTGGCCGCGACGGTCACGATCTGGGCCTTGCCGGGGCAGTTGATCCTGATCGAGATGCACGCGCTGAACGCTGCGGCGGCCGCCATCGTGCTCGCCGTGGTGTTCAGCGCGGCGCGTTTCTTGCCGATGACGATGTCGCTGATGCCGGTTCTGCGCGACCCGCGCCACGGCCGGGCAGCGCTTTATGCCGCAGCCCAGCTCATCGCCATGACCTGCTGGGCGGCTGCCATGCGGCGCTGCCCGGAGCTGCCGTCTGCGCAACGCCTCTCCTATTTCACCGGTTTTGCCGTGGTCTGCGTGGGGGTGAGCGCGGCGAGCGCGGTCGCCGGCCATTCTCTCGCGGGCGCTTTCCCGCCGCTGGTCCGGGTGGGTTTTTCGTTTCTGACGCCGGTCTATTTCCTGGTGATCCTGATCGGCGACGTCCGCACGCGGCTTGCCGCGCTGGCGCTGGCGTGCGGCGCGGTTGCCGGGCCGTCGTTTTATCTGATGAATGCGCAATGGAGCGTGCTGCTGGCGGGCATCGTCGGCGGCACCGCCGCCTATCTGATCCATCGCCGGATGGGGAGGGGCCGTGCCTGAGCTGTGGCTGCTCGTTCTCGCCTGCGGCGCGGGAACCTATCTGTGGCGCGGCCTGGGTGTGCTGTTTTCGGGGCGGGTCAAGCTCGACAGCGAACTTTTCAACTGGATTACCTGCGTGGCTTACGCGATGGTGGCGGGTCTCATCGCGCGCATCATCATCATGCCCGGCGGCATGCTGGCGGCGAGCTCGCTCGCAGAGCGGCTCGTCGCCTGCGCGCTGGCGCTCGTCGCCTTTCATGCCAGCCGCAAAAATCTTTTCGTGGCAGTGATCGCGGGGGTCGCGGCGGTGGTCGCGGCGGGTTACGCCCGCGGCCTGTTCGCATGAGTTCGTATAAAATGACGGTTTTCTGGATGGATTCGCGATGAGCGGAAGCATAGTGGTGCAGCACGAGGGTGCGATAGCGACGGTGAGCATCAGCAATCTGGAAAAGCTCAACGCGCTCACCCTTGCCATGTGGCGCGAACTGGCGCGTGTGATGAACGAGTTGTCGACCGTCGATGAGTTGCGCTGCATCGTGCTGCGCGGCGCGGGCGAAAACGCGTTTGCCGCCGGCGCCGATATTGCCGAATTCGCGCGGGTTCGCGACAATGCCGAGCAGGGGAAGGTCTATCACCGCGAATACGTTCATGGCGCATTGAAGGCCGTTGCGGAATGCCGGCATCCGACACTTGCCATGATCCACGGCCCCTGCGTGGGCGGCGGGCTGGAAATCGCCTGCCAGTGCGACCTCAGGATTTCCGGCGAGTCGGGACGCTTCGGCGTCCCCATCAACCGCCTGGGGTTCCCCATTGCTTACGATGAGCTTGCGGCGATGTTGCCGCTGGTGGGCAAGGCCGTGGCGCTGGAAATCCTGATCGAAGGCCGGGTGTGGAGCGCCGCGGAGGCTCTGGCCAAGGGCTTGCTGACGCGCGTGGTTCCCGACGACAGGCTTGAGGAAGAGATCCGCGCCACGGCGCGCCGCATCGCCGACGGTGCGCCGCTCGTTGCGCGCTGGCACAAAAAATTCGTGCGGCGGCTCACGCCGCAACCCGCGCCGCTGACGGCGGCGGAGATCGAGGAAAATTTCGCCTACTTCAATACCGAGGATTACCGCATCGGCTACGAGGCTTTCATCAACAAGAAAAAGCCGAAGTTCGTCGGCCGTTGAATGGCGGTGATCGAGCGATTCGGTAACCGAGCAACCCGACAACGCTTTCCGACTGACCGCATCACTCGGTCACTCGCCCCCCAGGAGTTGAAAATGCCAGGACCGTTATCCCATATCCGCGTGCTCGACCTTTCCCGCGTGCTCGCCGCGCCGTGGGCGGGGCAGAATCTCGCCGATCTGGGCGCGGAAGTCATCAAGGTCGAGCGCCCCGGAAGCGGCGACGATTCCCGCGCTTTCGGTCCGCCGTGGCTCAGGGACGCCGCGGGCAACGACACCCGCGAGTCGGCCTATTTTGCCGCGGCCAACCGCGGCAAGAAGTCGATCACGCTCGATTTGTCCAAGCCCGAGGGACAGCGAATCGTGCGCGATCTCGCGAGGCGGTGCGACGTGCTGCTCGAAAACTACAAACATGGCGATCTCGCGCGTTATGGCCTCGGCTATGACGACCTGAAAGCGGTCAATCCGCGGCTCATCTACTGTTCGGTGACCGGTTTCGGCCAGACGGGACCGTATCGCGAGCGTCCCGGCTATGATTTCATGATCCAGGGCATGGGCGGGCTGATGAGCATCACCGGCGAGCGCGACGATTTGCCGGGAGGCGGGCCGCAGCGCGTCGGGGTGCCCATTGCCGACATCATGACCGGGATGTATGCCAGCGTCGCCGTGTGTGCGGCGATTGCGCATCGCGCGGAAACGGGAGTCGGACAACATCTCGATCTCGCGTTGCTCGACACCCAGGTAGCTTTTCTCGCCAACCAGGCGATGAATTATCTGGTGACCGGTGAAGTGCCGGGGCGGCTGGGCAATGCCCATCCCAACATCGTGCCGTATCAGACTTTCAAAACCGGCGATGGCGATATCATTCTCGCCTGCGGCAACGACAATCTGTTCAGAAAGTTCTGCGAAGTGGCGGGTTGCCGGGAACTGTCCGGCGATCCGCGCTTCGCCACCAATGGCAAGCGCGTGGAAAACCGCGCGATTCTCGTGCCGTTGCTGGAAAAAGTGTTCAGGACACGCACCACGCGGGAATGGGTCGGGACGCTGGACCAGGCCGGCGTGCCCAACGGCCCGATCAACAACATAAAACAGGTGTTCGAAGAACCGCAGGTGGTGGCGCGCGGGCTGAGAATCGAGCTCGATCACCCCGCCGCGGGCAAAGTGCCGCTGGTCGCGAGTCCGATGCGGTTTTCGGCGACGCCGGTCGAATACCGTTTGCCGCCCCCCGTTCTGGGCCAGCACACCGACGAAATCCTGCGCGCCCTGCTGGGAATGGGCGACGCCGACATCCGCAGACTGCGGGCCGAAGGCGTGGTCTAGAAAAAGCGCAGGAACATGCTGGTCGCGAGGACGAAGAGCACGAGAGCGAAAACTTTTCTCAGCGTCCTGCCGGGCGTGCGATGCGCGATGCGTGCCCCGAGCGGAGCCGTCGCCACGCTGGCGAGCACGATTCCCAGCACTGCCGGAAGATAGACGTAGCCGAAGCTGTAGGGGGGCAGGCCGGTCGCGCGCAGACCCGAGACGACGTAACCGATGGCGCCCGCCATCGCGAGCGGCCAGCCGACGGCGGCCGCGGTGCCTATGGCCTCGTGTATGCGCACCCCGCGTTTGGTCAGGTAGGCAACCACCAGTGCCGCGCCGCCCGTGGCGGTCAGACTCGAAACCACGCCGATGGCCGCGGCCGCCAGCCACAGCCCGCTCCAGCCGGAGACGGTGCGGCCGGGGACGGGTTTGCGATCGAACAGCATCTGCGCGGAAAGATAATAGATCAGCACGGTGAATATCAGGCTGAGGGCGCGCAACTCCATGTATCCCGCCAGCAGGGCGCCGCCGAAAGTGCCGGCGAAGATGCCAGGCGCGATTCTCGAGACGTTGCGCCAGTTCACCGCGCGGTGCCGGTGGTGGCTGAGAACGCTCGCGACCGAAGTGAAGGCGATCGTCGAAATCGCGGTGCCGAGTGCGAGGTGCACCACGTGGGCGGGCGCAAATTGCTTGGCTGAAAAAATGAAGGCGAGCACCGGCACCATGGCGGCGCCGCCGCCGATGCCGAGCAGGCCGGAAAAAAAACCGACAAAAGCGCCCAGTGCAAGATAGGCCCACCACCAGTCGGTCACGGGTTTGTGCCCCGGGATTTCTGCTGCAACGCCTCGTCGTTGAATGCGCCGTCGATGGCGTGGACAATTTTTTCCACCAGCCGGAAACCTTCGGCCGGCGCATCGTCTTTCATGAACTCGAGGCGGATCGGCGCGAGCGCGGCGACGACCTGTGAGCGCGACACCGCTGCGGTGGCGTCCGCAAGCCCGCTCCTGCCGAACACGCTGGCGATGATTCTTGCTGCGAGCGGATGCTTGTGGCGGCCGTCGCAGGCTTTCGCCACCGTTTCGGCAGCGTCGCCGTCGAGGATGTATCCGGGCAGCCGCGCTTCGAGCCGTTGCAGCAGTTCCGCGAAGGTCATGGCCGGAAGCAGGGGATCGTGCATTCTGAAATCATGGGCAGCGCTCCGGTGCTCAAAGAATTCCGCTAATGAATTCCCATTCGGCGGGATCCACGGGCGTGATCGACAGACGATTGCCGCGGGCGAGAATGCGCATGTTGCGCAGCGCGGCGTGACTGCGCAGTTCGGCGAGGCTCACGAGCCGCGTTTTTTTCACGAACCTGATATCGACGTTGAGCCAGCGCGGTTGCTCCGGAGTGGACCGGGGGTCGAAATATTTGCTGCTGCGGTCGAACTGCGTGGCATCCGGATAGGCGGCGCTGCACACTGCGGCGATGCCCGTGATGCCCGGCTCGGCGCAGTTCGAGTGATAGAAAAACACGCGGTCGCCAGCCCGCATCTGGTCGCGCATGAAGTTGCGCGCCTGATAATTGCGTACCCCGCTCCACGCGGTGATCTTGTCCCGCGCCAGATCGTCTATGCCGTAGGCGGCGGGTTCGGATTTCATCAGCCAGTAGCGCATGGTTCGAAAACTGCGGTCGCGATCAAAAAAAATGCGGCCCAAGCCGCATTTTTGCATAAGACCCCCGCCTGTGCCGTCAGGCCCGTTTCTTGAACCGAAGGTTCAAGGTGGTCGCCTTTCGAGTCCATCAGGCGCTTCCGCATGGGACGCGCACACCGGTACTTGCAGAGTCGGCAACCAGAGTCAGACTATTGGTTCAAAGATGTTGAAGCCTTAACGAACACCGCAGGGGAAACTCAGAACAGTTCGCTTTGATCGGATATCGCCTGATCAAGCACTGTCTCCATGCTGGCAATTCTACGCTTTATCTCTGCTATGTCAAAACCGCCGCCGACCTTGGTCGAGAGAAATTCGTGGGTAATGTTGAGGGCGGCCATGATGGCGATGCGCTCGAGGCCGATCACTTTGCCGTGGTTCTTGATCTCGAGCATCTTGCGGTTCAGATAATCGACGGCTTCGAGCAGGCTTTTTTGTTCTTCTTCCGGGCAGGCAACGCGAAATTCGCGCCCCATGATGTTGATCTGCAACCCCTTGGCTTCGGCATTCATGCGTTGTCTTCGGGAATCTGATTGAGCAGATTTTCCAGGCGGCTGGTGGCGTTGCTGATTTTTTCCTCGAGCTGCTTGTTTTCATTGAGGCTCGAAGCGAGCTGCTGACGCAATTGCTGGTTGTCGGTGCGCAGCCGCTGACACAGCTCGACGAATCGGTTTATTTTCTGTTCGAGCGACTTGAGTTCGTTTTCCATCTGCGCACTATAGAGTAAAAAATCCTGCTAAGTCAACTGTTAAGGAAGATTTCTGAATGTGATTTGGCACGAGCGGAGAACGCCCGCCCCCAAGGTCTCCGCCGCCTGTGCAAGACGCGCGACAGCGCAAGCCGCGGCATTATAGAATTCCGGTGTTCCGGTCTGTCTGCGATCCGTAAGCGGGCGCCGACCGGAACACGGTCTCGGGTGCCCGGCTCAGTTCTTTGAGCCAGGTTAAACGGGAAACAGGTGCGACCGCAGGAGCAGGATTCATAAGCCGCATTCGCCGGGCGTTTTTGCTCCGGGCCGAATTGCGCGGCCCCGCTGCTCCCCTGCGTCAAAGCCTGTGCTGCCCCCGCAACGGTAAGCGAGCGTGGGCGCGCCACGCAACAGCCACTGGGTTTCGCTCCCGGGAAGGCGGCGCGTCAAGTACTCGCGAGCCCGTATACCGGCCCGAACCGGAAAGCAGTGGAAATGCTGCGGGGAAGCGGCGCTCCCGGTTGCGGTCGGTTCTCGTGCGTTTTCCCCGTGCATTTCCTCGTTCGACCAATCGCGTACGGCGGGTACGCTTATTTCGAGGACTATGCAATGCGTTTATCCATGTGGACGGCGGTGGCTGCCGTCGTCGTTTCAGGAAGTAGCTACGCAGCCGAAAATTCCCCGCTCCGGATCGATGAAGTCGTGGTCACCGCGACCCGCTTCAAGGAGCATTACGGCGACAAGCCGGTCAACATCACGGTCATCACCGCCGAAGATATTGAGCACAGTGCAGCGAAAACCGTGCCCGAGCTGCTGTCGCAACAGGCCGGGGTGGCGGTGCGTGATCTGTTCGGCAACAACGCGGCGGGCGCCACCGTCGACCTGCGCGGTTTCGGTGCTGCCGCCACCCAGAACACCCTGATCCTCGTCGATGGCCGGCGCGCCGGCGATATCGATCTTTCCGGTGTGCAATGGCCGGCGCTGCCGCTGACGGCGATCGAGCGCATCGAGATCGTGCGCGGCGGCGGTGCCGTATTGTATGGCGACGGCGCGACGGCGGGCGTGATCAACATCATCACCAAATCGCCGACTGCGCTCGCCAGCGGCGTCACGGTGCAGGGCCGGGCCGGCTCCTACGCCAGCGGCGGCAGTTCGGTGAGCGCCCATCATTCCGGCGACCGCGCGGGATTCGGCATCAATGCCGACAATTATGAATCCGACGGTTATCGCGCCAACAACCGCCAGCGGCAAAGCAGCGCGCTCGCCGATTTGCGCTTTCTCACCGAGGAGGGCGAGCTTGCGTTCAAAATCGGCGCCGACCGCAACGGCCTGCGGCTGCCCGGCGCGCGCAGGGTGCAACCGAGCGCCGGGATCAACCAGCTCGAAACCGACCGGCGCGGTGCGCAGACGCCGCTGGATTACGCGCAGCGCAACGGCGATCGCGCCACTTTGGACTGGCGCCGGCAAACGGGATTCGGCGAATTGAATCTGAGCGCCGGCTGGCGTGACAAGGAACAGATTTCCTATTTCGATTTCGGCGGTTTCCCCGATTACCGGGTCGCCAACCTCGATGTATGGTCGTTCACGCCGCGCGTGAAAGTGGCGCACGGGCTGCCGGGCAGCAGCGGCACGCTGATCATGGGTGCGGACTGGTACCGCTGGCGCTACCGTCTGCGCCGTGCGAACTCGAGCGCGAACATCGGCCAGCCCGTCAATACCGTGACGGCAACGCAGTACAACACCGCGATTTATCTGCACGAGACGAGCCGCATCGGCGAACGGCTGACCGTGAGCGCCGGTGTGCGCCGCGAACGCTTCGGCATCGATGCCGCCGATGCGTTCGATGCCACGGCTCCCGGCGGGGTGTTTGGTTCGGGAGCGCCGGCGGGTTCGCAGCGCGAGGCCGAATATGCTTACGAACTCGGCGCGCGCTACCGCTTTTCCCCGTTGCTGGCGTTAAGCGGCAGGAGCGGGCGCAGTTACCGCTTTGCCAATATCGACGAAACCTACGAAACCTCCGCGTCGTTTGCCAACCAGTTCCAGTTCCTGCGGCCGCAGACGGCGCGTAGTCACGAAATGGGCATGGAAATGCAAACGGCGCGCAGCTGGCTGCGTGCGGCGCTGTTCACCATCGACGTCAACGACGAAATCCATCTCGATCCCTTCACCAGCGGCATCGGCAATACCAATCTGCCGCCGTCACGCCGCCGCGGTCTGGAACTCGAAGGGAAGTGGCAGGCGCCGGCAGGCCTGACGCTCGCCGCCGCCTATACCTATACCGACGCACGCTTCCGGCAGGGGGTGTTTGCGGGCGGCGGTTTTTTTCTCGCGGATCAGGTGATCGCAGGTAAAACCGTGCCGCTCGTGCCGCGCCACAAGCTCGCTTTCAATGCGTCGTGGGCAGTCGGTGCCCGCACCCGCCTCAATGCGCGGGCAAGCTACGTGGGCGAGCAGTACATGGACAACGACGAGAGCAACACCATGGGAGTGAAAATCCCGTCTTATGCGCTGCTCGATGTCAAGTTCGTTCACCGCAGCGGCGGCTGGTCCCTGAGCGCAGCGGTCAACAATCTGTTTGACAGGAAGTACTACAACTACGCGGTTCGCAGCGCGGCGGTGCCCGACCGCTACAATGCCTATCCGCTGCCGCAGCGCAATGTCATGGTGACTGCGGAATACGCGTTCAGATAGCCTGTGGTTTTCTGGCCGGCGGGCGGCGCGCCACGCCGCTTTTTCCATTTCAGCAAAAGTTTGCTATTGTTCGGCTCTCCACGCCATGACCAGTACCGAACTGTATCTGCGACTGCTGAAATACGTTGCGCCCTACCGCCGGGTGTTCGCGCTGGCGCTCGCCGGCATGATGGTCGTGGCAGCGACCGAGCCTGCGCTGCCGGCGATCCTGAAGCCGCTGCTCGATGGCACTTTCGTCGAGAAGGACGAGGCGGTCATCCGCTGGACGCCGTTCGTCATCATCGGCCTGTTCGTGGTGCGGGGGCTTGCCGATTACACCGCGCATTACTCGATCACGTGGGTCGGCAACAAGGTGGTGATGGATCTGCGCAACGCCATGTTCAGGAAACTGTTGGAGCTGCCGGCATCCTATTATGACAATTCCCCGACCGGCAACCTGATTTCCAGGCTCACTTACGATGTCGCGCAGGTGACCACCGCGGCAACCAATGTGCTCACGGTCATCTTCAAGGATTCGCTGTCGATCATCGGGCTGCTCGCATGGATGCTGTGGCTCGACTGGAAGCTCACTTTGCTGGTGCTGGTGATGGGGCCGCTCATCATCGGTGTGGTGCGCCTGATCAGCGTGCGGCTGCGGCGCTCGAGCCGCGAAGCGCAGCAGGCGATGGGCGACATCACGCAGGTGCTGGGCGAGGCGATCGACGGCCACAAGGTGGTCAAGCTTTTCGGCGGGCAGCAGTACGAGACGGCCCGCTTTGAAGCCCAGGTCAACAAGGTGCGGCGTTTCATCATGAAGCAGACCGCCGCCGCTGCCGCCAGCGTGCCCATCGTGCAGCTGGTGGCTGCGCTGGCGCTCGCCACCATCATCTACCTCGCGACGCGGCCATCGAACGCCGACCAGATCACGATCGGCGGTTTCATTTCCTTCATCACCGCGATGCTGATGCTGACGGCGCCGCTCAAACGCATCACCAGCGTGAACGAACCGCTGCAAAGAGGGCTCGCCGCGGCCGAAAGCGTGTTCGAACTGATCGACCAGCCTGGCGAAGCCGACCCCGGAACGGCGGCCATTGCGCGCGCGCGCGGCGAAATCCGGTTCGAAGACGTGAGCTTCAGCTACGGCGACCCGCAACGGCTGGCGCTCGATCGCATCGATCTCGCGATCGCGCCGGGTGAAACCGTGGCGCTGGTCGGCGCCTCGGGCAGCGGCAAGACCACGCTTGCCAATCTGGTGCCGCGTTTCTATCGCCCCCTGCGCGGGCGCATCACCCTCGACGGACGGGATATCGCGGAACTGTGGCTGGCGAGTCTGCGCGCCCATATCGCGCTGGTGAGCCAGGACGTGGTGCTGTTCAACGATACGGTCGCCGCCAACATCGCTTATGGCGCGATGAACGGCGCGACGGAAGCCGAAATCGTCGCAGCGGCAGAAGCCGCGCACGCCATGGAATTCATCCGCCGCCTGCCGCAGGGGCTGCAGACGCTGGTGGGAGAGAACGGCGCCAGGTTGTCGGGCGGCCAGCGTCAGCGCCTCGCCATCGCCCGCGCCCTGCTCAAGAATGCGCCGGTGCTGATCCTCGACGAGGCGACTTCGGCTCTCGATTCCGAATCGGAACGTCATGTGCAGGCCGCACTGGAAACGCTGATGCGGGGTCGCACCACCATCGTGATCGCCCATCGCCTGTCGACGATCGAAAAAGCCGACCGCATCGTCGTGCTCGACAAGGGACGCATCGCGGAAATCGGCAACCACCGCGAATTGCTGGAACGCGGCGGCATCTACGCGAGGCTCTATCACATCCAGTTCGAGATGGGGACGCAGGCCGTGGCGGCGAGCCCGCAACGATAAAAAGAAATAAAAGAAATCCTGGCGGTCGGGAGCGCGCAAACCGGCCGTTCAGGATCTCCGGTCGGCCAACTCAGCCGCTTCCTCCAGATTTTTCGCCGAATGGCCGCCCGTGAGCCACAGCACCGCGCCAGGCAGACTGGCGGCGGCGATCGCCAGGCCGAACAGTATCGAGACCGCGAACGCCGCGCCCGGCGGCACGTCGATGAATCCGAGCGCGACCACCATGGCGCCTTCGCGCACGCCCCAGCCGGCAATCGAAACCGGCATCACGCTCACCAGCAGCACCGGCGGCACGAGCAGCAGGCACTGCGCGAAGCGCACGCCGGGGTGCAGCGCGGCGGCGAGCCAGTAAACGATGAACACGAACACGAGAAAGCCGGCGATCGTCAGCGCAAGGATGGGCGCGGCATGACGCGGTGCCAGCGTCAGCCGGCGCGCCAGAGCCGCGAGTTCGGCAAGCGCGTGCAGGATGCGCCATTTCGCCAGGAACGGCGGCAATTGCGGCAGCGCTACGAACAGGAAAAAACCGCACATGCCGGCTGCGATGACCGCAACGATCGCGAGGCGCGCCGCCGGGTCGATGACGAGGTCGAACAGCCACGGCAGCCCCGCTGCCGCCAGCAACAGCAGTCCGACCAGCGAAATGGCGCGATCGACGATCACGGTACGGGCGGCGTTGCCCGCACCGAGTCCCGCGCGATAGGCGCACCAGATGCGGACCGCGTCTCCGCCGACCGCAGAAGGCAGGGTCTGGTTGAAAAAATGGCCGATCAGCACGATGCGCAGCGCGGTGCCGAAAGCGAGGCGGTTGCCGCTGGCCTCGACCGCGATCATCCAGCGCAGCGTGTGCAAAGGTGCCACACCCAGAGCACAGAGCACGGCCACCGTCATGGTCAGGGCGTCGATGCGCAGCAGGTGCTGGAAGACGCCTTGCACGTCGAATGCACGCAGCACGATCCAGATCAGCGCCAGCGATACGCCGGTCTTGGCCAGAGTCCTGAGCAGTTTCATCGGTGTGCCCGGAGCGCGCGACGGCTCACAGCCGGTCGCGGATTACCTGCACGATGCGCGCGGCGGCGTGGCCGTCACCGTACGGCGAACCGCCGCGCGCCATGGCTGCATAAGCAGCGCCGTCGCCGAGCAGGCGGCGGCATTCGGCCACGATCGCGGCGGTTTCGGTGCCCACCAGTCTTGCCACCCCCAGCTCCACCGCTTCGGGGCGCTCGGTCACCCGCCGCAACACCAGAACGGGTTTGCCGAGCGCCGGCGCCTCCTCCTGGATGCCGCCCGAATCGGTGAGGATCAGGCGTGCGCCGCGCATCGCCTGCACCAGTTCGGGGTAGCCGAGCGGTGGCGTGAGCGTGACTTGCGGATGATGGCCGAGAATGTCGTGAGCGGGTTTTTTTACATTGGGATTGGGATGGACCGGATAGAGCACCGAAAGCTGCGGGAATTCATCGCACAGCCGGCGGATGGCGCGGAACACGTTTTCCAGCGGCGCGCCGAAATTCTCGCGCCGGTGCGCGGTGAGCAGCACATCGTGGCGGCAGCGCGCGGCAGCGTCGCGGTCCAGTTTCGCGGTGGTGAAGCGCAGCGCGTCGATCACGGTGTTGCCGGTGACGTGCACGCGATCGGGCGCGGCGCGTTCCGCGAGCACGTTTTGCGCGGCGCGCGGCGTCGGGCAGAAATGGAAGCTCGCCAGGCGGCCGGCCACGATCCGGTTGAACTCCTCGGGGAAAGGGTTTTGCAGATCGAAGGTGCGCAATCCCGCCTCGACGTGCGCGAAAGGGATTTTGCGATAAAAACAGGAAAGCGCCGCGCACATTACCGTCGTGGTATCGCCCTGGGCGATCACGAGGTCCGGCCGTGCCGCCGCAAAACGGGCTTCGAAAGCGTTCACGAGGCGCGCGGTCAACGCCGCGAGCGACTGATTCTCGGTCATGACTTCGAGATCGTCGTCGACGGTGATGTCGAACCACTCGAGCAGCGGCGCGAGCAGATCGCGATGCTGGCCCGAGCACAGCACGGCGAGGCGAAAGCGTGGCTCTTCGCGTAAAGCGCGGATCACCGGCGCCATTTTGATGACTTCGGGGCGGGTGCCGACGATGCAGACGATTTTCCTGATCAGGGAGGCTGGCATTCTCGTCGTGTGATGGGCGCGGCAGCGCTTATTTTAGGCCGTGGATGCGCCAGGCGACCAGTTTCTTCAGCAGACGTCGCGTCGTGCCGCCGACATCCATCTTGCTCGCGCCATGCTTGAGGTCGTAGCGCAGGGCGAGCGGAATTTCGCCCATGCGCGCGCCAAGGCGGTCGAGCTTGAGCAGCAGCTCCACCATGCACGCGAAACCCGGTTCACAGACCAGGCGCTCGCCGTAGGCGGCGCGGGCTTTTTGCAGCAGGCCGACGCGGTAGCCGCGATAACCGCAGGTGTAGTCGAGCACGCCGCGGCACGGGTGCAGCAGTTTGAACAACACGGCGGCCCCCAGGCTCAGCATCCGGCGATGCCAGGCCACTCCCGCGACGCTGGCGCCGGCGCGATAACGCGAAGCGATCACCACGTCGCAGCCCGTCTCGAGCGCGGCGAACATCTGCGGGATCTGTCGCGGGTGATGGGTGTCGTCGCAGTCCATGATGAACAAGACGTCCTGCGGCGCGCCGAACTGCGCCGCATGAGCGACCAGCGCGCGCAAGCCGTGGCCGAGACCCATGTTCTGATCGCACCCGATCACTTCCACGTTGAGATCGTTTTGCCAGGAAAGCGCCGCTGCCACCGTGCCGTCGCTGCAGCCGTCGTTGTAGAGCACGATGCGATAGGCGGACGTCTTGTCCGGGAACAGTTCCCTGAAGCGCGGGAACAGTGCGGCGATCGCGGCTTCTTCATTGTAGGCCGGCAGCCCGATCCAGATGCGGCGCCCCGGCGGTGGAAACGGCTGCATCATCGCTGCCGACGGGCGCTCAGGCCGCGGCATCACGGTCAAGGCCGCGCGCATGATCTACAATACGAGGCGTCACGGCGCATCCGCGCTGTTGGTGCACCCACACCGGAAACGGTTTCAGCCGCATGCAATCCATCGTTTCGAACCGATCGCCCCGTCCATTGTGGTGGCTTTACGCCGCCGCCGCGCTCAGCCTGCTGACGACCCTGAATCTGCCTTACGTCGGGGAAGAAGCGGTTTATACCATCACTTCGCTGGAAATGTGGGCGAACCGCGAATTTTTCCTGACCACGCTCTACGGCACCGGCTATCCCCGCCCGCCTTTCCTCAACTGGCTCATCATCCCGCTCGCCAATTTCCTGGGATGGGAGCATGTGCTGCAGGCTTCGCGTCTGGTCACCGCGGCTGCCACCGCCGCGACCGGGTTGGTGCTCGCCTGGCTCACGGCGCATCTTACCCGAAATCACATGCTGGCGGCATTCGCGGCGCTGGTCTATCTGTCGGGCGACGTGCTGTTCTACCGCGGCTGGCTCGCGTATGCCGATTCGCTGTTCACGCTGTGCGTGTTTGCCGCGATCGCCTGCACCTGGGTCGCCGTCGAGCACGACCGGCCGTGGCTGGTGTGGGCCGCCATGATCGCGCTGACCTGCGGTTTTCTCACCAAGGTGCAGACCGCCTATGTTTTTTACGGCGTGGCGCTGGCGGCGCTGTTTTTGCGGCGCGATTATCGCCGCGTGCTGCTGCGGCCCGCTGCGGTGGGCGCGCACCTCGCGGGCGCGGCGGCTTTCGTGCTGTGGAACGGGTACGTGGTGCACGGCGTTCACAGCAGCGGCGCCGTGACCGACATCGTGCTCAAATTCCAGACTGCGGGGCTGGTGAACTATCTCAACCAGCTGTGGGCGTTTCCCCTGGAAACCCTGCTCAGATTTCTGCCGGCGAGCGCGCTCGCCGTCGGGTGGTGGGGGCGCAGCCGCGGCGCGCCGCGGGACGGGCCCGCCGTCTTGCCGCTGGCGCTGCTCGCGGGGATGACGGCAGTCAATTTCCTGCCGTACTGGATCGGTCCCCAGTCCCACATCCGCTACATCATGCCGCTGTATCCGCTGATTGCGCTGATCATCGCCTGTCTCATCTGGCAGGCCGGCGAGGCGCGGCTGCGCTTCGCCGTGCGCTGGCTCGCTGCCGCCATCGTCCTCAAATACGTGCTGGGATGGTGGGCGTTTCCCGCCTACCAGGAAAAATTCCGCGGCAACTACGCGGCAGCGGCGGCGGACATCGTCGCCACGACCCGCGGTTTTCCGCTCTACGTCACCGATGTTTCCGCGACCGGCCTGAGCGTTGCCGCCCACATCGACACATTGCGTCTGCCGGCGCCGCCGCTGCGCTGGCCGCCGCAGGTCTGGGACCACGGTTTCGTGCTCTCCTATGGCGCCAACCCCGAGCTCGGGCAGCTCAGCCGCCGCTATCCGCTCGGCGGCAACGAACTGTATCTGCTGTGTCGCGGCGCGGCGTGTGAGGCGGCGAATGGGAAATAGGGAGTGGGGAGTGGGTAATGGAGTAATGAGTCAAGGCGACGAGTAGCTGGCTTTTCCCCATTACCCATTCACCCCTAACCATCACCCGTCACCGCCGCGATGGCGGCGATCACCCTGCCGGCGGACAATTGCTGCAGGCAGTCGCTGAAACTGGCGATGTTCCGGTCGCAGCCTTCGAGCAGGCACGGCACGCAGCCGCCCACGCCCTGCAGCAACAGGACATTGCCCCGGCGCTGGGTGCCGCAACGCTTCCAGGGATCGGCATCGGCTGCGTGATCCCGCGGCCATGGCCCCCATTTGACGGGATTGGAAGGGCCGAACAGCGCGACCGTCGGCACGCCTTGCGCTGCCGCGACGTGGGTGAGCGCGGTATCCGTTCCCACATAAAGCGCGGCGCGGCTGACGAGGCACGCCGCGGCGCCGAGCGACAGCTTGCCGGCGGCGACGATCGTCGTCGCCGGCATGCCGCGCGCGAGATCGGCGAGATAGGCAAGCTCGGCGGCATCGTTGCCGCCCGAGAGCGCAACGCGGTAGCCGCGCGCGGCGAGCCAGCGGGCGACTTCGATCCAGCCGTCGCGGTGCCACATTTTGTAGTTGAACTTGGGGTAGGCGTGCAGCACGGCGAGCGGTTCTGCCGCCGTTCCCAGCAGCCGCTCCACCTGCCGCCGGTCGTCGTCGCGCCAGCCGGTGACGACTTCGGCAACGGGATCGATGCCGAGGGCAGCGGCGAGTGCCAGGTGCATGCGCACGGTGTGCGTGTTGAGATTGTCGAAAGGCAGCCAGCGGTCGAGCAGGCGCTTTTTCCAGCTTTCCTTGCGGCGGTCGACGAGCAGCCCGGCGCGCCATCGGCCGGCGGCGAAGGCGTAGAGCGTCGGGCGGTCTCCCGGCACGAGCGACAGCGCCATATCGTAGCGCCGCCACAGTCGCAACAGAAAAGCGAGGTGCGGTCCGAACCCCGGCTTTTCCGCGACAGGGATGATGCGCCGCAAGTCGGGATTGGCTTCCAGTACGCCTTCGGTGCCTTCGAATACCAGGGCGTCGATGGCGATCCCGGGCCAGCCGCGCTTGATCGAGCGCATCAGCGGCGTGGCGAGCAGCACGTCACCGATGCGGCGGGGAATCACCACCAGCACGCTGCGCGGCGGCGTCGTCATAGATATTGATCGACGCCGATCTTCGCGTAGGTGCGCCTCGAAGCGATCAGTTCGTCCAGCAGGCGCTGATTTTCCGCGAAACCGCGCTTGTCCGCTTCGCGGTGCCACAGATGGAACACCGGCGCCGCGAAGCGCGCGCTCTTGTGCCTGATGCCGGCGTGCAGCAGGCGGATCACGAGGTCGGAATCCTCTAGCCCCCATCTTCCGGCATAGGATTCGTCAAAACCGTTCACCGCGATCAGATCCTTGCGCCACGCCGAGACGTTGCATGTTTTCACGCCCTTCCAGCGCCCGGGCGCGCGTTTGCGGAAAGCGCCGTCGGGCAGCCTGAGCAGCGGCAGCCAGCGGTTGATGTCGCGCTTGAGCCACGCCAGAAACCAGCGCGGCAGGCTCCAGTCATAAAGCGGCAGACGCTGCCCGAGCGCCGCCGCGGTGAAGGCTTCGCTCAGCAGGATGCGGTTGCCGGACAGAAAATGACCGGGTTCGGCGAGGCGGCGATGCCGGCTCACGAAATCGCGCGGCGGCACACAGTCGGCGTCGGTGTAAATCACGTAATCGGCGCGGGTTGCGGCCAGTCCGCGATTGCGCGCGACGGCGGCGCGGAAGCCGCGATCCTCGTGCCACAGGTGCGTCACGGGAAACGGCGCGCGGCCGGCATGGGCGGTGACGACCTGCCGCACTTCGTCCGTCGAACCGTCGTCGGCGATGATGACCTCGAAGTCCGTGTCGTCCTGGTGCAGATAGCCTTCGAGCAGCAGCGCCAGCGCGTCGGGGCGGTTGTAAGTGGCGACGATGACGGCTATGCGCATGTGCGGTGAGGGGTGATGAGTGATGGGCAACGAGTCAAGGCGGCGAGCGGCGGATTTTTCCCCATCATCCATTACTCATTACCGGCTTTCTCGGCCAGCAGCATCAGCTTGAGATAACGGTAATAAGATCCCTCGGCATTGGCCACCGCCAGCATGAAACCTTCGCGGCCGTCGAGAAAACCCAGCCGCAGAAAATAGGTGCGCATGAAAGCCCACCAGCCGTGGAGCAGCGCCGTGGCGAGCGAAGCGCGCCGCCCGCGTTCGTGGAGCATGCGCGCAGTGCTGCTCGAGTAGGCGTTCATTTTGGAGAGCATCTGGTCGAGGTCGTCGATCGCCTGGTGCATCAGTGGCTGCTTGAGCCTGCCGGTGGCACCGTTCACGATCAGCCGCTCGTGTGCAACGTCGTCGGAGAAGCGCGCGGCGTCCCTGCGGAACAGCCGCACCACGTAGTCGGGCCACCAGCCCGAGTGCCGCATGAAGCGGCCGCAGAAGCTCGAGCGGCGCGGGATCGCGTACGCGGCCCTCGCTGCAGGCGCGGCAAGCGTGCGCTCGATTTCGGCGCGCAATGTCGGCGGCACCCACTCGTCGGCGTCGAGCGACAGCACCCATTCGCCGCGGGCGAGCGCGAGCGCGCGATTTTTCTGCGGCCCGTAGCCGGGCCAGTCCCGCGTCTCATGAACCGCGGCGCCGAGCTCCCTGCAGATGTCGGGCGTGCGGTCGGTGCTGCCGGAGTCGACGACGACGATCTCGTCGGTCCACGCCAGCGATTCGAGACAGCGGCGCACGGTGTGCGCGGCGTTCTTGGTGATGACGATGGCGGAGATGTGCATTATGGGTGGCGGGGAAAGGGCTTCGCAGATCGGCCGCCCCTGCTCTCCGCTGCCGATTCCCCGCTTCCCGCTTTTGCGGATTTTACGCCACTATAGAGCAGTCCCGTGAGCCAGGCGTAGAGCAGGCCCTCGGTGTGGTCGAGCAGTAGCGAGTTGAACAGGCAGCCGATCACCATCGTCAGCACCAGGCCCCGCGCGAGGCCGCCGGCGTACGCGGGCGCGAGACGGGAGGCGAGCCGCCATTGCACATGAAACAGATAGACCAGCGCGGCGATGCCCGCCACGCCGACCTGGGTCATCAGGTGCAGATATTCGTTATGGGGATTGCGTGCTGCGATTTGCCCGCTGCCGCGGACTTTCCCGGCATAGGCCGCGGGAAAGCCGCCGGTGCCGACGCCGAGCAGCGGCTGCTCGGCGATGATGGCGAGGGTGTTGCGATAGAACTCCAGTCGTATTCCGGCGGAGCTTTCCGCGGCGGGGCGGCCCGGCTCCCACTGCCTGACATCCGTAATGATGCGGCTTGCGCGCTCGTGCAGCGGACCGGGGACGACGGCGAGCAGCGCGGCTGCCGCCGCCAGCGCGGCCGCGACCGCGCCGAAGCCGCGCCAGCGCCCGCGCTCGAAGCCCAGCAGCAAAGCGAGTCCGCACAGCACGAGATAACCGGTGATGCCTTTCACCATCAGCGCCACGTTGATGACCGCCAGCACTGCGAGCGTCGCCCACAGCAGCCTTGCCGTCGCGGATGCGGCGCTCAGCGCCAGTTGCGCGAACAGCAGGGCGCCGAACGCCATCAGGATGTTGTGGGTGAGGTGCAGCTTGAACACGACGGGGTAATCGCTGCGGCCGATGGTCCACGGATTCTGCGGCACCACGCCGGTCCTGATCGCGTAGGACAACAGCAGCACCGTCGCGAGCGAGGCAGCGAAGCCCAGAAGCCCGTGGCGGCGGGTCGCGGGATCGCGGAACAGATACAGGAAAACGGGCACGAACAGCAGGTCGGAATATTTGCCGAGGTAATGCAGGCGCTCGGCAACGGGCGCCGCGCCGTGGAAAGCGCCGCCGAGCAGCAGCGCGAAAAGCGCGAGCGCCGCGACGGCGACCGGGTTGCCGAAGGCGGTGCGCAATTTTTCGCGCCAGCTGCCGCCGGCGAGCCAGCCCGCGAGCGCGAGCGCGAGCAGCGTGTTGTCGAGCGCCACCGAAACCGGAATGGAAAAGCCGATGACCACCGCCGCCCAGCGCGCGAGGCGGTCGGCGTAGCCGGGAAGCGGGGAAAAGGTCGCGGCGGGCATTCGGACTAGGGTTTCGAGTACTCGGGCACCCATTGGGCGAGCTCGGTCTTGACGGTCGCGTCATCGAGTCCGGTGCCGTGCCTCAGCCATGGATCGAGGCGCGCATGCCAGTCGGCGTCTTCCCGGCGCGCCCTGGCGATACGCAGCTTGGGATGGGGCGTGGGCAGCGAGTTCTCGTCCGCGGCGAGCGGCTCCTCGTAGAGTTTTTCGCCGGGACGCAGCCCGGTATACACGATGCCGATTTCGCTTTCGCTGAAGCCCGACAGCCTGATCAGTTCGCGCGCGAGATCGGCGATCCTGACCGGCTTGCCCATGTCGAGCACGAAAATCTCGCCGCCGCGGCCCATGAGGCCCGCCTGCAGCACGAGCTGCACGGCTTCAGGGATCGACATGAAATAGCGCGTGATCTCGGGGTGGGTGACGGTCACCGGCCCGCCGCGCGCGATCTGTTCGCGGAATTTCGGAATCACGCTTCCCGTCGAGCCCAGCACGTTGCCGAAGCGCACCACGACGAAACGGGTTTTTGCCGGCTGCTGCAACGCCTGGCATACCATTTCCGCCAGGCGCTTGCTCGCGCCCATGACGCTGGTCGGATTGACTGCCTTGTCGGTGGAGATGAAAACGAATTTTTCCACTTCGTGCGCGATCGCCGCTTGCGCCAGCACCTGGGTGCCGAGGACGTTGTTGAGCACCGCCTGCCAGGCGTTGCCGTTTTCCATCAGCGGCACGTGCTTGTAGGCGGCGGCGTGGAACACGACCGAAGGGCGATGCGCGGCGAGCAGCTGGTCGACGCGCGCCGCGTCTTTCACGTCGCCGATGGCGCAGACGACGGTGACGCCGGGATGGGCGGCGGCGAACTCCTGCTCGATGCAGTAGAGCGCGAATTCGTTCAGTTCGAACAGCACGAGCTCGCGCGGCCGGTAGCGCGCGACCTGACGCGCGAGCTCGGAGCCGATCGAGCCGCCGGCGCCGCTGATCAGCACCACGCGGTCTTTCAGCCACGCCTCGAGCCCCGCGATATCGAGCACGACCGGGTCGCGCCCGAGCAGGTCGTCGAGTTCCACGCGCCGGATCTGGGAGACGGTGACGCGGCCGCTCATCAGGTCGTCGAACGACGGCACGGTGAGTGCCTTGAGCCCGGCGAGGCGGCACACCTCCACCGCGTGGCGGCGCACTTCGTGCGAGGCTTCGGGCATGGCGATGATCGCGTGCTGCACGCCGGCGTGCCGGGCGCGCGCCGGCAGATCGTCGAGGCGGCCCAGCACGCTCACCCCGTGCAGCTGGCGGCCGTGCTTGGCGGTGTCATCGTCGAAGACGCCGATCACCCGCCATTGCGGACTGTGGGCGAGTTCGCGGACGAGGTTGGCCGCCGCCGCTTCCGCGCCCAGCACGAAAACCGCTTCGCGCTGCTGCGGGATCAGGCCGCCGAGGCTGCGCTCTTTCCACGCGCGGTAGGCGAGACGGCTGCCGCCCATGATCATGATCAGCAATAGCGGATTCATGACCAGCACCGAGCGCGGCACCGCGATCTGCAGCATGAGGAGGGCGGCCGGCGCGGCGACGGCGGCGAAGGCCACCGCGGCGATGATCCGCCTGAGATCGGGGAGGCTCGCGAAACGCCAGATGCCGCGGTAAAGACCGAAACCGAGAAACAGCGCGGCGTGCAGCGGCACGATCAGCAGCAGCGATTTCAGCGCGATCGCATCGTACGGCGGCTCGGGAATGTCGAGATTGAAACGCAGTGCGAACGCGAGCAGCCAGGCCGCGGCGCAGGCGGCGAGGTCGTGGACGAAGGCCAGAAAGACGCGCCAGTTGAAAATCCTGAAGTTCATGGGCCGGTCCCGGTTTTCAGGTGCGCCATGTGCGCTCGACGGCGGCAATCAAGACGATATAGGCGGCGGCAAACGCCAGCAGCATACCGGCCTGACCGGCGGCCGGCAGCTTCAGCGCCGCAAGCGCTGCGATGCTGCACAGGAACATCAGCAGGTATTCCACGAGCGCCGTGCGGCGGTGCCCCCAGCCGAGTCGCACCAGCCGCTGGTAATAATGGTCGCGATGTGCTTGCCATACCCGTTCGCCCCGGAGCAGGCGCCGTATGAGCGTGACGCTGGCGTCGACGATGAAAGGCGAAAACACCAGCAGCGGAAACCACCACGGCCAGGCATGCTGCAGCCAGCCGACGAAACCGAAGGTCGCGGCGAGGTAGCCGAGCGGCACCGAGCCCACATCCCCCATGAAAATGCGCGCCGGATGGAAATTGAACACCAGGAAAGCCGCTGCCGCCGTGGCGATGCCGAAGTCGAGCAGGGCGAACGCGGTGCCGCCGGCGAGCCAGGCCGCGATGCCGTAGCTCGTGAAACCGAATAACGCCATGCCGCCGGCCAGCCCGTCGGCGCCGTCCATGAAGTTGTAGAGATTCGCCATCCAGGCGATCGCGAGTGCGGCGCACAGCGCTGCCCCGAACCCGAAGTGCGGCAGCAGCAAGGCGGCGGCAGCCATGCCGCCGGCGGCGAGATGGGCCGCCAGGCGCAACGCGACCGGGACGCTGCGCACATCGTCGAGAAAGGAAACCAGCAGCAGCAGGGCGAACGCCGCGCTGAGGGCGAGCGGCAGTCCGGGCGCCGCGATGGCCCACGCGAGCAGCACGCCCAGATGCAGCCCTAGGCCGCCGCTGCGCGGCGTCGGCGCCCGATGCAGAGAGCGCGGGTTGGGATGATCGAGCGCGAGCCGGGCCAAGCGGCTGCGGGTGAGCCACCACACGGTGACGAGCGCGGCCGCAAATGCGGTCAGCGGTGCCCAGGCGGCATATTGCACGATGATGTTATGTGATTGACTTTTCAGAGAATTGTGAATGATACCACCAAGCGCCGGATCTCACTTCTCCGCTTCGGCGCCGATTATCAGCGAACGTTGTGTTCCAGGTACCAACGCGCGGTCTGCTCAAGTCCCTGCGCGAAAGAAAAACGCGGCCGCCAACCCAGTTCGCGCCGCATCCTGGAGCTGTCGATTTGCAGCGAGCCCGTGAGCCGTTCGATCTCGGCGTTTTTACCAAGCATGGTGGCACCGAGCTCGAGCAGCGGCACCGGGAAAGGGAAAAGCCTCGCCGGCACGCCGAGCGCGCCGGCGACGGCGCGGATCAGATCGGGAGTGGAGACATCCTCGCCGTCGCTCACCAGATAAGTATTGCCCGCGGCGCGGCCATCGAGGGCTGCCACTCCGATCGCATCGACCAGATTGCCGAGGAAAATCATGCTGCGGCGGTTGCGCACCGCGGCGAGCGGCAGCGGCACGCGGCGTGCGACGAGATCGAGCAGCCTGAGAAAATTGCCCTTGACGCCGGGCCCGTAGACGAGCGGCGGGCGCACGATCACCAGTTCGAGCCCCGTGGCGGCCGCAACGCCGCGCAACGCCGTTTCCGCTTCCATTTTGCTGATGCCGTAAGCATCCTGCGGCGCCGGCGGGTCGGCTTCGCCGAACGGCTTGTGGCGGGTCAGTTCGCCGTTGACTTTGACCGAGCTCATGAAAACGAGACGGCGTACGCCCGCCGCCGCCGCCGCCTGCGCGAGCCGCTCCGAGGCGAGCACATTGATCCGGCGGTAGGCCGCGAGCGGATCGGCGGTCGTTTCGCGCAGCACGTGGCTGCGCGCCGCAAGATGGATGACGCAATCCACGCCGCTCAAAGCGGCCTGCCAGTCTGTTTCAGGCCCGATTTCGCCCATCGCCACGTCCTGCATCCGGCGGTGGGGGGGCGCAGGAACGGGGTCGCGCAGCGCGCGCCGCACCGCGTGGCCGGCATCGGCCAGGGCGTGGCACAGCGCCGCGCCGACGAAGCCCGCGGCGCCGGTGACGAGAATCGAAGAATTCAAAGAATTCACTGGGGGCGGGAAAAAAACTGCGGAATACGCGACAGGAGTTTGGTGACGACGAAAAAGGGGCCGATTTCGAGCTTGTTTTTGCGGCAAGCGCGCCACGCTTCGATGTTGCCCTTGATCACGCCCCGTATGCTGTTGTTGGAGATCCCTCCTTTGCGCATCCTCACCCAGATTTTCGGGACATAGACAGACGTGATTTTATGGACGGCGAGCAGGCGCATCGTCAGCTCGAAATCCGCCTGCCGCGGAAACTCGAGATCGAACTTGCCGAACCGTTCGTATACGTCGCGCCGCGCGAAGAAAGTCGGGTGGGCCGGCATCCAGCCGCGCTCGAACAGGCCCGCTTCATAGGCACGGGATTTCCAATAGCGGACCACTTTGCCGGTGTGGCGCTTGTCGACATAGACCAGATCGGCGAAACAGGCATCGACCGCGGGGTTGGCAAAGACCTCGGCGACCTGCGCCAGCACCGTGTCGTCCGCGTAGACATCGTCGGCGTTCAAGGTTCCGATGACCTCCCCCGTGGCCATGGCGATGCCCTTGTTCATGGCGTCGTAGATGCCGCGGTCGGGCTCGGAAATCCAGCGCGCAACGCTCGGCTGCCGCCGCACGATGTCCACCGTGCCGTCGGTCGAGGCCCCGTCGATGACGAGGTGCTCCTTGTCCGCATATCTCTGCGCGGCCACCGAAAGAAGGGTTTCCTCGATCGTGGCGGCGCTGTTGAAGCAGACGGTGATGATCGAGATCTTCAATTTGTCGTGCGGCATCGATTACCCGAAAAATCCCTGGCAGAAAGGGGAAGCGTCGCGTACTCCTCGCCATCCACGATACGCCGTTTGAGCGTCAGGCAAAGCCCCAGCCAGTCCCTGCGCAGTGGGAGGTAGGGTATCGCAATGTCATGCCCGTTCAGCAGACCGATGCTGTTGATGATGCTTTGCCGATAGGTTTGATAAAGCGCATGCGCCGCCTTTCCCACCTTATATCCGGAGTAGAGCAACAGCTTGCCGGGAGCAATCAGACGCAAGCCGTGGAAATGATAGAACACTGGCGCCACGCATCCGCCGCCCAGTCGTTCGAAATGGCGGACATTCCAAGGTGCAAGCGTTTTTTCCTTTTGCTGCAGAATGTGCACATCGCGTCCAAACAGCGCCGGCCATTGATCGAGATATTTCTGGTCGCCGAACTTGCCATTTTCCACTTTATTGAAACACCATTCCAGGCAACGCTCCTGCCACCAGTGCATGACCTTCGTGGCTTCTGCCGTCCTGCGGAAAGTGATGAACTGGACGCAGAAGCGTCCGCTCCTGCGGGCGCGCCCCGATTTCTCATATCGGGGATCATAGGCGTGTTCGGTGATCAGGACATGTTTTCCAGAGTGTTCGAATTCATCGAGCAGCAAGCGCGGCTGGCAAAAAAAGAACAGATCTGCATCCACATAAGTGACGCGGCGGATCCCGGCGGCACGCTCGAAAACAAATTGCGGCACAAAAGGCGTAAGCGTCCAGCAATATTCGCCGCGGCTGCGCGAGGGCTTGACCGCAAGCAAACGCGAGTCCTCCACTTCCCGCAGCGGGATCAGATCGACATGCGGCAGCGCCAGCTGGTGTAGGTGGCGCTCCACCAGCTCGTCCATGCACAATATCCACAGATGGAAAGGCTGGCCATGATCCAGCAGTGAGTGATACAGGCACAAACCCAGCGGCAGGAAATTGTTGTCGAACAGCGTAACAAAATGTTCGACGGGTGTTGTTGCGCTATTTGAAGGCATTGATCGCGTCGATTACTTGTGTCACGTCCGCATCGCTCATCTGGGGATGGCAGGGGAGGGAAAGACATTGCGCCGCATGGCGCTCGGTATTTGCCAGTCCTTCGGGGTCGCGCCGCAATTCGCGGCACGGCTGCTGGAGATGCACCGGCACCGGATAATGGACGAGTGTTTCGATGCCGGATCCCTTCAGGTGCTGCGCCAGCTGATCGCGGCGCTCGCACGTTATCACGAACAGATGGCAGACATGGCTTTGTGCCTGGGCCGGTGCGGCCAGCGGCCGGATTGCGGGATTGCGAAAGCCTGCACGATAGGCCGCCGCGATCTGCTGGCGGCGCGCAGTGAATCGTTCCAGCCATTCCATGCGCACCTGCAGCAGCGCCGCCTGCAGTTCGTCGAGGCGGCTGTTGAGCCCCAGCTCCGGATGGTGGTAGCGCGTGCTTTGACCGTAGTTGCGCAATACGGTGGCACGGTGCGCGAGCTCTGCATCGCCGCATACCAGGGCGCCGCCGTCGCCCAGAGCGCCCAGATTTTTTGTGGGATAAAAACTGTAGGCGCCGAATCGGCCGAAGCTGCCGGCCGCCTGGCCGTCCCAGCACGCGAGATGGGACTGGGCGCAGTCCTCGAAGAGCGCAATCCCGGCGTGTTTGCACAATTGCGACCAGCGCGCCATCTCGCGTATCTGGCCGTACAAGTGCACCAGCAAAATCCCCCTGGTGCGGCGATTGATGCAACGTTCCACACTCGCCGCATCGAGCAGCGCCGTGCGGGGATCGATGTCGGCCAGCACCGGCGTTGCGCCGGCGCGGAGGATCGCCAGCACGGTGGCGAACGCCGTCATCGACGTGGTGATGATCTCGTCTCCCCGGCCGATTCCCGCTGCGCGCAGGCCGATTTCGATGGCGTCCATGCCGTTGCCGACGCCGACTGCGTGCGGTACGCCGCAGCAGCGGGCCCATGCCTGTTCGAAAGCGCGCACTTCATCGCCCAGCACATACCAGCCGGAACGCAGAACCCGTTCGACGGCCGCCAGTTCCGCGCGTCGCAGCGCTTCCGGTTCGGCCTTGAAGTCATTCATCGGAATCATGCGCCATCCCAGTAATGGCTGCCGTGCTCGAGGTAATAGGCGAGGCTTGCCGCGAGCCCCTGCCGCAAGCCGGTCTTGGGCCGCCATCCCAGTTCAGCCTCGATTTTTTTGTAATCGCCGTAGTAATCGCCGATATCGATCGCCTTGCGTTCGGCGGGAAACGGCGCCATTTCGAAGCGGGCACCGGGATGCAGTTCGGTCAGCAGCCGCGCCAGCTTCCCGAGACTGATCACCTCTCGACTTCCGAGATTGAACACCTGACCGTCGGCGCGCGAGTCGAGTGCCGCCAGAAGCAGCGCTTCCACCACATCGTCCACGTAATTGAAATCGCGCAGTTGCGTGCCATCTCCGAAAACGAGAATGGGCCGGCCTTCGACGACGTTGCGCAGCCATATCCCCAGGAAAGTCTGCCGCGCGTCCTTTACGCGCATTCCGGGCCCGTAGGTGTTGGTCAGTCTCAGGGCGCAGGCACGGATGCCGTAAATGTTGTTGTAAAGCAGGTGATACCATTCTCCCGCCAGCTTGTTGATGCCGTTGACATCCACCGGCCTGACCGGATGGGCTTCGTCCACCGGCAAGTACTGCGGCTTGCCGTAGAGTTGACGGGTACTGGCGAACACGATTTTGACTTCCGGGTTGTGCAGGCGGCATGCTTCGAGGATGGAAAGCTGCGCCGCGGCGTTGATGGCGAGGTCGGTTTGCGGATCGGTCATCGAATCCACGTGGCTGGTCTGGCCGGCGAGATTGAAAAGGTAGTCCTTTCCCTGTACGAGATACGCCATGGCGTAGGGGTCGCGCACGTCCGTAATGTTGAGCGTGACGCGATCGCGGATGTCATCGATGTTGAAAAGGTTGCCGCCATAAAGGGGGATCAGACTGTCGGCGAGCGTCACCCGGGCGCCGACCGCGACGAGACGCCGCGCCAGGTTGGAGCCGATGAAACCCACCCCGCCGGTGACGAGTACCTGTTTGCCCTGAAAAACCGGATATTCGTTCATGCCGCGACCTTTCGAACCGATGGCGCCCGCTGCGGACGGGCTCGGGAAGCAATGCCGGCGGGGGCCGGGACGGGATGTTTGCAATGTGGTGTCATTTTTTGCGCAGGATGGCGCCGCCAAAAGAGAATTCCACGCCGTCTGCCACTGCGCTGCCATCGATGGAATCGAACCTCGCGATGACCTCGTAGTTTCCCCCGAACCGCTGCCAGAAAGGCCGCGCGGCGAAAATCCGGCACGGATAGCTTGCCGCATAAATCGAGGCCGGCACATGCTGCACGGCGATGCGGTCTTCGCCAAGACCGCTGAACGGCGTGCGGTCGATCAGAATATAGGCGATACCGGCCGCTGCCAGATCGTCCAGCACCTGGTAGGGTGCCGCCACGTACTGCAGGACGCTGGAAAGCAATGCCACATTGGGGGAAGCGCGCTCCAGGCATTCGGCCATGGTATGGAAAAACCGCAACTGCGGTGATTCGAAATCCTCCCGCCCGCACCGGACGAAATGCGCCTGTTCGACCACATTCCACGACACCTGCGATAAAACCCTCAAAAAATCAATGCATTGAAAATAGCTGCTGCCCAGCGAGCCACCGAAATCGAGAACCGAGAGCCGTTGGCCGTTTTCTGCCGCCGCCCGCAGCAAGCCCGCCAGCACCGGAAAGGAATGCTGCACTTCGTCGAACAGCACGGAGTCGCGTTCGAACACCGCTGCGCCGGATTTGACTTGGAGCAAGGCCTGTCTGACCCGTTCCAGAATGAGACCCGAATCGTAGCCGGAAGCATGGGTGCTCGCGCTTTCCCAGTCGGGGTAATTGCCGGTGAAATAAATGCCCGTGCGAAGCAGCGGCTTGAGACGTTCGATCAGGGCGGGCGGCAACCACTTTCGGGCAAATGACCGGCTTCGCATCGGCTAAATGGCGCGCTGCGCCAGACTCGTCAGTTTGCGCAGCACCCTGGCAGCCAGGGTGGGGCGCGAGGTTTTGAGAAAGCCTGCGATCTTTTGCCGTGCCAGGGCATTTTCCTCGACGGGGATCGCGCTGACCGCGACGGGGGAAGCGGCAAGATCGGCGGCGAATTCGCCGGCTGTCGAGCAATGGGTGCCGCTGCCGTCCAGACCGATGTTGCGCACGAGGCTGCGGCCGGGATAGAGCGTGAGCTTGCCTTTCAGGAAGGCGCTGGCATGCCAGCGTATCGCCCATGAATCGTTCTTGCCGCTGATCTGGTTTTCGAGCATCCGGGTGTAAGGATAAGCACCGTCGAAATCGAAGCGCTGCGCGAGCTCGCGCGCCCTGAGCTCCTGCAACAGAATGCGACCGTCGGGCTCGAACAGATCCCAGCCGCGTTTCCAGGTTGCCCAGCCCCAGCAGTCGGCGCCTTTCAGGAAAAAAGTCTCGGGAAGGGCCGAATTCACCGGATACTGGTAACCATGGATGCTGATCACCCGTTCGTCGTTCTGATAAAGGTCGAGCGCGTCATTCATGAATCGAAGGAAATGACGGGAGGTGACGATGTCGTCTTCCAGAACGATGACGCGGCCATAACGGGCGCACATCGACGATACGCCATCGATGATCGAGCGGGCCAATCCCCAATTCTCTTCGCGTTCGATGATGTCCACCGAGGCGAAGCCGGTGATCTGGCGGGCATAAAGCCGCACTTCCGTAACCGCCTTCCTGCTTCTCTCGTTTCTTGGGCCGTCGGAAAAAACGACGAGCCGGCTTTCCCGCGCCTCGGGATTGTCCAGCAAGGCCTCGACCGCCTGCCTGAGGTGCGAAGGCCGGTCGTAGGCGAACAGCGCGACGGGGGCGAAAGTCATGTGAGACTCAGTCGTCATCGCCCGCCCGCTCTCCCAGCCCGCCCACGGGCTGAGGCGGGGAAAATCCGGATTGCAGCGGGGTCGGCGCCCGGATGAAAACGGAGGTGGTCGAGGCATAGCCGCTGACCGGGCTGAAGCCGCTGAAATCGATCTGGAAAAATCCCTGCGCGCGCAGTCTGTCGCATCCTTCGTAACGCCGGTCCGAATTGTCGAAAACGATGATCCCGTGATCCGCGAGATGCCGGGTGCAGACGCCGGCACAGGCGTTTCGCCACTGGCCGTCGATGACGATCACATCGAATTTTACGCCGGCTCTGCCGATGCTCGATACGTAATCATCTCGCACGGTTTCCAGGTGCAGGAAAAGGTTGGAAGGGCGCAGCCTCGAAACCTGCTCGAACCAGCGGCGGTCGGATTCGACGGCCCAGACTTCCTTCGCGCGCTGCGCCCAGAACAGCGAAGAGTTGCCGGCGCCATATTCGAAGATCCTTTTGTCCGAAAAGTCGAATTGCTTCAAATACTCGATCGCGGGATACGTCAGCCACGGAATGGGCTCGCCCGATGCGTTCACCGGCCGGGCACCCAGGGCCGAGCGCAGAAAGCCTTGCCCGAAAAACAGGATTTTCATGACAAGAAAACCGCGTTTCGCCACAGCAAGCATTCTGTATGGGAGCGTGCTTTTCAAATCCATCAGGATCTCCGGAATCCCACGACCAGTTTCGGATTCATTGCCCTCAGCATCAATTTCCCCTGCTCGGCGCCGGAGCGGGCGAGGAAAATCGAGAAAGTGGCCACGAAGTAGGAGATCAGCGTTGCAACGGCGGCGCCCAGCCCGCCGTAAGCCGGAATGAGCAAGAGGTTCAGGAGGACATTGCTGAGCAGGCCCAGCAGGGTTCGATAGAGGGACATTTTTTGTTGCCCCTCATTGGTTAGATACTGGCTGCTGGCAACCCCCAGGAAAACCGCGATGGTCGCCCAGATATGGATGCGAAAGATCGCGACGGATTCCATATAGTCGTCGCCAAAGAGCGTGCGTATCAGGAACGGGGCGGCAACGGCCAGGGGCAGAGCAACCGCAACGCCCAGGCGCGTCATCAGCACGTACAATTTCAACATTCTTTGCCGGTACTGGGCGGGGCCTGCGGCGCGCGCCTGCAGCAGCAGGGGAGCCAGCGACGAAGTGATGATCATGGGAATGAAGTAAAAACCTTCCGACAGTCGCGTGGCCGCGCTATACAGCCCCGTTTCCCTGGCGCCGCTCATTTTTCCCAGCATGACGATGTCTATCTTCATGTAAAGCATGACGCTCAGCCCGGCCAGAACGAGCGGCCAGCTTTCGCGCAGCAGCCGCACGGCGTGGTCGAAAACGGGTCGCCATTTCATCACGCTGTGATCCAGGCGCTGATAAACCACGACGAGGCCGAGGGCGCCCACCGCGAGTTCGAGCGTCTGGGCCCACGCAAAAGCGGCAAGTGACGCCCCGCTCAGAATGAGCAAGACGCGTGCGCAAAAAAAGATCGCGAGCGATGGCATCCTGGCGACTACCGTGTATTTGGAGGATGTCTGGGACTGGAACCAGAAGTCGATCGCATCGCACGCCTGGAACAGCAATCCCAGCGCGATGATTGCGACCAGGGCCTGGATCTGCGGTTCGTGCGGCGCGACCAGCGGTATCGACGTCACGCCCAGCACGATGGCGACCGCTGCGCCGGCCGCCTTCAGCACGAAGGCCGTTCCCAGGATTGTTTCCCTGGAATCGGGATCGAGCACCAGATTGCGCACGACGATGCCGTCGAGTCCCAGTGTTGCGATCGATGAAAACAGCGCCACGTAAGCGAGCGCATAATTGAATTGTCCGAACTGGATCGGCCCCAGGGCGCGTGCCATCCAGATGCCGATCACCAGGCCGAGCACGATACGCACCATCCTGTCGAGCAGCAGCCAGCCGCTGTTGCCGATGGCGGCATGCAGGCCGGGTTTTGCGGCGAGCCGCTTGCGCCAGGCCGAAGGCAAATATTTCAGCCAGAGAGGCGAGGGGTCTGCTGGCATGGCCGCTTCGCGCAAATTCCGGCAAGGGCGCTACCGCGCCGCCGAGCGCCCTCTGGTCAGAAAATAGCGCATGATGCTTTTGAGATGCCACGCGCGATGCAGCCAGCGGTGGTGGCTCGCGCGGCGCGCGTGATGCACCGCGAGGGCGCCGGGCGCGAGTCGCACGTCGTAGCCCGCCGCGCGCAGCCGGGCACAGATATCGACGTCCTCGTAATAGAGATAATAATTTTCGTCGAACCCCGCAACAGTGCGAAAAGCTTCGGCGGTGAACAGCATGAACATGCCGGCCACCCAGTCCGGCGACAGCGCCGCGGTGCCGATCTCGTAATCGAGCCGCCTCGTTCGCCTGAGCGCCTTGGCGCCGAGGCTCCACAGCGTGGGAAAGCGCCGCGCGTTGTCCTCGGTATGACCTTCGGCGTTGACGATGCGCGGCGCGACGACGCCGACCCGCCCGCGCGCGAGTTCGGCGAGCAGGGCGGGGAAGGGGTCGGCGGTGAGCACGATGTCGGGATTGAGGACGCAGAACGTTTTACGCCGGCACAGCCCGAAGGCGGCGTTGTGGTTGGCGCCGAAGCCGCGCGGCGCGGCGTTGCGCACCACTTCGAGCGGATAGCCGAAATCGCCGGTGCCGAAAGGCAGCGGCTCGTCGACATTGAGCGTCAGGATCACCTCGACCGTCTCGCGGCAATGCCGCGCGAGATCATCGAGCAGGTTTTTCACCAACGCGAGCTGCTGGTGGCTCACCACCGAAATGCACACCCGCTCGCCGGGCGCGAGCAGCAAGGCAGCGTCGCAAGCGGCGGCCGGGGGAAAAGGCGCGGGTGTCGGGAGCATGGGGAGCCGGAGTTTACACCATGGCGGCGAAGCCGGAGCGGCCAGCGGCGGCGACCCGACCGGATTTCTCTGCAAAATTAAATGCTTGTCTGGACGCTATCGCAATTTCACGGTAGCATGAAAAAAACGCCATTCTAACAAAGGCGCTGTTTTCCCATAGATCCGGGGCAGATTATCGACTTTTTTGCGTGTCACATGTGTGTTTGCCGTCACAACCGGAGGGGGCAAGCCGCAGCCGCAGGCGGCGCGTCAGAGGGTGGTGCAGCGGCAACGGGCCGGTAATGCCAATCCCGCTTCCCATTCTGCAAAATTTCCATCTGCTTCGCGATCTGCCCGTCGAAACGCTGGCGCGTCTGAGCGAGCGCATGATGGAGCGCAGCTTCGCGCGCCGCGAGGTGGTGATGAAAAAAGGCGAGCCCGGCCAGGTGCTGTGTTTTCTGATCGAAGGGCGGCTGCAAGGCGTCGATTTCACGGTCGATGGCCGCGAGGTGGGGCTGTACTTTGTCGATCCCAACGATTATTTCGGCGAACTTTCCGTGATCGACGGCCAGCCGCGGCCCGAGTTCGTGATCGCGGTGGCGCGCTCGCGCGTGGCGACCCTGCCGCGCGACGAGGCGCGCACCCTGATGTTTTCGACGCCGCGCATCGCCGAGCGCGTCACCACCCGCCTTGCGCAGCGCCTGCGCGTGGTGTCGGCGCAGCGCACGCTGGTCGGGCTGCCCAACCCCGCGCAGCGCGTGTGCGCCCAGCTCGTCCAGCTCGCCGCCAGGTCGCCCGACGGCAGGGCGGTGATCGCCCACGCGCCGACCCACCAGGAGATCGCGATCATGATCAACGCCAGCCGCGAGACGGTCACCCGTGTTTTCCAGGTGCTGCAGGCGCGCGGCGTGCTCAGACGCGAAGGCAGCCAGCTGAGCGTGGAAAACCTGCGTTACCTCAACGAAGTGGCCGAAGGCCGGGCCGAGCCGCCCAAGGCGACCTAGACCGATGAATGTGGGAGGAGGGGACTTGCCCTCGACCAGATACTGCCACCGGGAATCGCCGGCAAGCCGGCTCCCACAATGGCAGCCGGTAGCCCGGATGAAATGAAATGGAATC
>JBKBXX010000021.1:0-34738 GCA_046313915.1 Burkholderiales bacterium | reverse complement strand
CCTCGGCGCCGGTCGTCATAACGCTGCTGCTGGCGCACCGCGGCGCGGAGGTGCAGCGTGCCGTCGCCGGCGATGGCAAGCGTCTGCAGCTCGGGGATGCGCATGATCGAAACCAGGCGCTTCGCATAAGGATGGCCGGTGCGCTCGCGCCGCAGCGCGTGCGAGGTGCCGCCCGCGACCAGCGCGGCATCGCCCGCGGCCAGTGCGGCCAGCGCCTCTTCCACGCTGCGGGCGACGATCATCTCGACCTTGGCGGCGCGCGCGCCGGAAGGCTTGCCGGAAGCAAGCCGCGACCAGGTCGCGCCTTTGGGCGCGGCAGGCGGCGTTTTCTGCTCGTCGACGTAGCACTCGGGATGCAGCGCGCGGTGGATTTTTTCGGCAGTGATCGGCAGCTCGGTGATGCGCACGCCCACCGCGTCGGCGACGGCGTTGGCGATCGCCGCGGGAATCGCATCGAGGCCGATCTCGCCCAGCCCCTTGGCGCCGTAAGGTCCCGAAGGCTCGTAGGAATCGGCGAAAGCGACGTGCTGTTCGGGCAGCATCGCCGCCGAGGGAATCGGATAGTCCTTGAACTGCGGATCGCTCGGCATGCCGTTGTACCAGTCGAAATACTCGACCATCGCAAGCCCTATGCCCTGGGTCACCGCGCCCTGCACCTGGCCTGCGGCCGCGGCGGGATGGATCACCGTGCCGCAATCGACGGTGGAAGCGACTTCGAGCAGCTTGACCTGCCCGGTGCCGCGGTCGACTTCCACCTCCACCGCCTGCGCCACGAAGTTGTAGGCGCCCGACTCGTTGCCGTAGCGGCTGTGATCGGGAAAATCCGACGGATTGTCGAAGCTGCCGACGCCGACGATCGGCTGGCCATCGCGTTGGTAGATGCTGGCGCGCACCACCGCGGCCACCGGTTTGAATGCGCTTTCCGGGCCGCCGCGCGGGCCGATTTCGCCATTGATGATGGTGAGTTCCTCGGCCGGGAGATCGAACTGCCCGGCGGCCGCCGCCATCAGTTGCCGGCGCGCGGCGGCGGCGGCGTTTTTCACCGCGTTGCCGGCGACGTAGGTGAGCCGGCTCGCCAGCGCCCCCAGCGCATGCGAATGCACGTCGGTGTCGGGGCGCGTGATATCGATGCTCTCGTACGGCAGGCCCAGCGCTTCGGCCGCGATCTGGCGCAGCACCGTGAGATTGCCTTGGCCGATTTCGCCTTCGCCGGTGATGACGGTGGCGCGGCCGTCCTCGTTGAGCCGCACGATGGCGGAGCTGCCGTCCCAGTCGCCGAAGCTGCGGCGGCCGTTGACGTGCACGCTGCAGCCCATGCCCAGGCCGCGGCCGGGCTGCTTCGCCTGCTGTTTTTCCCGCCAGCGGATCATTTGCGCGGTCTTGTCGATGCACTGCTTCAGTTCGCAGCTCGTGATCTTGTGATTGTGCGGCGAGACATCGCCCGGCTCGACCGCGTTCATGCGCAGCAGATCGACCACGGGAATGCCAAGTTTTTCCGCGGCGATATCCCACGCCTGTTCCACTGCCCAGTCGGCCGAAGGATTGCCGAAACCGCGGAAAGCGCCGGTGGGCACGAGATTGGTGTAGACCAGCGTCGAATCGGCGCGCGCGCACGGGTATTTGTAGAGCGCGTCGTGGCGCACCGTGGCGGCGCCGAGGATCGCCTGCGATTTGCCGGTGTAGGCGCCGTTGTCGGCCCACATCTTGATTTCCTTGGCCATCACGCGGCCGTCCTTGCGGAAACCGAGGCGCACCCAATAGCGCATCGGCATGCGCGGGTGGCTCGCGAGGAATTCCTCCTCGCGGGTGTGGACGAGCCTCACCGGCTTGCCGGCTTTTTTCGCGAGGAGGGCGCAGATCACCGAAGCATTGTCGTCGCCGGACTTGCCGCCGAAACCGCCGCCGACTTCGGTCTGGATCACGCGCACCCGGGATTCCGGCAGTCCCAGCGCGACGGCGTAGCGGCCGCGCGCGAGAAACGGTGTCTGGGTGTTGCACCACAACGTCACGCGCTCGCCTGTCCATTGCGCAACACAGCCGATGGTCTCGAGCGCGGCATGCCACTGGCGCGCCGACTCCCAGGTGCCTTCGACCACCACGTCGCTCGCCTTGAAACCGGCATCGACGTCGCCGCGCTCGAAGTTGAATTGATGCGCGACGTTGCCCGGCGCGTCGTCGTGCACCAGCGGCGCGCCGGGCGCGAGCGCCTGGTCGAGCGACAGCACCGCGGGCAGCACTTCGTATTCGACCCGGATCGCGTCGACCGCGGCGCGCGCGGTTTCGGGATCGGTCGCCGCTACCGCCGCGACTTCATCGCCGACATAGCGCACGCGCTCGATCGCGAGCGGGTAGAGGTCGGGACGGAAAGCGCCCCATTTGCGCTTCGCGGTGTCGTCCCCGGTCACCACCGCCTTGACGCCGGGCATGCGCTGAGCCGCGCTGACGTCGATCGCGACGATGCGCGCATGCGGATGCGGGCTCCTCAGCACTGCGGCGTGCAGCATGCCGGGAAGACGAAAGTCGGCGACGTATTGGGCGGCACCGGTGACTTTGGGAATGGCGTCGGTGCGCGGCACGTCCTTGCCGACGACGAGCAGGCCGGCCGGACCGTTGCGGGGATCGCGGCCGTTCATGGCTTGGGCGCCTTGCGCGCGAGCGCGGCCGCTTCGCGATACGCGTCGAGGATGCGGGCATAGCCGGTGCAGCGGCAATAGACGCTGTCGGCGCTGGCGCGGATTTCCTCGTCGCTCGGATCGGGATGGGCTTCCAGCAGCGAGCACGCCTGCATCACGTGGCCCGGAATGCACACACCGCATTGCAACGCGGATCGGTTGACGAAAGCCTGCTGCACCGGGTGCAGCGCGCTCGCGCCCGCCAGACCCTCGATGGTGCGGATCTCGGCGCCGTCGGCGAGTGCGGCGAGCTGCAGACACGAGGCGACCGGTTGTCCGTCCATGATGACGGTGCAAGTGCCGCAGGCACCGATGCCGCAACCGTGCTTGGTGCCGGTGAGTTGCAGATCCTCGCGCAGCACGTCGATCAGCAGGCGGTCGCCGCTCTTGAGGTGGACTTCGACGTCGTCGCCGTTGAGTTTGAATCTGATCAGCATCGCAAACCGCCTCCGTGCGTCATGATTCCGTTTTGCAAAAAGGAAGTTGCCGATTATATGACATCGACGCACGCGCGCTCCGCATCCACGATGTGGTCGGAACCGCGCTGCCGGCGCGCATATTCTGGGATAATGCAGCGGCACACGTGCGTTCGCGGCGCACCGCCGCAAACGCGCGTCGCGCCTCACCATGCAACAGACTGTTTTTTATATAAATTTATTGTGCCCGGCCCGCGGCACAGCCACACCATGACCCAGACCCGAAAGCAGGCGCGCGGCCTCGCCGTCATGCAAGCGCAGCTGGAACGCGAAATGTTCAAGCGCGGAGTGCCGCGCGCGCTCGACATGCATCTGCTCGCGTTGAGCCGCAAGAAAGTGGTTGCCGAAATGCGCATCGGCGCGAGGCATCTGAATCGCAGCGCGCGCATCAACGGCGGCGCCATCATGGCTTTCGCCGACATCGTGGGCGCCGCGGGCACCGTCGCCAACCTGCCGGCGGGGCATCGCACCAGCACGCTCGAGTCCAAGACCAATTTCTTTGCCGCCGGCCACGGTCCGCGGCTCAAAGCCGTCGCCGTGCCGCTGCACATCGGCCGCACCACCATGGTGTGGCAGACCACCATCAGCGATGCCGACGGCCGCAAGGTGGCGATCGTCACCCAGACCCAGATCGTGATTCCCGAAACCGCCGCCAGCGGCGGGCGGGACACGAAACGCCCGCGACGCAAATGAGGCACGACCGATGAAATCGTGGTGGATCAGGACCGAAGACGGCAAAAGCGCGCTCGAGCTGCGCGAAGTGCCGCTGCCGCATCCGAAGGCCGGCGAGATCGTGGTGCGCGTGCACGCCACGGCGCTGAACCGCGGCGAGCTGATCGTGGGCAGCGTGCTCCACGGCGGCCAGGAGAAAATCGGCGGCACCGAAGCCGCCGGCACGGTGCACGCCGTGGGCGAAGGCGTCACCGCGTTCAGGACGGGTGAGCGCGTGATGGGCCGCGCGCGCGGCGGCTTTGCCGAATACGCGGTGATGGACGCGCACCAGGCGATGCCGGTGCCGCCCGCGCTGTCGTGGGAGCAGGCCGCGGCGATTCCGGTGTCTTTCCTCACCGCCTACGAAATGCTTTACCCCTGCGGCCGGCTGCAAGCCGGGCAATGGCTGCTCGTCACCGGCGTATCCTCGAGTGTCGGTGTCGCGAGCGTGCAGAGCGCCAAGGCACTGGGCGCGCACGTCATCGGCACCTCGGGTTCGCCGCACAAGCTCGAAAAACTCAAAGCCGTCGGCCTCGATGTCGGCATCGCCACCCGCCGGCCGGATTTCGCGGCGCGGGTAAGGGAAGCGACCGGCGGCAGGGGCGCCGATCTCGTCGTCAACTGCGTCGGCGGCTCGGTGTTTCCCGAGTGTCTGCGCGCGCTCGCCTACCAGGGACGGCTCGCCACCGTCGGCTATGTCGACGGCGTGATGAAAAGCGAAATCGACCTCGAGGCGCTGCACGCCAACCGCTACGTGGTGTTCGGCGTCTCGAACAGCCGGCTGCCCGGCGAGCAGCGCGCCGAGACTGTGCGCGGTTTCATGCGGGACGTATTGCCGGCGCTCGCCGCCGCGCGCATCGTGCCGGTGATCGACCGGGTATTCGGGTTCGAACAGATGCCGGCAGCGAAAGACGCCATCGAATCGAACACCCAGGTCGGGAAAATCGTGGTGCGACTCGCCTAGCCTAGCCTCTGTCGCAAAGCCACCGGCTGCGGGATAATGTGGCGCAGCGCGCCGCTGGCAGCCGAAGAAAAAAACCGCAGCACGCATTCCTTTCGCGGAGGACGACATGAAACAATTCGCAGCCTGGATTCCGGCCGCCGGCCTCGCGCTGGCATTTGCGGCCCCGGCCTGCGCGCAGCAGGCGGGCGGCGACGGTGCCGTGCTGGAAAAAGACATCCCGATCAAGGTGAGGGAAGTCGCGCCGGGACTGTTTTTCCAGTATCACCACCAGGAATCGAACAACGCGTGGCTGGTCACCGACGAAGGCGTGCTGGTGATCGATACGCGCCAGCATCCGCGGCGCGCCGAGGAATTGCTCGCCGCGATCCGCAAGACCACCGACAAGCCCGTCAAGTGGGTGGTCAACACCCATGCCCACGGCGATCACTATTTCGGCAATCCGGTGTTCAAGCGCGAAGGCGCGACCTTCATCGCGCACCGCGACACCGCGGGCATGATGCGCGAGCACTTCGGTCTCGAAATGAAACGCCGCCAGGGCTATTTCCGGCAGCGCCAGTACGACCCGGACGAGGTGAAGCTCGTGCTGCCCGACCTTACTTTCGATTCGAGGCTGACGCTGACGCTGGGCGGGCGCACGGTCGAGCTGCTGTATTTCGGCGCTGGCCAGAATCCCGGCGACACTTTCGTCCATTTCCCGAAAGAGCGCGTGCTGTTCGCCGGCGGACCGTTTTCCAGGAACAGCTGGCCCAACCCTTCGTTCACGCCTTCGATGCAGCAATGGGTGGAACTGCTGCAGAAGATCGCCGCGATGGACGCCGAGGTCTATCTCGGCGGCCACGGCGACATCGGCAACAAACACGACGTGCTGCAGGAGGCGCGGATGCTCGCCGATTTCGACGCCGGTATGCGCGAAGCGGTGGCCAAAGGCATGAGCCGCGACGACATCATCAGGAACGTCAAATTCGAGAACTACCGCGACGTGCGCAACTACTACCGCATGAATCTGTTCATCGGCAGCTATCATCATTTCCTGACCACCGGCAAACCGCAGAACGCCTATTCCGGATGTTGCGTGGCGGCGCCGCGCTGAGATGCGGTGACGGCGCAAGCCGTTTTGAAGTGAGGAAAAAATGTATTTAAAAACAATTAGTTATTGTGTGTCTTGGGGCCTGTTGGCGTTGGCGATCGCAGCGGGAACCGCGTCGGCGGCGACACCGCCGGCACAGACGGCCTCGGCGCCAACGGCGGCTTACCCTCAGAAGCCGGTTCGCATCGTGGTCGGCTTTACTCCCGGCGGCGTGCCCGACATTGCCGCGCGCTACATCGCGCAAAAGCTCGGCGAAGCCTGGAAACAGCCGATGGTGGTCGACAACCGGCCGGGCGCCGGCGGCATCATCGCTGCCCAGACCGTGGCCAGCGCCAACGCCGACGGCTACACGCTGCTGTCGGTGTCTTCGGCGCACGCGGTGGCGCCCGCCATCTACGACAAGCTGCCCTACGATACGCTGCGCGATTTCACCGGCATCACGCTCACCGCCAGCGGCCCGGCGCTGCTGATCGTCTCGCCGGCGCTCGACGCGAAATCGGCGGCGGCGCTGATCGCGCTCGCCAGGTCCAAACCGGGGCAGCTCAATTACTCTTCCGCCGGCATCGGCAGCGGCTCGCATTTCGCCGCGGAGCTGTTCCGGAGCATGGCGCGGATCGATGTGGTGCACGTGCCGTTCAAGGGCATCCCGGAAGCGCTCACCGAAACCGTCACCGGGCGCGTGCAATTCTTTTTCTCGCCGTTTGCCAGCGCCATCGGACTGGTGAAGGACGGCAAGGCACGCGCGATCGGCGTCACCGGCGCGAAACGCATGGCGCAGTATCCCGACATCCCGACCGTGGCCGAGTCCGGCCTGCCCGGCTACCGCTGGGATTTCTGGTACGGCCTGCTCGCGCCGTCGAAAACACCGCGCGCGCTCGTCGCGAAACTCAATCAGGAAATCACGCGCATCCTGGGCGAGTCCGAAGTGCGGCAGCGCTGGGCACCGCTCGGCGTCGAACCGACACCGAGCTCGCCCGAACAGTTCGACAAGTTGATCACGGAGGAAATCGCCGCGTTCACCAAAATCGCGCGCGCCTCCGGCATCAAGGCCCACTAAAGGCAGCGAAGGATGAAGGTGAAAGGTGAAATGTGGGAGGGGGCTCGCCCCCGATGAGTCACAGGCAGATCGCCAGCAAGCTGGCTCCCACAGCAAAACCGGGAGAGCGGACAGGAGTAACTGGTGAAAGGTGAAAGGTGAAAGGCGCCATGAAAGTCAAAACCAACGGTATCGAAATCAACTACGAAATCGCGGGCGAAGGCCCGTGGGTGACGCTGTCGCACTCGCTCGCGTGCAATCTGCACATGTGGGACGACCAGATGGCCGCGCTGACGCGAAAATACAGGGTGCTGCGCTTCGACACCCGCGGCCACGGCCGCTCGGACGCGCCGCCGGGGCCTTACACGCTGGAGCAGCTGGCCGACGACGTGAAAGGCATGCTCGACGCGCTCGGCATCGCCAAGACGCACTGGATCGGACTGTCGATGGGCGGCATGATAGGCGAAACCTTCGCGCTCAAGTATCCGGGGGTGTTTCGCAGCATGGTGCTCGCCGACACCACCGCGCGCCGCCCGCCCAACGCCGACCAGATGTGGAGCGAGCGCATCAAGCTCGCGCAGGAGCAAGGCATGGAGGCGCTGGTCGAAAGCACGCTCGTACGCTGGTTTACCGAACCCTACCGCAACACGCGCCGTGACGTGATGACGCGCATCGGCAACGACATCCGCTCAACACCCGTCGCGGGCTTCATCGGCTGCTGCCAGGCGATCGCCAAGGTCGATCTGCTCGACCGGCTGAAAGAGATCGAGTGCCCGGCGCTGGTGCTGGTCGGCGACCAGGACCACGGCACGCCACCGGAAATGGCGCGCGCCATCCACGAAAACCTGCCGGGTTCCGAGCTGCGCATCATCGCCGGCGCCGCGCACCTTTCCAACATCGAGCAGGCCGAAGTCTTCAACCAGGCGGTGCTGGCTTTTCTCGACAAGGTGGCGTGACGCGGCATCGCGCCCGCTGGCGCCGTGGAATCCGTGAACGAGGGGCGGCGCTGCGGCCGCCCCCGTGAGCGCTGCGCGGCGCGCACCCCGCTACCAGCCGCGGCTGCCGATGACGCCACCGAGCACACTGCCCACCACGGTGGCGGCGGTTTTGCCGTTGCCGTGGCCGACCTGGTGCCCCGCGACCGCGCCGAGGGTGGCGCCGGCGAGCGTGCCGAGTATGGAAACGGGTGACTGCGCCGGCGCGCCGCCGTAAGCAGGCGGCGGGTTGTGGTACGCGGGCGGCGGATTGTAGGCGGGCGCGCCGGGGTAGTACACCGGACGCTCCACCACCATCGGCTGCTCGAGGTAGACGCGGCGTTCGATGTAGACCGGCCGCTCGACCACGTACTCGCGTACCACCGGGCGACGGTAGCGTTCGACGACGACCACCTCGTCATCGTAGCCGCGATCACGGTAAGCGTGGTGCCGTGCCCAGTGGGGCGGATCGGCAACGGCCGGAACCGATGCGACGAGCATGGCAGCGGCCACCAACATGCCGCAGGATTTTTTCGCGTTCATGGCAATCTCCTTTTCATATTTGCTGACAGCCATCCCGTTTGGACTGTAACGCATCGTGCGGAAAATGGCGGCGGGATGGCTCCCATTAAAACGCGCGAACGGCAAATCCGTCTGTTAAGGAGTGAAACAAAGTATGAACGCGGCAATACTCCGTTACAAACACGGGGAATCCGGACAACGGGAAAGCCTACGCCGGGGTGCGTGCCACGCGCCGATGCGCCGCGACCAGGCAGGCCACGGCAATCGCGGCGGGCAGCGCCACGGACGCAAAAGCGATGCCGTAGCTCCTGCTCAGCGCGTAGACGTTGGCAACCACGATGGGGCCGATGAACTTGCCGACATTGGTGATGATCAGCGAGCCGCTGATGGCGAGGCTCACCCGCCCGTGCGGCGCGAGGCGCCCGACTTCGGCGAGCATGGCGCCGGGCCAGCAGCCCGAAGCGCCGCCGAGGACGGCGAACAGCAGATAGGCCGCGGGCAGCGGCAGCCCTGGCGACATCGCCAGTGCCGCAAGACAGGCGAGCGTCAGCACGCCCGCCGTCCACGCCAGCACGCTCGCGGTACCGCGCACGCGGTCGACCAGCCAGCCGATGAACACGCGCCCGATCGCGCTGCTCACTTGCACCACCGTGAGCACGGTACCGGCGACGATGAGACTCATGCCGAGCGCTTCGACACACGCCACCACCGCGAAAGTCGCGGTGCAGAACTGCGCCCAGGAAAAACAGCCTCCAGCGACTGACATCAGCCGCAGCGTGCCGTGCCGCCAGATGGCGGTGACGCCCGCGAACGGATTGGGGGTGACGATGGGGCTGCCCGAATCGCGGTCATCGTCCCACTCGCGGCGCCCGCGCTGCATCAGAACGATGACGCCGCAGACCAGCGCGACACTCAGCGCCACCGACCAGCGCCATCCTGCGAGCACCGCCACCGCGGGCGAGGCCAGCGCGGCCAGCATGCCGCCCAGCGGAATGCCGACCTGGTGCAGCGAGAAAAAGAGATTGCGCCGCGCCGCCGGCGTGTAGCGCACCAGCAGGTACGAAGCCGATGGCGTGAGCACGCCGTATCCCAGGCCGACCACCAGCGAACCGGCGATCAGGCACAGCGTCCACGGCAGCAGCATGATCAGCATGCCGCCCGCCACCATGGCGTGTCCCGTCTGGTTGGTGCGGCACGCGCCGAGCTTGGCGGTGGCGTTGCCGAACAGGCTGAGCGATACCACCATGCCGATGCTGACCAGGCTGATCTGGTAGCCGATCAACGAAGCATCGAAGCCGTAGTCGCGCGCCACCGCGGGTGCGATCGCGGGCAGCACCAGCACCGCCATGCTGGCCATGGTGTGGCCGGCGATCAGGGCAAAGACCAGGAATGTCGATGAAATGGCGGGGGCCTCCGCCCTGCCGTCTGTCGGGCGTGCCGGAACGCGATCATTACGCATGCCGCAGACTTTATCACCATCCGCGGCTGGCGCGCCGCGGCTGCAAAGCGCTCAGCGTCCCACGCGCTGCAGCGCGCGCTCGTAATAACCGAGATCGAAATAACGCTCGGGCGCGGGCGGCTTGCCGCCCCACTCGCCTTCGATTTCGGCGCGCAGCGCGAGCAGCGCCTTGAAGCCTTCGCGGTCGAATTGCGCGTCGCGCGTCAACCCGAAACCGGGCTGCAACAGCAGATCGTAAGTCTGCTCCGCCACCGCCGGTTCGAGCTTCAGCCATTTCGCAAGCAGCGCCGGACATTCGGCACGGCATTCCGGCTGCAGTGCCCGGCGCAACGCTTCCACATAAGCCGCGATATAGCGTTCGAGCAGCGGGCCGTTGGCCGCCGCCCATTCGCGCATCACGAAAGCGCCGGTCGCCTGGTACGGTCCCAGCAGATCCACGCTGCGTCCCAGGCTTTTCATGCCCTGCTGCTTGGCGATGATCGAGAACGGGATGTTGATGATCGCGGCTTCGCCTTCGCCGGCGAGCAGCGCTTTCACACGCACCGCGGTGCCCCCCACCGGTTTTATCTGATACTCGCCGGGCTTGACGCCGTTGTCGAGCAGGATTTTTTTGGCGAGCAGCGCATAGGCGGTATTGGGCGCGTCGACCAGCAGGGTCCGGCCGCGCAGATCGCCGACCGCGGCTATGCCGGGCCGCACCAGGAACTCGTTCATGCTGCTGTCGCCGCCCATGACGATGACCACATCCTTTTTTGCCGTCTCGACCATCGCCACTGCATTGTCCACCGCGGCGTGCGCGATCTCGAACCTGCCTTCAGCGAGGCCGGCGCGCTGCGCGCTGGAATTGGGCGTGAACTGCAGATCGATCCTCAAGCCGTACTTTTCGAAAATGCCGTGCGCCAGCCCGTAATAAAGTGGCAGGTTCTGCGCACCGGGGAAAACGTTTACCCGCAACGGCGTCGGCGTCGCCGCGCCGGCCGCTGCGGAAACGAGACACAGGCCGAGCGCGAATCCCAGCGGCCAGGACAGAAAACGGCTCAGGTGGTGAGGAGCGTATCGCGGGCAAAGGAACACGGAGACCTCCCTCGGTTTTTGCGGCTAATGTTGCGACAGCAGGATCGTAGCATGAAGCAGAAGGACCGCCGATCCCCGGCGGGGAAAAAGTGCGCCGCAGGCGGACTGGCCGCCGCACGCCGTCAGGCGCATGCGACCAGATTGCGCAGCTCGCGCAGCGCGACCGCGAGCATCGCCTGATCCGGCGCGGCCACCGCGCGCAGCTCGCCCAGCAGCCGCATCACGCGCTCGATCTGCGCCGTCTTCTGGCGCTGCCATGCCGCAAGCAACGCGGCGGGCGCAGCATCAGTGCCGCCACCCGCCAGCACTTCGCCCGCAAGCGCGCGTTGCAGCGCCGCAAGGTCATCGCGCATGGCCTGTTTCGACAGCGCCTGCCAATGTCCGTCGGCCGCGAGCATGCCGATCCGCTCGCGCAGCCACGGCAGCTCGAGCGCCGCCGCGATGCCGAAGTAGACGCCCGCCACCGTGTCTACGGCCCGCGCGCTGGCCGTGGCGAGATCGGCGATGTCGAGCGCCGCGAACAGGGTCTCGCCGGCGGCGATGCGGCGCGCGAGCGCCTCGGGAACCCCTTCGGCCACATAGGCCGCGGCGCGCCGTTCGAGCGCAGCCGCAGCCTCCCCGCCGAGCAGCTGCGGCAAAGCGGCATGCAGCGTCCCGACACAAGGCGCAAAATGCGTGATGGTCGCCGCCATGTCCGCGGCATGGTATCGCGAGCGCAGAAACCACGTCGTCGCACGGACCGCGAGCCGCCCCGATTCGATCAGCATGTCGGCCTGGACCCGCTCGGCGACGCGATCGTCGAGCGCCTCGATCTCGCGCCAGATCGGCACGAAACCGAATATCTCGCGCTGCAGCAGATAGGCACGCACCACTTCGTGCGCGCGGGCGCCGCTCGCCTCCATCTGGCTGTGCACGAAGGTGGCGCCGACCCGGTTGACCATGCTGTTCACCACGTGGGTGGAAACGATCTCGCGCCGCAGCGGATGCCGCGGCAGGTACGCGGCATAGCGCCCGCGCAGCGCGGCGGGGAAATAGCGTTCGAGCGCGGTCGCGACCCATGGATCGTCGGGCAGACCCGAGGCGAGCAATTCCTCGTGCAGCCAGATCTTGGAATACGCGAGCAGCACTGCGAGCTCGGGTGCGGTGAGCCCGATTTTCCGCGCCTTGCGCTCGGCGATCTCCTCCTCGCCCGGCAGAAATTCGAGCGCGCGGTTCAGGCGCCCGGCGCGCTCGAGGAAGCGGATGAAGCGTGCCTGGGCATCGAGCAGCCGCACCCCCATGCGTCTCGCGATCGAAAGCGACTGGGTCTGGAAATAATTGTCGCGCAGCACGTGGGCCGCGACATCGTCGGTCATTTCGGCGAGCAGCCTGTTGCGCTGTTTCTCGGTGAGCTCGCCTTCGGCCATCACGAGTCCGAGCAGGATCTTGATGTTCACTTCCTGGTCCGAGGTGCCGACGCCCGCCGAATTGTCGATCGCGTCGGTGTTGATGCGGCCGCCTTTGCCGCCGCAGCCCGCCAGCGCGTATTCGATGCGGCCCCGCTGGGTCAGCCCGAGATTGCCGCCTTCGACGACCACCTTGCAGCGCAGCTCGGCGCCGTTCACCCGCACGCCGTCGTTGGCGCGGTCGCCCACTTCGGCGTGCGATTCCGCGGTGGCCTTGACGTAGGTGCCGATACCGCCGTTGTACAGCAAATCGACCGGCGCGCGCAGGATCGCGGCAATGAGCTCGTTCGGCGTCAGCGCGCCGGGCTCGATGCCGAGCACCCGCGCGGCCTCGGAGGAAATCGCGATCGACTTGGCCGAACGCGCGAATACGCCGCCGCCTTGCGAGATCAGGCGCGCATCGTAGTCGGCCCACGAGGAGCGCGGCAGCGCAAACAGCCGGGCGCGCTCCCTGAACGACGCTTGCGGATCGGGGTCGGGATCGAGGAACACGTGGCGGTGGTCGAACGCGGCAACCAGTTTGATGTGGCGCGACAGCAGCATGCCGTTGCCGAAGACATCACCCGACATGTCGCCGATGCCGACGACGGTGAAATCCGTGGTTTGCGCGTCTATGCCGATCTCACGGAAATGGCGCTTCACCGCTTCCCACGCGCCGCGGGCGGTGATGCCCATCTTCTTGTGATCGTAGCCGGCCGAGCCCCCCGAGGCGAACGCGTCGCCGAGCCAGAAGCCGTATTCCTGCGCGATGGCGTTGGCGTGATCGGAAAAGCTCGTGGTACCCTTGTCCGCGGCGACCACCAGGTACGGATCGTCGGCATCGAGCCGGCGCACCTGCGGCGGCGGCATCACCGCGGCGGCAACCAGATTGTCGGTGAGATCGAGCAGGCCCCGCAGGAAATCCTGGTAGCACGCAATGCCTTCCATGAGCAAGGCGTCGCGCTCGCCCGGCGCGCTCGCCCGTTTGAGCACGAAGCCGCCTTTGGAACCCACCGGCACGATCACCGCGTTTTTCACCATCTGCGCCTTGAGCAGTCCCAGGATCTCGGTACGGAAGTCCTCGGGCCGGTCCGACCAGCGCAATCCGCCGCGCGCCACCTTGCCGCCGCGCAGATGCACACCCTCGAAGCGCGGCGAGTAGACGAAGATTTCGAACATCGGCCTCGGCTCGGGCAGTCCCGGAATCCGCGCCGGATCGAACTTGAAAGACAGGAAGCTGCGCGGGCGTCCCGCCGCATCACGGCGCCAGCGGTTGGTGCGCAACGTCGCGAGGATCAGCGCGAGAAACTGGCGCAGCACGCGGTCTTCGTTGAGGTTTTCGACCCGCTCGAGCGCCTGGCCGATCGCCTGCTCCTCACGCGCCGCGGCCGCGTCGTCGTATGCGTCGGGATGCAGACGCAGCTCGAACAGCCTCACCAGCATCCGCGCCAGCGGCGCGTGGCGGGCAAGAGTCGCCTCGACGAACTGCTGCGGCAGCGCGAAACCGGTCTGCCGCAGATACTTGCCGTAGGCGCGCAGCACCACGACTTCGTCCGCGGCGAGCCGTGCGGCAAGCACCAGACGGTTCAGGTCGTCGTTTTCGATTTCGCCGCGGTAGAGGCGCCCGAAAGCCTCCACGAACACCGCCTGCACCGCATCGACATCGATTTCGCTGCCGTCGACCGGCTGCAAGCCGAAATCGTGCAGCCAGACGGCCTCGCCCGCCGCCGGCACGATTTCGTAGGGCCGCTCGTCGAGCACGCGCAGCCCCATGTGCTCGAGCATCGGCAACGCGTCGGAAAGCGGCACCGCCGATCCGACGTGGAACAGCTTGAAGCGCACGATGCCCGGCGCGGCCTCGAGCGGCTGATAGAGCGCCATGGCGACCGGATTCTCCGCGTCGAGCCGCGTCATCATTTCAATATCGGCCACCGCATTGCGCGCCGCCTGATCTTCGCGATAGCCCGCCGGAAACGCCGCGCCGTAAGTCCGGAACAGCCGGCTGCCACGGGCCTCCCCGACAGCCGCGGCGAGCGCCGCGTTGAGGTCGTCCTGCCAGCGGCGCGCCGCGGCGGCGAGCCGCGCCTCGAGCTCCTTCTCGTCGTATTCCGGAACGCTGCCGGGCTGGGTGCGCACCGTGATCAACACCCGCGTCAGCACCGACTCGGACACGAACACGCTGTACTCGGTGGATGTGCCGTGCAACGCCTCCGTCAGGATCTGCTGCCAGCGCAGCCGCACCTCGGTGTTGTAATTCTCGCGCGGCACGTAGATGAGGCAGGAGACGAAGCGCTGGTAGCGGTCGCGCCGCATGAACAGGCGGAAACGCTGGCGCTCGCCGAGCTGCAGGATGCGCAGCGCCGTCTGCAGCAATTCGTCGATGGAAATCTGGAACAGTTCGTCGCGGGGATAGGTCGCGAGCACGTTGTGCAGTGCCTTGCCCGCGTGGCTTGCCGGCGCGAGGCCGGCGCGCGCGATGACCGCGGCGACCTTGCGCCGCAGCAGCGGAATGTCTTCTGGCGAGGCCATGTAGGCGGTCGAAGTGAACAGGCCGAGGAAGCGGTGCTCGCCGCATACGGCGCCGCGCGCATCGAAACGCTGCACGCCGACGTAATCGAGGTAGCCCGGCCGGTGTACGCTCGAGCGCGAATTCGATTTGGTGACGATGAGCAGCAGCGGCTCGCGCGCGAGCGCCCGGACCGCGGACGGCAGCGCGGCAAAACTCGCCGATCGTTCCGCGGGACGCGCGGCGCGCAGCACGCCGAGACCCGATCCCGGCACCACGCGCAGCGCCTCGCCGCTTTCCGTCGTCACCAGCTCGTGGCAGCGATAGCCGATGAAGGTGTAGTGATTGTCCCCCAGCCACCTGAGAAACGCCACGGCTTCAGCGATGTCCGCAGGCGCGAGCGGCGGCGCACTGTGCTCGATTTCGGCGATGACCCCGCCTAACCGCGCCTGCATCTCGTGCCAGTCTTCGACGGCGGCACGCACGTCGGCCAGCGCGGCCGCAAGATCGGCACAAAGCGCCTCGCGGTCGGCGGCCTCGGCGAGGCGGTCGATTTCGACGTGCATGAACGATTCCGGCATGCCTTCGCTTGCGCCGGGCTCGAGCAGCGCCAGCAGCTCGCCATCGGCGTTTCGCGTCACGCGCACGATGGGATGGATCAGAAGATGCAGCGTCAGGCCGCGCCGGTTGACCGCCATGGTGACGGAATCGACGAGAAACGGCATGTCGTCGTTGACGATCTCGATCACCGTGTGCGGCGACTGCCAGCCGTGCTCGTCGAGCGCCGGGTTGATCGCGCGGATCCGCGGCCTGCCGGCTTGCCGCTTGCGGGCAAAACCGAGGTGCGACAGCGCGGCGCCGTAGAGATCCGCCGCGGACCTTTCGGCGAGATCCTCGGGGTCGACCTGCGCGTAATACTGGACGACGAAACGCTCGGCCTGCTCGCGGCGTGCGTTCGCAAGCCGGGTTCTGACGAGCTCGATTGCGCCCTGGAGCGCAGCCGGTTCGCGCCGTGCCTCTTCGCTCACGGTGTCCTTCCTGTGCCGCTTTCGCGCACCAGCACGTGTCTTCTTCAGGTTGACGACGGGGACCGCGACCCGCCCCGCAGCGCGGATTTCCGCGCTATGCGGCCCGTACCGATGGCAGGCCGGCGAGCGCCATCGCCAGCTCGGCCTCATCGTACTCCTGGTCGGTGAGCTTGCCGGAAAAATAATCGATGTAGGCCTGCATGTCGAAGTGGCCGTGGCCGCAGAGATTGAACAGTATCGCGCGCGACACGCCTTCTTCCCTGCACTTCAGCGCCTCGTCGATTGCGCCGCGCACTGCGTGGTTCGCCTCCGGCGCCGGCAGGATGCCTTCGGCGCGCGCGAACTGCACCCCGGCCTCGAAACACCGGGTCTGGTGATAGGCGACGGCTTCGATCAGACCGAGTTCCTTGAGATGGCTCACCAGCGGCGCCATGCCGTGATAGCGCAGCCCGCCGGCATGGAAACCCGGCGGCGTGAAGGTCGAGCCCAGCGTGTGCATCTTGGTAAGCGGCGTGAGATGCGCGGTATCGCCGAAATCGTAAGCGTACTTGCCGCGGGTGAGGCTGGGGCAGGCCGCAGGCTCGACCGCGACGATGCGCACCTTGCGGCCGCCGCGCAACTGCACGCCGAGGAAAGGAAACACGATGCCGGCAAAATTGGAACCGCCGCCGGTGCAGCCAACGATGACGTCGGGATGGTCATCCGCCATCTCGAATTGCGTCATCGCTTCCTTGCCGATCACCGTCTGGTGCAGCAGCACGTGGTTCAGCACCGAGCCCAGCGCATATTTGGTGTCGTCGCGGCTCGCCGCGATCTCGACCGCTTCCGAGATCGCGATGCCGAGGCTGCCGGGATGCCGGGCGTTCTTGGCCAGTATCGCGCGACCGGCGTGCGTCTCGTCCGAAGGCGAAGGTACGCAACGCGCGCCGTAGGTTTCCATCAGCGCGCGGCGATAGGGTTTCTGGTCGTACGACACGCGCACCATGAACACCTGGACGTCGATGCCGAACAGCGCGCCGGCGAAAGCGAGCGAGGAGCCCCACTGGCCGGCGCCGGTTTCGGTGGCGATGCGTTTGATTCCCGCCTCCTTGTTGTAGAACGCCTGCGCCACCGCGGTGTTGGGCTTGTGCGAGCCGGCGGGGCTCACGCCCTCGTACTTGTAGTAGATGCGCGCCGGGGTATCGAGCGCTTTTTCCAGCCGCCGCGCGCGAAACAGCGGCGTCGGCCGCCACTGCCTGTAGATGTCGCGCACCGGGCCGGGGATCTCGATGTCGCGCTCGGTGGCGACTTCCTGCTGGATCAGCGACATCGGAAACAGCGGCGCGAGATCGTCGGGGCCGACCGGTTTCAGTGTCGCCGGATGCAGCACCGGCGGCGGTGGCGAAGGCAGGTCCGCCACGATGTTGTACCAGAATTTCGGAATGTGGCTCTCGTCGAGCAGATACTTGATGGTGTCGGTCACGCTCATCCTCCCTCGAGGGTTTTCCAGGCTGTTTAGAGTGCTCAACAAAATGAAACACGTGCCGCTCCATTTTGTTGGGCGCTCTTGATCTTAGTATAAAGCGTTCAGTATAAGACGGCGAATGCGGAAATTCTCGAGAAAGATCGACGAAATGGCAAGCCGCGGGATCTCAGCGCACGCATTGCGGCACCAGCGCGCTGCGCACCAGCGCGCCGAAATCCTCCAGCCGGCAGGAGTGGCCGGCGGCGGCCCGGCTGCACGGCAGGCGCAGCGCACTGCGCTGCGGCGGATGGGCGCCATCGAGCGCTTCTGCGGTGCCGAGCTGTTTCAGCGACTGCGCAACATGGAAGGCATGCACGCCGAGCCCGCCGTCGCGGTCGCGCCACAGTTCGAAGGCGAGCGCCCCGCCCGGCAGCGTCTGGTTCCGCGAATGCCCCGGCTGCTGCCACGATGCGCCGAGCATGGCGGCGAGATGGACGAGGTTCGCCTCGTGGCCGAGGTAGGCGATGAAGCGCGCCTCATTCGCGGCCGCCGTCAATGCGCGTATCAGCCGGTCGAGCAGCATGCTGCCCTGGCGTCGCGCGATGTACGGTGTCGCCTGCACGATGTCGAGGGCGAGCGCATGCAAGACGAGCGCCTCGCGCATTTTCGCGGGATCGGCGCGGCCGAAGCCGAAATCGCGGCCGCGAAAACCGTTGCCGTACTCGAGCAGCAGGATTTCGGCGAAAGACGAGGCAAGCGCCATCCCGCCCGTGAGCGTCACCCTCGCGGGCTCGACCTTGAGGCGCGTCGGCAAGCGGGGCAGGGTGCAGGGGCCGCCCGGCCCGCCGAAGGATTTGTCACACAATTTGGGCGTGCAGCAGCGCAAAATGTCCTGCAGCGCATGCATCGTCTCGCGGCTGCTTTTTTCGAGCGTGGCGAAATCGCCACCGACGCGCGCCATGACCGCCGCACGCGCCGCCTCGATATCGAAGCGGCAGATGCCCGCTTCGACCGGATGAAACAGCGGATCGCGCCTGGCGGACATCGTGTGCAATGGCAGGTCGCAACCGGGCGCGAATCCTTCGCGCATGCGCTCCGCGCTCGCGCGGCCGCGCGGCTCGTTATCGGCACGCCAGTGAACGTGCGTCGCGGCCGGACAGCCATTGCGCGCGAACAGACCCTGCGCGGCCAAATAGTCGCGGTAATACGTGCCCATCAACCGCATCAGTTCGCCGCCGCGCGGCGTGAGGTGCCCGGGCGGCACCTCGAAATCGGGCCATTCCGACACCGTCCACTTCGCCAGCGTCTCGGGCGAGACGGCGGGCGCGTGCACACCGGGGCGGCTCACGATCACCACGCGCAGCAGCTCGCCTTGGCCGGCGAGCGCGGCGCCGGTTTCCCCCGCCTCCGCAGCCGTGGAAAATAATACAATAAAAACAATGAGATATATAAACAATGCCGATCAGCCTCGTCTGCGCCCCTCGATTCTCTCCGGATTGGCCGCGATCCTCCCCGAAACCGTCAGGCGCTGCGAAATTTCGTCACACGGGCAAAAACGATCGCCGCGAGCGGCAGCGCGAGTCCGATTGCGAGCTGCGTGATGAGCAGCGCGCCCAGATTGCTGTAGTCGGCGGCGACGACGACCGCGCCGCTCCCCGGATCGCGGACTTCGCGGGTGACGACGAAAATCTCGTTGAGGTACTTGGTTCCGAGCTGCGACAGCGACAGCGCGAGATTGGTGAAGGAGGCCATCACCGCGAAAAAAGTCGCCTTGAGATTGGCGGGCGCGCAGCGCGCGATCCACGCGAGCATCGGGATCATGGCGATCTGGCCCAGTGGCGACTCGAGTGCGGTGTTGACCAGCACGATGAAGCGCGCGTCGACCACGCCGCCGGTCATCGCCATGGTCCAGTGATGCAGACCGTAGTACATACCGACGATGGGCAGCGACAGCACCGTGCCGACGACCGTCAGGAAACCGATGACGTAGGCGATGGAACGCTCGGCCATGAAGCGCCGGAAAATGAACATGCCGGCGAGCGTCAGCGCGCTGCCGATCAGCGACAACACCGACAGGAACTGCTGGTCGAAGCCGAGTTCGTCTATCATCCACCAGGTCACGCCTTCGCCGGGGCCGGGAATGGCGCGGAAAATGAAAACGACGACGGCGGTGCCGACGAGGGTGGCGCGCGCCTCCGCCTCGAGCACGCGCGTGAGGCGCGCGATGAGGAAGGCGATGATGGCGAAGGAGCCGGCGAATATGATTTCCTGGCCGTAGCGCAACCCGCTCAGGCCCGTCGCCAGCGTGAACGCCACGAACAGCAGGCTGCCGCCGAGAATCCACCAGTTGGGCTTTGCCGGTCCTGCGGCTTCGGCAAGCAGCGCCTTCACTTCCTGCTCGGGGAAACCGCGCGCCCGCAGCCTGCGCCGATCGCGCGCCTTGAGCACGGAAGCGATCACCACGCCCAGCACCGAAATCGCCGGAATCGCGAGCGCCATCAGATAGATATCGCGGTAGATGCGCGCTTTGGCCGCTTCGTCGAGCTCGCCCACGCCGGAAAAGACGTAGAGATTGATCAACGCCACCAGCACCGAACCGCCGATGATCGCGACCCGCCCCAGCGTCTGCATGGTGGTATGCATGAGCTTGCGGCGTTCGGCGTCGATTTCGCGCCCGCTTTCGTCCACCCGCGGCACGGCTTCCACCGTCATCGCATCAGCCACCGCGTCCTGGATCACATAGCCGACGGGCGCGAGCAGCACGCTCAGCACGTACCACGCTTCCGCCGGCATCACCGCCGCCATTGCCGTGCGGCTGCTGATCAGCCCGACCATGATCAGCAGGCTCGCCGCGATCAGGCTCGCACCCAGATAGACGAGCGCGCTTTTCCAGCGCCAGACGAGGTCCACGAGGTGGCCGACCGGCATTTTGAGCGCCCACGGGATGCCGGCCCAGAAACCGAGCGCGGCCAGGAACGCGGCCGAAAGCCCGAGGTAGTCCTTGACAAAGAAGGTGCCGACGATGCCCGTGAGTCCCGAAATGCCGGCCGCCATGTAGACCATCAGCGGCGGCAGGTACGACAACCGCAGCTCGCGCCCGAGCTCGAAAATGTTGGCGTCGAGCCAGCGATAGACGGCGCCCGCCATCGCCGCTCACCCGCCCCGGTGCGTCTGTCGCATGCCGGCAGACGTCATGCGTCCGCTCCAAAGCGTTCGAGCACTCCGCGATCGAATTCGAGCCCGAGGCCGGGCCGCGCTGAAACGGCGAGTTCACCTTGCTGCGGCAGCGGCACTTCCCTGAACAGTTTTGCCGACCACGGCATGTACTCGACCGTCAGGCCGTTGGGGATCGCGGCCACGAGATGCACCGAAATTTCCGGGCACAGGTGATTGACCACCGGCAGATTGAACGCCTGCGCCATGCCGGCGATTTTCATCCACTGCGTGATGCCGCCCGCGCGCAGCACGTCGATCATGACGATGTCGACCGCGCGTGCTTCGAGCATGTGCCGGAAAGGCGCGAGCCCGTAGACGTATTCGCCGGCGGCGACCGGCGTTGCCAGCGCCGCGCTCACCGCCGCGAGCCCCGCGTAATCGTCGCACGCGACCACGTCCTCCAGCCAGTACAGATGGTACTGTTCGAGGCGGCTGCCGATCGCTATCGCCTGCCGTGCGTCCCAGCGCTGGTTGATGTCGCACATGAGGTCGATTTCGGGACCGACCGCCTCGCGCACGACGCGGATGCGCTCGACCTCGCGCTCCGGGCTGGTGGCGCCCGGCAGCGCGAGTTGCGTTTTCATCTGCCTGAAACCGCTTTCGACGAGCCGCGCCGCGGCTTTCTCGAGGTGCGCCAGCGGGAAATGGCGCATCAGCGCGCCGCTCGCGTAGGTCGGCACGCGATCGCGAAACCCGCCGAGCACCGCGGCGAGCGGCTGCTCGAACGCCTTGCCCCGGATGTCCCACAGCGCGATGTCGATCGCCGCCAGCGCCAGCGTCAGGATGCCGCCCGGACCGCTCGGCGCCGCAGCCGCGCGCAGTTTCCCGACGAGCGCCTCGATGCGCAGCGGGTCTTCGCCGATGGCGAGCGCGCCCAGCGCATCGACCGCCGTTTTGAGCGCGGCGGTGAGCGCGCCGCCGAAATAGGTAAAGCCTATGCCTTCCACGCCTTCGTCGGTGCCGAGGGTGAGCGTGACGAAGTCGCGCGTCGCGCCGACTGTCGCCGGCCCGCCGGCGAGCGGCTCGTCGGCGGGCAGCCGCACGACTCGCGAATGCGCATGCGTGATTTTCATCGGTCCTCCCGTTGCCCGAGCCAATCCGCCCGTATCTTACCGTCAATCGGCCCCGGCCGGAGGAGCGAAGCGCAGCGCGCCGGCCGGCCCGTCATGGCATGAACTCGTGCGTCACACCGCCGCGGAACACGATCAGACCGTGCACCGCCTTGCCGCGGAAGACCCGGCGCATCGCGGCGCAATAGGCGGCGAGCTGCGGGCGGTGGCGCGCTGCCGCCTGGGCAGCGTTTTCAGGCGTCACGTCTTCGCCGGTTTTGTAGTCGATCACCCATACCGCGTCTTCGAACTCGACCAGCCGGTCGATACGCGACACCGTGCCGTCGCTGAAAGACATTTCGTTCGACGCCGAGACGAACTGCGCGGGATCATAAAACCTGCGCAGGCGGGGATGGTGCAGCAACTGCAATGCCTCGTCGTACATGCGGCTGAAGTCGGGCTCGGCAATGGCAAGCATCTGGCGCAACGCTTCTTTCGGCGGCGGCAGCGGCGCCGCAGTCAGTTTTTCCATCAGCAGATGAAATTGCGTGCCGTAACGGGTTTGCGCAGTGTCGACGAAAGGCCGGCGCGTGCCGATCGCGAGCGGGCGCGCGAGCACGCCGCGCGTTTCTGTTTCCGGCCGGGGCGGCGCTGCCGCCACCCCGATGGCAGCGGCGGTCTTCTCCGCCACCGGCAGCGGCGGGCGCCCGGCGACGGTTTCCGCGGCCGCCGCGCAGGCGCGCTCGATTTTGCCGTACCACGAATCGCCGGCTTTGCGGCCCGGCGTGCCGCTCACGATCAGCACCTGCCGCGCGCGGGTCATGGCGACATAGAGCAAGTTCAGGTTTTCGCGCGCGGCGATCGCGGCTTCGGCGCCAAGCAGCGCGTCGTGGGCGGCGATTGCCTCCCGCGCCACGGTCTGGAATGCGAAACGCCGCGGCTTCGCCTCGCCCGGCGGCCAGTCGAGCAACGCGGCGTAACCCCGGTCCGGCGCCGGAGAAAAATGGGCGTCCAGCATGAACACCACCGGAGCTTCGAGTCCTTTCGCGCCGTGCACCGTGTAGATGCGCAGTGCATTGCCGCCGTCGGCGGCGACCCCTTCCGTCGGCGCTTCCTCGTCGGCTCCGCTGCGCATTTGCGCGAGCTGCGCGATGAAGCGCGGCAGGCTCGGATAGCGCCCGGCGTCTATGGTGAGCGCGAGCTCCATGAACGCGCGCAGATTGGACCGCACGGCAAGCCGCATGGAATCGGGCACCGCCGCGGCATAGCGCGCGGGCACGTCGCCTTCGAAATAGATGCGGTTCAGCAGATCGTGCACCGGCAGCCTGTCGGCGAGCTTCATCCATGAAGCGAGCAGCTTCCACGCGCGAACGAGCGCCGCGCTCGCCGCGCCGCTGGCGGCGAGCCGCTCGAGCCTGTTCCACCAGCTGCCTTCTTCGACTGCGGCGAGCGCCAGCAGGTCTTCATCGGAGCAACCGAACACGGGGGAGCGCAGCACCTGCGCGAGCCTGAGATCGGCAAATGGCACGATCAGGAATTCGAGCAGCGCGCTCATGTCGTCGGCTTCGAGCGTATCGAGCAGACCGCCCTGGCGCGAAGTCACATAGGGAATGTGGGCGCGCCGCAGTGCCCGCTCATAGACCGCGAGATGGGTGCGCTGGCGCACCAGCACCATGATGTCGCGATATTCGGCGGCGCGCGTGGCGCCGTCCTTGTCCCTCACTTGCCAGGCGCCGACGATTTCCCCGACCTTGGCGGCGAATTGCAGCGCTTCGGCTTCGCGCACGGCTTCCTCCTCGCGGCGCGGCTCCAGCAGCGGATTGCGCAGGCGCAGTGTCGCCGGCGCGAGCGGCGCTTGCGCTTCCGGCAAGGGCAGCACTTCGATCCGGCCGGGCAGACCTGGATCGTGGGCGATGTGCTCCCGGAAATCGGGGTCAAACAAATTTTCATTTGAAAACAATGAGTTAACTACATCCAGCAATGCCGGCGCGTTGCGGCGGGATTCGCGCTGCTCGAGGCGCGCGGCGCCGAACTCGCGCACGAGAAACTCCGCTGCCACCTCGAACAGCCGCGGATCGGCGCGACGAAAACGGTATATCGCCTGTTTGGGGTCGCCCACCAGGAACACCGTCGGCCTCATCTCGGTGGCCACCGCGGCATCGAGCCAGGCGAGCAGCACGTGCCACTGCAGCGGATTGGTGTCCTGGAATTCGTCGAGCAGGATGTGCCGGTAGCGCGAATCGAGCTTGTATTGCATGAATTCGGCGTAATCGCCGTGATTCAGCAGTTCCCAGGCGCGCCACTCGAGATCGTTGTAATCGAGGCACTGCTGCCCGGCTTTCAGCCTCTGATAGGTGTCGAGCAGCCGCGCACCGCAGGTGAGCACCGCGCGGTTGAACTGGTAGTGGCGCCGCTCTTTCAGCCGATCTGCGATCTTGGCGAGGCGCTCACCGATGGCCTGGTGCAACTCGACCAGCCTTGCATCGCCGGCGGCGCCCAGTCGGGCCGGGGGATTCTTGGTAACTTTTCGCTTCCGCAATTCGCCTTTGTCCGTGAACACCACCGCTCGCAAAGCGGCAAAACGCGATGCGTGATCGCGGAGCGTAGCGGCGGCCGCAAGATCCTCTGCGAAATCTGCATCGGTCCTGGTCTCTTTCAGTGCGAGCAATTCGGCATATTCGCCCAGCATGGCCGTAAAACCGCCGTCGGCGAAAAGCGCCTCGAGCGGATCGGCATTGGGATCGCACGACAGCGCAGCGCGGATTTCCTCCAGCGCATGCGCCACCGCGTCTTGCCGTCCGAAAGTGTAAGCCCACCATTCGGCGCGCCGCGCCAGGAAACCCAGCAGCACGCGACGCGTGTTTTCCAGCCCGATTTCGCGAAACAGCCAGTCGAGCCCCTGCGCCGCCTGCCCCGCCGGATCGGCGCGCAGCTCTTCTGCGAACTTCTCCCATGCCTCGTCGATCAACTGCGAAGTGCGTTCCTGCAGCGTGATGCCCGCGGGCAGCCCGTGATTGAGGGGCGCGCGCTGCAGGATGTTCAGGAACCAGCCGTGGAAAGTGGTCAAGGTGATGCCCGGCTGCGCCATCAGCACGGTTTCATAAAGGCCGCGGGCCCTGGGCAGCATGGCCGCGGAGCGGGCTTCGTCCAGACCGCGCTGCGCGAGAAACTCGCGCACTTCGCTGTCGGGTTTCGTCGCGAGATCGTGCAGCCATTCGCGCAGCCGCGCTTCCATTTCCTGCGCCGCCTTGCGCGTAAAAGTGATCGCGAGGATCTGCGACGGCTCGGCGCCGTCGAGCAGCAGGCGCACGATGCGCGATACCAGAAGCCAGGTTTTGCCGCTGCCTGCGCACGCCTCCACCACGCTGCTCTTCGCAGAATCGAGGGCGGCGGCGATGATGTCGTTCGTCCGCTTCACCGGCGCTCCCAGTACTGCCGGCGGCACAGGCCTTTCATTTCACACCACGCGCACACGCTTTCCACGCCCTGCGCGCGCAATTGCGCGCGCCGGTAAAGCGCGTCGAACATCTCGCGCAGCCGCGCCAGCGTCGCCTCGGCCAGCGCCGCGGCATCCTCCTGCAAGGCGATTTCGTGCACGCCGTTGCGGTCGAAACTCAGATACGCCGCCTGCGCCTGCGGCCGGTCGATCAGCAGCAGATAGCACGGCAGCTGCACATCCTCGCCGGCAGACGCAAGCTTTTCCTTGAGCACGCGCTCGCTCTGCGTCTTGTAGTCGAGGACCGCCATGCTGCCATCATCGCGAGTGTCGACGCGATCGAGCCGGCCGCGCAGCACGACCTGCCTGCCGTCTTCCAGCGTCACCGCCCGCTCGCGCATATCCTCGCCGGCGTGCCAGCGCCAGCCCCGGCATTCGCGCTCCGCCTGCCAGTCGAGGTAGTGCGGTATCAGCACCCGCCATTGCACCAGCCAGCCGCGACTCAGGTAATTGATGGCGAGCGCCGGCGCGAACACTGCTTCGCTGATCGCTTCGAGGTCGGCGGCGAGCGCGGCGCGGTCCTTGCCCGCCACGCGCGGGTGGCGGGTATGGAAACGCGCGAGGATGTCGTGCACCAGCAAGCCGAAATCGCGTTTTTCCAACGCCTCACTCACTTCGTCGAGCTCGTTGAGACGCAGCACGTGGCGCGCGAAAAACTGGTAGGGGCACGCCACCAGGCTCGCGTAGCCGCTCGCGGAAATCTTGCGCGGGACCAGCGCTGCGGTGGCGGACGGCGCCGGCGGCGCGGTCTGCGGCAATGCCGCGGCGGCGCTCCCCTCCGGCACGATCCGGGCCCGCGCGATGCGCGCGACGAGTTCGCGATCGGCAAGATCGTCGTGATAGGCGAGTTCGTGGAAAGTCTGCAGACGCGCGAAAAACGGGCTCAGCAGGTTGGGTTCGGCATCTTTTTCCGCCTGCCACGTCACCAGCACCGTCGGCGCGGCGGCGAGCAGCAGCACCAGATCCTCGCGCTCGCGCTCGGCGCGCTCGCGCGCCGTGGGCAGCTTCAGTTCCGCGCGCACCGGCTCGTTGAGAAAAGCCCCCGCGCGCGAATGCGCCGGCAAATGCCGGGCATCGGCACCCGCCACGATCACCCCTTCGAAATCCCGCAAACGGCTTTGCGCGAGGCTGGTGAACACCACCGGGCTGGACAAGGTGGGATCGCGGTAGGTTTCGCCTTCCAGCTCGCGGTTCAGCCACGCGCGCCACTCGCGCAAAGCAAAGCGCACGCCGCTCGTCTCGAGCTCGGCGGCGCGGCGCACGATCAGCGCCAGAAGCTCGCTGCCGGCGCTGTCGCGGGCGAGCCCCCCCTCGGCGCCCAGCAGCCGCAGACCCGCGAGCATTGCCGCCAGCCATTCACCCAGCGTGCGCCGCTGGCGGCCGAGCGCCTCGTCGGCCTGCTTGAGGCGGCCGAGGATCTGCGCAACGTCGGCGGCCGTCTGCGCGTCCGCCATGTCGCCGGGCAGCGACTGGTAACGGGCAAGACCCTGCACCACGCTTTTTGCCCGCACGGCCCGCTCGAATTCATGGACTGCGCGCTTGCGCCGCGCCGGCGGCCAGTCGGAAAGCACGAACGGCGACTTGAGCAGGTCGAGCAGGTCCTGGTAATAGTAGTCGCTCGCGACGGCATCGAGCCAGCGTCCGAGCACGGTGCTCGCGCTGGTGGTCGAAAACGCCCAGCCGCCCTCGTCCTCGACCATCACGCCCGCGCGCTCGAGCAGCGCCCGCGCCCGGCGCGCCACCAGCCGGTCCAGCACCACCACAGCGATGTTTTTCTTGCCGGCGACGAGCCACTCGCGAATGGCGACGTCGATCGCCTGCGCTTCCTGCTCGAGGCTCGCCGCGGCGAACAGCCGCAGACGGGGGGCGAGCGGGCTGGCGGGAGCAGCCGCCGCAAAACCCAGCGCGCGTTCCCGCAGCGCGGGCGCCTGCTCGCCGGGCAGCGGCCACACCGCGCGCAGCAACGCGGCACACGAGCCTTGCTCGCCGTCGCCGGCGACGAACGCCGTGACCGGCGCGCGCTTCGCATATTCGACAAGGAACGCGGCTTCGGCGGGCGCGAGCTGCGGCAATGCCAGCGCGTAGAGCGGCAGCGCGGCTTCGCGCGCGATGCGCGCGAGTTGCAGCTGATAGCGGCTTTCGGCGTCCAGCCGGCCATCGCCGCCCGCCGAAGCCGCATGCCATAGCTCGTGCACCACGCGCGCCTCGAAATTGAGCGCTTCGCCGCGCGTGCGGTAGGCGGCTTCGAGCTGCCGCGTGAACTCGGCGAGCGTATGCGGCAGCGTGATGCGATGGCGGGTGAGTTCGTCGATGAGCGTCACGAGCTCCCCGGCAACCCCCCACAGCTCGTTATCGGGAAACCACTTCCTGCTGCGCAGCGCCGCGTAGAGTTCCGCGAGCCGCACGGCTTCCGCGAATGGCGGCTGCTCAAGCGGCACGGCCGCGGCGAGGTCGCGCAGGGTAAACAGCCGGGGCAGCAGCAACGGCTGCCGGCCCGCCGCCGCGTGCAGCGCGGCCGCGAAAGGGCTCGCCGCGTGGCGGTGCGGCAGCACGACGACGACGCCGCGCAGGTCGGGAAGGCGCGCCTGCTGTTCGGCGACGATGGTGGCTGCCGCTTCCTGCAGCAGCCGTGCCGGCGGCAACGAGCGGTTACACAGACCGGCAGGCGGATTTCCAGGCATCGGGACGCTTCAGGGCCGCGCGGGCTGCCGCCACCGCCTCAGCGCCCCATGTGCGCTGCGCTTCCCGTCGCGGACGCATGCGGGTGCGAAGCGCGGAGCAGGGGCCCGCTTATGCGGGATGCGACCGCGGCGCACACGCCTGATGCGGTTTCGGGGCAGAGCCCCTACTTCTCGAGCAGGTGCCTTTTCTCTTTGACCTTGGCCCATTCGGACGCATGCGGGTGCGAAGCGCGGAGCAGGGGCCCGCTTATGCGGGATGCGACCGCGGCGCACACGCCTGATGCGGTTTCGGGGCAGAGCCCCTACTTCTCGAGCAGGTGCCTTTTCTCTTTGACCTTGGCCCATTCGTCCGCATCAGCCGGCGCGTCCTTTTTCTCGATGATCGGCTTCCATATTTTCGCCAATTCCGCGTTGAGGCGGGTGAAATCGCGCTGGTCGTCGGGAACATCGTCCTCGGCGTATATCGCTTCGACCGGGCATTCCGCCACGCAAAGCGTGCAATCGATGCACTCGTCGGGATCGATGACGAGCATGTTGGGGCCTTCGCGGAAACAATCTACCGGGCAAACATCGACGCAATCGGTGTATTTGCACTTGATGCACGCCTCGGTGACAACGTAAGTCATAACGCTCCTCAGCTGGTGTGTTCAACGCCCTTGAAACCGGCAAAAGAGACCATATTCTAGCAGAAACAAGACCCTAGCGTGGTATCGGCCATCTCGCATGGCAGACGCTTCCCATCGTGTACGAATTTGGTTAGCATAATTCCTGCGATTGCCGTTGCCGCGCCCGCGGCTGCCCCTTCCATCCATCGTCAATCAACAACAAGGCCATCATGAACGAGCACATACATCACGTCACCGACGACAATTTCGAGATCGAGGTCCTGCAGTCCCCGGCGCCGGTCCTGGTCGATTACTGGGCCGAGTGGTGCGGCCCCTGTAAGATGATCGCCCCCATCCTCGACGAAATCGCGAAGGAATACGCCGGCAAGCTCAAGGTCGCCAAACTCAACATCGACGAAAACCAGGCCACGCCACCCAAATACGGGATACGCGGCATCCCGACCCTGATGCTGTTCAAGAACGGCAGCGTCGAGGCCACCAAGGTCGGCGCGCTTTCCAAATCCCAGTTGACCGCCTTTATTGACAGCCATATTTAAACGCTATACGCTTCCTGCCTGCGCCTGAACAAGGCCGTTCCTTCTGCAATCAATTCGAGCAGTTCCGGCGCGGGTTTGATCCTCCCGCTTCTTTTCCCTGGTTCCATCCCTAATGTAGCGGTGCTATCGGCATATGCATCTATCTGACCTGAAAAATCTCCACGTCGGCGAGCTCGTCGACATGGCCGCCAAAAATGAAATCGACGGCGCCAACCGCCTGCGCAAGCAGGAGCTGATTTTCGCGCTGCTCAAGAACCAGGCCAAGAAAGGCGAGAGCATCTACGGCGGCGGCACGCTCGAGGTGCTGCCCGACGGTTTCGGTTTCCTGCGCTCGCCCGACACCTCCTATCTGGCGGGTACCGACGACATCTACGTCTCGCCCAGCCAGATCCGGCGTTTCAACCTGCACACCGGCGACACCATCGAAGGCGAGATCCGCACCCCCAAGGACGGCGAGCGCTATTTCGCGCTGGTCAAGGTCGACAAGGTCAACGACGAGCCGCCCGAGAATTCCAAGAACAAGATCCTGTTCGAAAACCTGACGCCGCTGTTCCCGACCGAGCAGCTCAGGCTCGAACGCGACATCAAGTCGGAAGAAAACATCACCGGCCGCATCATCGACATCATCGCGCCCATCGGCAAAGGCCAGCGCGGCCTGATCGTCTCGCCGCCCAAGGCCGGCAAGACGGTGCTGATGCAGCACATGGCCCACGCCATCGTCGCCAACCATCCCGAAGTGGTGCTGATCGTGCTGCTGATCGACGAGCGGCCCGAGGAAGTGACCGAGATGCAGCGCTCGGTGAAAGGCGAAGTGGTTTCCTCCACTTTCGACGAGCCGGCCACCCGCCACGTGCAGGTCGCCGAAATGGTGATCGAAAAAGCCAAGCGCCTGGTCGAGCACAAGAAAGACGTGGTGATCCTGCTCGATTCGATCACCCGCTTGGCGCGTGCCTACAATACCGTGGTGCCGGCCTCGGGCAAGGTGCTGACCGGCGGCGTGGACGCCAACGCCCTGCAGCGTCCCAAACGGTTTTTCGGCGCCGCCCGCAACATCGAGGAAGGCGGCTCGCTCACCATCATCGCCACCGCGCTGATCGATACCGGCTCGCGCATGGACGACGTGATCTACGAGGAATTCAAAGGCACCGGCAACATGGAAATCCACCTCGACCGGCGCATGGCCGAGAAACGGATCTATCCGGCAATCAACGTCAACCGCTCGGGCACGCGCCGCGAGGAACTGCTGATCAACAAGGACATCCTGCAGAAAATCTGGGTGCTGAGGAAACTGCTCTACCCGATGGACGAGCTGGAGGCCGCGGAATTCCTGATCGACAAGGTCAGGGCCGCGAAGAACAACGCGGATTTCTTCGATAGCATGCGGCGGGGCTGATCGCGCGGGGAAAAATCCGTGCTTCAGCAGCTCCAACACGAAATCCTGCCCGTCTCCGGGGTCGCATCCCCATGAACCCATGGGGCCCCTGCTCCGCCCTCCGCCGTGCTACTTCTTCGATCGCATGCGGCGGGGCTGATCGCGCGGGGAAAAATCCGTGCTTCAGCAGCTCCAACACGAAATCCTGCCCGTCGCAGCGATGGAACGTGCCGCGGTTTAAAAATGTCTTTTTAATACAATCAGTTATAATTATAACCTGGAGTCCGATCAAAATGCGGCCCGCCACTGGAATAATAGGGCCCGTTTCGTCGTTGGCGACATACCGGCACGAGCACGGGACGGAAGCGCCCCTCGTTGCCGTCATCCGCCCGCCGGAACCGAAGGAGGTTTTATGTCGAAATCGATAACGGGACTGTTCATTCTGACCGCTGCATTGTTCACCGCCTGTGCCCCCTTGCCGCCGACCCCGCAAGACCTCCAGGCCAAGAAATTCGAAGCCGTGCCGAACCAGTCCGTGATCTACATCGTGCGCACCCCGATGGACTCGCGGCAAGTCGGTTCGCTGATGCTCGATGACGGCGGCTCGCTCACCACCTATCGCGACACCTATTACCGCTGGGTGGTAGCGCCGGGCCGGCACCGCATCGCCGGTTTCGGACAGCAAAACGCGGTCATCACGCTCGATACCGAAGCGGGAAAAATCTATTTCGTCGAGCACACCGTGCTGGGTACCACACGCACCGGAGCGGCATTCACCTTTTTGCGGCGGATGGACGAGCAGGCCGGACGGGAAGCGGTCCTGCGCAGCGAACTGCTCTCGCCTTTCTGAGGCGGCGCGGCAACCAACCGCTGCCGCGCCGCGTACCCCGCCGGGCCGCGAACTGATAAAATCGCGGCAGAGCATGAAACGTCCGGCCTGGCTCATGAACAGCTATCTCAAATATCTGCCGGCATTGCTACTGCTGCTGACGACACTCGGCGGCTGCGCCTCGACCCCCGAGGCATCGCTTGGCCGCGACGCCGAAGCGAAACGCTTCATCTCCCACCCCGCGACCGCCGCGATTTACGTCTACCGCGTCGACATGGGCGGCGGCGACCAGCCGGACAGCGTGCTCTATGTCGACGGCCGCCTGATCGGCGCCACGCTGCCGCGCGCGTATTTCCGGATCGACGTGAATCCCGGTCAGCATGTGCTCAACGGCGTGGGGCAAGACCAGGGAAAACTCGAGCTGGAAACGCGGCCGGGCCAGAATTATTTCGTTGAGCTGTCCGTCATCGCCGGCAACTCCTTTTTCACTGTCGTCGATCCCCCGACCGCGCAGCAGACGATCATCGCCTGTTGCGCGCTTCTCGAAAACTGGGCGCCCGGCCAGCGGCCTTTGTTGCGCTGAGGCGCTGCCTGCAGCGGCGCGCCGCGGTTGACCCGCCGGACGATGCGGACGACAATAACGCCCCGAGCTGGTGCATTCCCCACCTCACCAAGCCGTTTTCGGCCCTGCATTTTTCGGAGAACCCATCAAAATGAAGCAGTTTCGCATCGCCGTCATCCCCGGTGACGGCATTGGCAAGGAAGTGATGCCCGAAGGCCTGCGCGTACTGGAAGCCGTCGGCCGCAAATTCGACATCCGCTGGCAGTTCGACGAGTTCGACTGGAGCTGCGACTACTACGACAAGCACGGGCGCATGATGCCGGAGGACGGCCTCGACCGCCTCAAGCAGCACGACGCGATCTATTTCGGCGCGGTGGGCTGGCCCGCCAAGCTGCCCGACCACGTCTCGCTGTGGGGACTGCTGATCCCTTTCCGGCGCGGTTATGACCAGTATGTGAATCTGCGCCCGGTGCGGCTGATGCCCGGCATGAAGTGTCCGCTGGCCGACCGCAAGCCGGGCGACATCGATTTCTGGGTGGTGCGGGAAAACAGCGAAGGCGAATACTCGTCGATCGGCGGCCGCATGTACGGCGGAACCGAGCGCGAATTCGTGACGCAGCAGGCGATATTCTCGCGTCATGGCATCGACCGCATTCTGAAGTTCGCGTTCGAGCTCGCGAAAAGCCGGCCGAAGAAACACCTCACTTCGGCGACCAAGTCGAACGGCATTTCGATCTCGATGCCGTACTGGGACGAGCGCGTCAGGGCGATGGCCGCCAATTACCCCGACGTCAGGGTCGACCAGTTTCACATCGACATCTTGTCGGCGCATTTCGTGATGCACCCCGACTGGTTCGACGTCGTGGTCGCTTCCAACTTGTTCGGCGACATCCTGTCCGACCTCGGACCCGCCGCAACCGGCACCATCGGCATCGCGCCTTCGGCCAACATCAATCCGGAGCGCACCTTCCCCTCATTGTTCGAGCCGGTGCACGGTTCGGCGCCTGATATCTACGGCAAAAAAATCGCCAATCCGATCGGCCAGATCTGGTCGGGCGCGATGATGCTCGACCATCTGGGATGCCCCGAAGCAGGCGCCGCCGTGGTGAAAGCCATAGAAACGGTGCTGCAAAGCGGCCCCAGGACGCCCGATCTGGGCGGCAAGGCGACGACCACCGATCTCGGCAAGGCAGTCGCCGAGGCGCTGTGAGGAAACCGTGAACTTGCAAGCGGTTCGTGTTTCGGCGATAATCGCGCCCTTACCGGTCTTGGGCCGGTCCGTGTGGACACTGTCATGAAAACCAAAATTCACCCTGAATACAATGAGATAAGCGTCGCCTGCAGCTGCGGCAACACGTGGACGACGCGTTCCACGCTGGGCAAGGATCTGCACGTCGAGGTGTGCTCGGCGTGCCATCCGTTCTATACCGGCAAGCAGAAAATCGTCGATACCGCGGGGCGCGTCGAGAAGTTCAGGCAGAAATACGGCAGCAAGACCCCGGCCAAGTCCAAGGCTGCGGCGGCATAAACCGCATTCCTTGATGGCGGCGGAAAGGGCGGCTTCGGCTGCCCTTTTTCATTTGCCGCGGCTCAGGCAGCCGCCTCATTGGTGCCACGCAGCAAACGGCTGCGTGGCCACGCGCCGCCCTCGCATTGCCGCTTGCCAGCTGCTCCCGCCGTCATGTCCACTTCCCCGCTGATACCCCTGCTAAAGGTCACCGTGGGAGTTGCCGTTAACAAAATCACGATCCGGGACAAGCCGGGGTTGCGGCTATGGCATACCTCTGCGACCACGTTGCCACAGAGAACGGCTTCGGTGTTTTTGCGCCAGCCTGCCGCAAACGGCTGTGTCGGCAGAAGGGATTGGGGCACACGCTATGTCACAAGTCGAACAAAGAAAAATCCTGCTGGTCGAGGATGACGAACTTACCGCCCTCATTCTTTCCAGATATCTGGAAAAAGAGGGGCTGGCGATCGATCTCGAAACGCGCGGCGACAACGCGGTCAACCGCATCATCGCCACGCAACCGGCCGCGGTCGTGCTCGACGGCAATCTGCCGGGCAAGGACGGGTTCGACGTCTGCCGCGAAGTCAGGCCTTTCTACAAAGGCCCGATCATCATGATGACCGGGCGCACCGATGAAGCCGATCACGTGCTCGGGCTCGAACTGGGCGCTGACGACTACCTCCCCAAACCGGTCCAGCCGCGAGTCGTATTGGCGCACATCATGTCCCGGCTGCGCCACGCCGGCACCGCAGCGACCGGTCCGGTCGCCGCCTCCGGCACGCCCGACGAATACCGTTTCGGCCAGCTGCGGCTCGACCAGCGCACGCGCTCGGTATATCTCGGCGGCCAGGAGCTGTCTTTCACCACTGCGGAATTCGATCTGTTGTGGCTGCTCGCCAGTCACGCCGGCAGCGTGCTGTCGCGCGACGACATCATGGCGCGGCTGCGCGGCATCGGCCATGACGGGCTCGACCGCTCGATCGACATGCGCGTCTCCCGCCTGCGCCGGCGGCTCGGCGACGACACCAGCAACCCCAGGCGCATCAAGACCGTCCGCGCCAAAGGCTATCTGTTCAGTCCCACCGAATGGAACTGAGCTTGGCCCGATCGCGAGGCAGCAAATCATCCCTTTTGGGCGGCCGCGACTTCCTCTATCTTGCACCGCGGTCACGCCGCATTTCCTCGTGTGCATTCATCACCCCGGCGGCCAGCGGCTCTCGAGGAAAGCGGGCACTGCCCGGATTTTTTCGCCGCTCGTGAAGTTTTTCCGGAAACCCGGGGCGCTCATCATGCCGGCTGGGGCCCGAACAGCGCGAATACGCCGAGCGCTGCGAACATCAGCGCGGCCGTGACGTGCACCGCGCGTAACGGGATGCGATGTGCCATGGCGTTGCCCAGCACCACCACCGGCACGTTGGCGATCATCATGCCGAGCGTGGTGCCCAGCACCACCGCGGCGAGTGACTGATACTGCGCGGCGAGCACCA
>JBKBXX010000020.1:0-36052 GCA_046313915.1 Burkholderiales bacterium | reverse complement strand
ACGGTTTCCGGCAAGAACGCGTAATCCAGTCCGGCGGCAAATTCGGCAAAACGTTGGGTCGCCGCGACCGGCGTGGCATCCCGAGACATGCGAGGCCCGTTCAGTTGGCCTTGATGCCGGCTCTGGCGATCACTTCGCCCCATTTCTCGTAATCGGCCTTGTGGTAGGCGGTCAGCGCCGCCGCCGTGCCGCCGGAGGGCGCCGCGCCGTCGAGGGCGAGGGCTTTTTTGATGCCATCGGTCGCCAGCACCTTGTTGGCCGCGGCGTTGAGTCTGTCGCCGATGGGCGCCGGCAGACCCGCCGGGCCGTAAAGCCCCCACCACTGGCTGGACTCGAAGCCCGGCAGAGCCTCGGCCACCGCCGGCAATTCTGGCGCAATGGCAATGCGTCTCGCGCTGGTCACGGCGAGCGCCCGCAGGCGACCCGCGCGCGTTTGCGCGGAGACACTCGGATAGGCAGCAAACAACACCGACACATTGCCCGCTACCGTATCGATCACCGCCGGCGCCGCACCCTTGTACGGCACGTGCAGCATCCTGATGCCGGCGCGCTGTGCGAACAGCTCCCCGGTCAGGTGGCTCAGCGTGCCGGCGCCGTTCGAAGCATGGGCGAGCATGCCGGGCCTCGCTTTGGCCACTGCGATCAATTCCTTGACGGTTGTGGCCGGCACCGACGGGTGCACCGCCAGCACGTTCGGCGCATGACCGATCTGCACGATGGGCGCGAAGCTCTTCAGCACGTCATACGAGGCTTTTGCGCCGAAGTGCGGATTGATCGACAGCACGCTCGACGATGCGATGAGCAGCGTGTAGCCGTCGGCTGCCGCGCGCGCGACATTCTCGGCGCCGATCATGCCGCCGGCGCCACCACGATTGTCGACGATGATCGGCTGGCCGATGGCCTCGGCCAGCCGCGTCGTGAGATGCCGCGCGACGATGTCGGCGGCCCCGCCTGCAGGAAATGGCACGACGGCGCGCACCGCTTTCTCGGGATAGCTCTGGGCCATTGCATTGAAAGACAGCACCGTGCCCGTCATTACGGACACCACCATCTTGCGAAATCGCATTCCATGGCTCCTTTTTCGCGCATCCGGAACGCGACGATTGGGCGGCAGTCCGTCCCGCAGGTCTGCCGAGAAACCGGGTTTGACTGCGAGTCCGGCGAGACGGGATCCCGTGGTTACTCCCGCGCGGATTTCGCGAGTACGACGATTTTCGCGCCGCGGCATGCGACCGTCTGGCCGACGCGTATTCTGGCGGTCTTGCGGCTCTCCGGCAGACCATCCACCGTCACCAGCCCTTCGGCCACCAGGTGTTTGCCCTCGCCGCCGCTTCCGGCGATGCCGGCGAGCTTGAGCAGATCGCACAGCCTGATGGACTCGTCCTGCAATTGAAATCGTATGGTTTCCATGGATCATCGGCGCATCAGCGCAGCGGCCTTCCGTCATTATCCTACACCGATCAGGCACCGGGGCCGCGGCAGCGCGCAGCATAGGTATTTTTCCTATAGAAAATTCAGCATTTCGCCGATTTCACCCTCACCCCGGCACGATAAAGTAACTCCATTCGTGTTTATATGCCGCTGCCAGCCCTCAACCCTGCCGATGGAGATCTCATGAAACATGCGACGTCGCCACAACCCGCCAGTTTCGCCATGCTCTTCGACCCGGCGCTCGCCCGCGAGGCGGCCGAACGCGCAGCACAGTGGAATCTGCCGCGCCGGGTATGTCGTCCGCTCGACCGTTACGTCGGCCCGCACACAAACAGCGAACTTGCCGCTGTCGATACCGAAGTTGAATGCGCGCCCGTCGCCGAAGAAGAGCTGCACGACGAGCCGCAGGGCAGCCACGAGCACCGCGAAAACCTCGGTCCCGATTTCGAAGACGCCGCCGATCATTGATTGCAATGCCGCTCATCTACCCTCGACCGGGAGCGGAAAACGGCGAATGCGGCGGGATCCGGCCCACCGCATGCCGCGGGCGCAGCCAGCCGCCGCTAGGACAGTTATTTCAATAAAAACAACTACTTATGTGTGAGCTGCCCCCCCTGCAGGGAGGCGGCCACCGCCGCGGTGTCGCGTCAGATCTGGCGCAGGCGCTCGAGAAGATCCCCGCTTTCGGGAATGGTCCCGGGTTCGTAGACCCTGGCGTAGCGCACGATGCCTTGGGCGTCGAGCAAAAACACCGAACGCTTGTCCATGCCGCGTTCCTCGTTGAAAACGCCGTAGGCCTTGCCCACCGCGCCGTGCGGCCAGTAATCCGACAGCAGCGGGAAAGGCAGCCCACCCAGCTGTTCGGCCCACGCCTTGAGGCTGGGAAGGGGATCGGCGCTGATCTGCAGGATTTCGCAGCCCAGCTTTCTGAATTCATCGTAGTTCGCACGGAACCCGCTCACCTGGTTCTTTCACCCGCCGGTGAAGGCGAAGGGCAGAAACGACACGACGGTGCGCCGCCCGCGGTAAGCGGCAAGCGAAATTTTGTGGTCGGTATTGTGCGCCGCGAGCGCAAAGTCGGGCGCCACACTGCCTGCCTGGATTTCCATTTGCTTCCCCCCGTGATGTGAAACGGCAAAGCCGCACCCGAAGAATACCTGCGGATGCCGCTGGCGGCAATCATGCCGCGATTCCCCAGCGCGGCAACGCGGAAAACTAGCGCGCCGCTTCTGCCTGCCGCCTGTAGACCACCGGCGCGAGCGTGTTCTGGTCGATCAAGACGTCGACGAGCGCCGGCTTGCCGCTGGCGAAGGCGCGTTGCAACGCGCCTTCGAGATCCTGCGGCTTGCGCACCTGCTCGCCGTGGGCCCCGAAAACCCGCGCCAGCGCGCCAAAGTCGGGGTTGCGGTAGTCGACCGCATAAAAGCGCCCGCCGTAATGTTCCTGCTGGAATGCGCGTTCGTTGCCAAGTCCCTGATCGTTGAGCACCACGTGCACTACCGGAATGTTTTCGCGTACCGCGGTCTCGAGCTCGCCGATATTGCACATCGCGCCCATGTCGCCCGAAGCGCACAGCACCGGGCGGCCGGGCCGCGCCAGCTTGACGCCGAGCGCGATCGGCAGCGCACCGCCGATCGAAGCCCAGTCGTCTATGCACATGAAAGTGCCCGGCTCGTAGCTCTTGAAGTAGTTGCGTACGTGCTTGGCGCCGTTGCCGGCGTCGGTAATCAGGATGCCGTCCCGCGGCAACACCCGGCGGATCGTGTGGGCGACGAACTGCGGTTGTATCGGCTCGGCGTCAGGCCGCAGTGCTGCCTGCAGCCCGGCCTCGCAGTCGGCGCGGGCCTGGGCCGCATCCAGCCACTGCCGGCGCAGCCCGGCTTTCGCGGCACGCGCATTCAGACCTGCGATAAAACTCGCCGTCGAGCCAGTGACGCCGAGCGCAACCGGGAACACGATGCCGATGTGGCCGGGCACCGTGCTGTGATGAACGATTTTCGCCCGCTCGCCGAAAATGCCGTACTTGTGCATCGTCGAAAACACATCGAAATGCGCGCCAACCGCGACGATGACGTCGGCCGCAGGCACGGCGCGGTTGGCGCTGTCCCAGCCGTTGCGCCCCAGCGGGCCCAACGCCAGCGGGTGTGTCATCGGAAAGGCATCGGGCGAGTATTGCAGCGCCGCGACCGGAATGCCGGTGCGCTCGGCCAGCTCGACCATCGCCGCGGTCGCCGCCTCGTTCAGTACGCCGCGCCCCACCACAAATACCGGGCGCTCGGCGCGGGAAAGCAGCGCGAAGGCTGCGTCGAGCTGGGCGCTGGCGCACGACGGCAATACCGTGGTGCGGTAGGCCGCGGGTTCGATCGCTTCGAGCACCGTCTGTTGCAGCAGGATTTCGCTCGCGGCCTCGATGTGCGCGGGCCCGCGCGGCTCCGTCAAAGCCACGCGAAACGCCTTGCGCACCGCCTCCTGCACCTTGCGCACGTTCGGAATGCTGTAGGCCCACTTGGTGACGGGACGCATGAACGAAATCTGGTCCATGTCCTGGGTGGCATCGCGCTCGCGCAGCGCGCTCTCCTGCACGCCGCACACGCTGATGACGGGAACGAAACCACGATACGCAGCGCCGATCGCGGTGACCAGATTGGTGACGCCCGGACCTTCGGTCGCCGTGACCACCGAGGCGCGCCCCGCAGCGCGGGCAAAGCCATACGCCATGAAAGCGGCACCCTGCTCGTGGCGCGTCAGGATGAAGCGGATCTCGGGCGTCTCGCGCAAGGCATCGATCACCGCGAGATTCTGGGTGCCGGGAATGCCGAAGACGTGATCCACGCCTTCCCGCAACAGGGCATCGACCAGCGCACGCGCGCCCGTCGCCGTTTTGACCTGGTATTGACCGCTGTCCATCGCAATGCTTCTCCCTCGAAAGCCGGCGGAATTCGTGTTCGGAGACCGCCAGGGCGCCTATCGTGCCGCCGGCGAAAAGTGAGGCCCGCTCACGGCAAAGCCGTAAGCTTGGCGTAAGTTGCTGGCACCATTATAGAAAAGTTCGAAAAGAACGGCCAGGGAAAATGCCTGCGAATGCCACCAGACTCCTTTTCCCGTGCAATCGCCTCGCGAACGCAAAGCCCCCCTTTTCCGCCCGAAGGATACAGCAGATGGTCAAGTTAACCGCATGCCGCTGAGAGGACTGAGTGCCGACCGTTTTTTGCGGGAGATCCGCCATTTCCTGTGGATCGGTCCGAGCATGCACGGCAATGCGGTGGATGCCGGCTGGAGCTGCCGCGACCATGCCTGGATCACCGCTCTGCTGAGCCGGTCTCTCGGACACGAGCCCGCCTTCTTCCACGGCGAAGCCTTTTTTGTCAAGGCGGCAACGAAAAAATCCGGCAACATCGGCTTCTACCAGAGACCGCACAGCTGGGTGGTCGTCGAAAGCATCGGCGCCGTGGATCTGAGCATCAAGTCGGATTTCAGCAGTGCCAACGATCACCTCAGGATTCCGCTCAAATGCATATACGCCGACGAATGCCTGCCTCGCGGCAAAAACAAGGTGTTCTTTTTTGATCAGACAGGCGAATTCAGCCGCGCGCTCGCGTATCCCGAGCAGCTCTGCAATCAGGTCGCCGCCCTTTACCTGGCCGGGGAAACAGAACGACTCCATGACGACCATCTGCAGTATGCCGCCGGCTGGATCGGGTCTCCTTTGATCGAGCGGCTGGATGCTGTTTATGGCGACCCTTCCGATCTTTACGCCGCCTTGCTGCTGCACCTGCACGCATTTCTCGAAGGCCACGCCCCGAGCCTGAGCGGTTTGCCGCAAGAGGAAGCCTGGCGCCAGCTTGCGGATACCAGGAAAGACGCGATCGAGCGGGCCCGCCGGTGCATCGGGGCTGTGGCAGAGCTGCCCGCGTAAGACACGGCAGAATAAGCGGATCACGTCCACTCGCGGGGAAATGCGGCCATCCCTGAATGGCCAGCGTAATGCTGCCAGCCTGTCGCGCAGCAAAAAGATTCCCCGTCATGCTCCCTGGCGGGTGCCGGCCCTGCCCGCATGCGCAGCCGCTTTTCGCTCACCCGCACACCCGCAATAGCCGGCACAATCGTGCCCGCATTGACTGCCTTTTATTCTTCATCTAGTCTCCCGAACCGGAAAACGACCCGCCGCCGCCTCCATGTCCGCCAGCAAGCAAGAACTGACCGAAACCCTTGCCCCCGCAACCCGCCAGCCCGCGCCGCCGCGCATCCTGCGCAAGATCCTCGCGCTGGACGATTTCGAGCAGGTGGCCCGCCGTTACATTCCGCGCCCGATCTACGGTTACGTCACGGGCGGCGCCGAAACCAACGCCTCGCTGCGCGCGAACCGTGCGGTATGGGACGATCTCGCCTTCGTGCCGAGGACCCTGGTCGACACCACGGCACGCACGCTCAGGACGACGCTTTTCGGCCGCAGCTACGACGCGCCCTTCGGCATGGCGCCCATGGGCGGCACGGCGATGGCGGCATATCAGGGCGATCTCGTGCTGGCGCGCGCAGCGGCACAAGCCAACATCCCCATGATCCTGAGCGGCGCGGCGCTCACACCGCTCGAGCAGGTGAGAAAGGAAGGCGCCACCGCGTGGTTCCAGGCTTATCTGCCCGGCGATGACGATACCATCGCCCGGCTGGTCGAACGCGTCGGACGCGCGGGCTACGACACCCTGGTGCTGACGGTGGATGTACAGGTATCCGCCAACCGCGAGAACAATGTACGCAGCGGTTTCCACACGCCGCTGCGGCCTTCGCTGCGGCTGGCATGGGACGGCCTCATACGGCCGCACTGGCTGTTCGGCATGTTCTTGCGCACGCTGTTGCTGCACGGCATGCCGCACTTCGAGAACATGGGACCGCGCGTGCCGCTGCTTTCGATGACCGGCGAGCGCGTCGCCGGCCGCCGCGACCGGCTGTCATGGAACCATGTGGCGCTGATGCGGCGACTGTGGCAAGGACGCCTGGTGGTGAAAGGCATACTCGACAAGAACGACGCCCGTCTCGCACGCGAAGCCGGCGTCGACGGCATCATCGTCTCCAATCACGGCGGACGCCAGCTCGACGGTGCGGTGACGCCGCTGCGGGTACTGCCCGGCATCAAGGCCGAGGCCGGCGGCATGACGGTGATGATGGACAGCGGCATACGTCGCGGCACCGACGTGCTGAAAGCGCTGGCGCTGGGCGCGGATTTCGTGTTCGTCGGCCGGCCTTTCCTCTACGCCGCCGCCATCGCCGGCGAGGCCGGCGTGCGTCACGCAATCAGGCTGCTGCGCGAGGAAATCGACCGCGACATGGCGCTCGTCGGCATCAATACCCTGGCCGAAATGCACCGCGGCCTGCTGATGGACGCGCACGCCTTCAGCGGCCTCGATCTGCGTTCGCAAGCCGCCGCCGGAATGGCCGGGTAATCATCCGGAATACGACCAGTCGTGCCGCTGTATATGTTACAGTGACATTGCGGTCGCGCCTTGCGCCTGACCAGACCACAGGTTTTTTTACCGGAGATGTCCGATGAAGCAGACAAATTTCGGCATGATCGCGTCGCTCGCGCTGCTGGTGCTGATTCCAGCCGCCGCTGCGCAGGTGCAGCCGTCGCGCATGACGTTCTTCATCAGCAGCGTCGGTTCCGGCAAGGGCGCGGATCTGGGCGGCCTGGCGGGTGCGGACAAGCATTGCCAGTCGCTCGCTGCCGCCGTGGGTGCAGGCAAGCACCGCTGGCGCGCTTATCTCAGCACCGCTGCCGCCGACGGCCAACCCGCGGTCAACGCGCGCGACCGCATCGGCAAGGGGCCGTGGCACAACGCCGAAGGCAGGCTCATCGCACGCAACGTCGCCGAGTTGCACGATATCAACAATATCAACCGCATGACGGCGTTGACCGAAAAGGGGGAGCGCGTCAACGGCCGCGCAGACGTGCCCAACGTGCACGACATCCTCACCGGCTCGCGGCCGGACGGCACGGCTTTCCCGCCCGGCAAGGATACGACCTGTGGCAACTGGACCCGCAGCGACGAAGGTGGTGCCGCGCAGGTCGGCCACCACGACCGCTGGGGCCTCAGGGACGACGAAGCTTCCCGCTCCTGGAACGCCTCGCATCTGTCGCGCGGCTGCAGCCAGGACAATCTGCGCAGCTCGGGCGGGGCGGGCCTGATTTATTGTTTTGCTGCCGACTGAATGCGAACCGATAACCAGCGGAAAACTGCAAGACCGGATCCCCGCCTGGAACAGCATACCGAGCGGGAACCGCGCGCCCCTGACGATAACTTGATTTAAGACAATTCGCGCCGCGAGGGCGCGTGTTACCGTTGCGCCGTGTCTGTCATCGAACCTGTCCGCCCTGCCGCAACGCGGGGAATCCGAATCCCGTGAGTTCCGATCCCGAGTCTTTGGCCACCCGCGTCAAGGCATCCGCCACCATGCCGCGCGAAGGCGTCAACACCGTGGTGCTGGTGGTGTTCTGCCAGCTCGTCCACGGCATCACTTTCAGCGCCCTCCCCCTGCTGCTGCCGCTGATCCGCGAGGATCTGCAGATCAGCTTCAGCCAGGCCGGCATGTTGTCGGCCGCAATGACGCTTTCCTACGCCTTGGGGCAGATCCCGGCCGGCTATCTCTCCGACCGTTACGGGCCGCGGCGCCTGTTCTTCACCGGACTGCTCGGCTGGTCGGCGTTTTCGCTCCTGTTCGGGCTGATTCACAGTTTCCCTCTGGCGCTCGCGACCCAGTTCATCGCCGGCGCTTTCCGTGCGCTGCTGTTCGCCCCGGGCATGACGCTGCTGGCATCGTGGTTTCCGCCGCAACGCCGCGCCACCGCCATGAGCCTCTACATGCTGGGCGGCTTTGCCGGCACCATCGTGCTCTCGCTCGGCGGACCGCTGCTCACTGCGCTCTACGGCTGGCGCGTCGCCTTCATCCTGTTTGCCGCGCTGGGCATGGCAGCGGCCTTCCTCTATCGCGCCTACGCCAGGGAGAAGCCGCGCGCGCAACAGGCGCAGCATCTTGCGCTCGGCGACCTTTTCCGGCTGTTCCGCTACCCCATCATGTGGGTATGCAGCGGATTGCAGTTCGTGCGCTTTTCGGTGGTCATGGCTTTCAACTTCTGGCTGCCTTCGCTGCTGGTGGCCGACCGCGGGCTGTCGGTGCAGACCGCAGGATTGGTGGTGGCGATGAGTGCTGCGTTCACCGCGCCGTCGAACACCGTTGGCGGCTACGTCTCCGACCGCACCAAAAACCCGCCACTGGTCATCGGCGGGGCGCTCGCCATTCTCGCCTGCACCGCAACGCTGCTGGTGGTAGTGGAATCGATCCCCTTGCTGCTCGTGGTGATCGCGGTCAATTCCGTTTTCCTGCAGTTCTATTTCGGGCCGCTGTTCCTGGTGCCGGTGGAAGTGCTGGGGCCGCGCATCGCCGGCACCGCAACCGGGTTCAGCAATCTTTTCGCCAACCTCGGCGGTTTTTTCACCGCCTATGCGCTGGGCGTAATCCGGGACAAGGCCGGAACGTTCACTTGGGGTTTCGTCAGCATCAGCGGCGCCTGCCTGGTGGGCGTGGCCCTGTCCGTCGTGCTCGCACGCATGCGCAGGCGCGCACTGGCCGCGCAGCAGGCATGAAGGCAACCCTCGCAGCGGCGGAAAGGAACGTGAACGCCCCGGCAATCCGGGTTTTTTCCACCAACGCGGTGAATGCCGCCCTGACCAAACTCGCCCCGCTGTTCGAAGCCGCGCACGGGTCGAGGATTGCCATCGATTTCAACGCCACCGACCAGATCCTGGCTCGCGTCAAAAATGGCGAAACGGCAGACTTGGTGATCGCGACCAGGGCCGGCATCGACGAGCTGACGAAGCTGGGCAAGATCGCACCCGCGAGCCGCATCGACCTCGGCAGCACCGGGGTCGGCATCGGCGTGCGCGCCGGCGCAGCGAAACCCGACATCAGTTCAGTCGCAGCCTTCAGGCGCGCGCTGCTCGACGCGCAATCGATCGCCTATGCCTCGCGCGGCGTGGGCGGCATTCTCCTCATGCAGATCGCCGCGCGTTTTGGCATCGCCGGCGAGCTGCAAGCGAAATCCCGCACCATCGCGGGAGGACTGGTCGGCGAACTGGTGGTGCGCGGTGAAGCCGAGCTCTGCGTCCAAATGATCAGCGAAATCCTCGCCGTCGAAGGCTGCGAGCTGGCGGGCCCGCTGCCGCCCGGTTTGCAGCAGATCACCGTATTTTCTGCAGCCGTCCTCGCCGGTTCCCCGCGTGCCGCTGCGGCCCGGGCTCTCGCCGAATTTCTTGCCGGCCCCGCCGCCGCGTCCGTCATGCAGGCAAGCGGATTCGCGAGGCCGTAGCATCACCAAGCGCGGATATCATCGAAGCCGCCCCTCTGCACTCACCACCGACCTCGATCCGATGCCCCCATCCCGTGCCGCCGTTCTCAAGGTTTTTTCCACCAACGCCATGCGCGCGGTGCTGCCCGGCCTTGCCGCGGGATTCGAGCGTTCTAGCGGACATGCCCTCGCGATCGAGTGGTCGACCACCGCCCAGACGCTGGAGCGCATCGGCAACGGGGAGACCGCCGACGTGGTGATCGCCACCGATACCGGAGTGGACGAGCTCGCCCGACGCGACAGGATCGTGGCCGGCAGCCGCGCCGGACTCGCCAGCACGCTGGTGGGTATCGGGGTGCGCGCTGCCGCGGCAAAACCCGACATCGGTTCGGTGCAAGCGTTCACACACGCATTGCTGGACGCGAAGTCGATCGCTTACACCACGCTTGGCCAGAGCGGACTGCATTTCGAGCAGGTGATCGAACGCCTCGGCATTGCCGCCCAGCTGAAACCCAAATTCAAGGTGATTGCGGGAGGACTGGTCGGCGAAATCGTGGTGGGCGGCGAAGCCGAGATCGGGGTACAGATGGTGAGCGAGATTCTCGCGGTCGAAGGCTTCGAGCTCGTCGGCCCCTTCCCGCCCGAGCTGCAGCAGGCCACCGCCTTCGCCGCGGCCGTGCTCGACGGTTCACGACAGGCGGACGCGGCGCGGAAATTTGTCCGTTTCCTGACTACGCCAGCCGCCACGCGGAAAATGAAGGCGCACGGCTTCGAAGCCGCCTGAAGCGCTGCACGAGGGAGAAAAACAGGGCTTGTTATCCGCCGCTTTTTGCCAGTGCAAGCAATTCGTCGTACAACGCCGCGGCGATTTCGAGACCCTCGCTTCGGGCTTTTGCAGCAGCCTGCTGTCGTCTCGTGCCCGGCAACCGCACGCCTTCGTCGGCGAGCATGTTCGAAACCATCGTTTCGACGCGTTCGAAATAGACATCTGCGCCGGCCAAGGCAGCGGGATCGATGGCAAGAATGGCATGGCCGATGCGCGGCGCCTTGCCAGGCTCGAAGTAGGAATCGTTTTCGAAGCTGAAGGCAGCGCCGGTCAGCGCGACACACAGCACTTCGACCATCAGCGCGAGCGCCGTACCTTTGACGCCGCCGATGGCGGTGAGACTGCCGGTCAGCGCGGCCCTCGCGTCGGTGGTCGGCTTGCCGTCGCGGTCCACCGCCCAACCGAGGGGAATGGGCTTGCCTTCTTTCGCCGCCAACATGATCTTGCCGCGTGTGACTTCGGTGAGCGAAAGATCGACCACGATGGGCGCGGCGTCCTTTCTCGGAAAAACCGCGGCGATGGGGTTGGTGCCGTAAAACGGTTTTTTACCACCCCAGGCATTGATCGCCGCCGGCGAGTTGCTGAACGCCATCCCGACCAAGCCCGCTTCCGCCACCGGCGCAAGATGGTAGGCAGCGGCGCCGAAATGATGGCTGTTGGTGATGCCGCAGAACGCAACGCCGTAGCGTTTGGCGCGCTTGATTGCTTCTTTTACCGCTATCGCGGCAGCTTCATATGCGAGGCCGCCACAGGCGTCGACGAGGCAGGTGCCGCCTTTTTTCCGGATGATTTTGGGTTTCGCCCTGCCGAGGACGCGGCCTTCGCGCAAATGCTGCGCGTAGAGCGCGACGCGCGATACGCCGTGCGTGGCCAGCCCGTCCATCTCGGCGGCAACCAGGGCCCGGGCAGTGGCCAGCGCCATGGAGCGGGATGCGCCGGCTTTTCTCAGACCACGGGCGGCGAGATCGGTCAGCACATCAAACGACAATTTTGGCATGGCGATGGCTAATCGACTGTCGTGCCGGACCGTTTTGCGACATCCGCCCACTTCGCCGCCTCAGCCTTGTAGAACGCCGAGAATTCCGCTGGCGAGTTGCCGCCGGGTTCGGCACCCTCGGCGCGGATGCGCTGCACGACCTCGGGCGATTTCACGGCCATCACCCATTCGCGATACAGCCTGTCCTGCACGGCCTGCGGCGTTTTCGACGGCACAAACAGGCCGTTCCATTGCAGCGCGAGATGGTCCGGCACGCCGGCTTCTTCCATCGTCGGCACGTTCGGCGCCACCGCCGAACGAGTCTTCGCCGCAACACCGAGCCCGCGCAGCCTGCCGGTATTGATGAGCGGCGCGGCAACGGGCATCACGACAAAGGCCGCCTGCGATTCGCCGGTCAGCAGCGCCACCGTGGCCGGCGCAGCGCCCTTATACGGTAGATGCGTAATCCGCGTGCCGGTTTTCACGCGCAGCATTTCCATCGCCATATGCGACATCGTGCCAGTACCGGCCGACGAATAATCGAGCAAGTTCGGTCTGGATTTGGCGAGCGCGACCAGCTCCCTGACGTTTTTCACCGGCAGCGCCGGATGCGCGACCAGCACAAACGGATATGACGAGGCCATCGAGATCGCCGTCAGATCACGCACCGGGTCATAACTGAGCTTTTTGTAGATCGCCGGGCTGATCGACAGCGACGAGTTGGCGAACAGTACCGTGTAACCGTCGCCGGGTGCCTTGGCAACGAGGTCGGCCGCGATGTTGCCGCTGGCGCCGGCGCGGTTGTCGACGACGACCTGCTGGCCGAGCTGCGCGGAGTATTTCTGGGCGATGATGCGCGCGATGAGGTCGCTGCCGCCGCCGGCCGGAAACGGCAGCACCATCCTGAGCGGTCTGGCAGGATACTCCTGCGGCCACGCCGGGCCGGACCAATACAACAGCAAACACGCCAGCATTGCCAGGCAGCGGATCATCGGCGCCTCCCCCTAGTCTGCAGCGCACAGTTTCACACGCGCCAGCACGTGAATCAAGCGCGGCGATCAGGTCGTAGCCGCCGTTTCCTTGAGCAGCGTCTCGCCGGGCCTCACGCGGGTGAAGCGCACCGGTCGCGTGGCGCAGTCGAACCGTCCCTCCTTCCAGGTGACGCAGGTGAAACGCGAATTTTCGAGATCGCGCACCTCGGAGAAATCGGAGCGGAAATGCGCACCGCGCGAATCCTCGCGCGCCACCGCTGCGAAACGGATCGCTTTCGACACGAGAATGAGGTTTTTCAGATTCAGCCAGTCGTGCCACGCCAGGTTGAAAGCGGGATCCGGGCCGCCGACACCGGTCGCGTCGAGCTGCGCTTCGAGTTCGTCTAATGCGCCTTCCGCGCGTTTCAGTCCGCTTACCTCACGGATGATGCCGACGTCGTTCCACATCAGTTCGTAGAGCCTCTCGCGAATTGCGTTGAGATCGCCGGCGGGCTTGCCCAGCGGCGCACGACAGCGCGCCACCGCTTCGTCGATGGCAGCCGGATCGGGCTCGTTGAAACCGCCGCCCGCTTTGAGCCAGCGCGGCATGGCATCCCCGGCGATGCCGCCGAACACGGTGGAATTGGCGACACCATTACCTCCCAGGCGATTGGCGCCGTGCACGCCGCCCGAATCTTCGCCCGCCACGAACAGGCCCGGCAAATCGGTGGTGCAGTCGGTCCTGAACACCACGCCGCCCATCATGTAGTGCGCAGTGGGCACGATGTCGACCAGCCCCGACACCAGGTCAAAGCCGCAATCGGCGCAGCGCTCGACCATGCCTTTGAACATTTTGCGCACCATCGCCGGATCGAGATGGCGCATGGTGATGTAGAGCCCTCCACGCGGACTGACATTGCCTTTGCGCATCTGGTCGTACATGCCGCGGCTCACGATGTCGCGCGTTGCGCGTTCGCCGCGTGCGTCGTAAAGATGCATGAAACGCTCGCCGGCGCCGTTGAGCAGTTGTCCGCCGGCGCCACGCAGCCCTTCCTCGATGATGGTCCCCGTAATGCGGGTATGGGGACCGGCAATGAGCCCGGTCGGATGGAATTGCACCATTTCCATGTCGCGCAGCGTGAGTCCGGCGCGCAGCGCCATCGCCATGCCATCGCAGCTCTTGTCGCCCGAAGGCGTGTGGTACTTGTACATGGTCGGGCCGCCGCCGGTGGCGAGCAGCACCGCCTGCGCCTGCACCCACACCGGTTCGCCGCTGCGCATGTCTATCATCAGCACGCCGGCAAGCGCATCGCCGCTGCGGGTCTTGATGAACTCGACCGCGCGGTGCTCCTCGAGGCGGTCGATGCCGCGCGCCCACACCTGCTCGGCGAGACGGTTGATGATCTCGATGCCGGTGAGGTCACCCTTGTGCACGGTGCGGTCGAAAGTCTGGCCGGCGAACGCTTTCTGATGAATGGTGCCGTCGGGATTGCGGTCGAAAAAACAGCCGAGTTCGTTCTCGAGCTCGTGAATGCGTTCGACTGCGGTCTCGACCAGCGTCCACGCCAGATCCTGGTCGGGCAGCCACTTGCCGCCCTCGATGGTGTCCATGAAATGGCGTTCGACCGAATCCCGGGGGTCGAGCGCGACGTTGTAGCCGCCCTGCACCATGCGCGTGCAACCGCACTTGCCGAGCAGCCCTTTCACCGCGACGGTGATCGAGAGCTTCGGGTTGGCCTGATGCGCATGCAGTGCGGCGAACAGCCCGGCACCGCCGGAACCGAGGATCAGGATGTCGGTTTTGAGTTTTTTCATGATGATGGATCCTGGTCACAAGGGCCGCAGAGAACACGAAGAAAAGCGTTCTGATGGTTCACGTTTCCTCCGTGAAGTCTGCGCCCGGTGGCAAATGCGGGTTTCAGGTTTTCACGCCCAGCGTCGCCAGCGCTGCGGCGCGCCTGTCGCGCGCGGCTTTGTTGACCTCGGTATACAAGCTGCCGCCGTGACTGTCCATCGCCACTAGCAACGGACCGAAATTCCTGACGCGGAATTTCCACAACGACTCCGGATTGAGGTCGTCGAGATCGACGTCCTCGATCTGCTCGATCCACGTCGTCTCCAGCGCCGCGGTACCGCCGATGATTGCGAGATAGACGCCGCCCAGTTCCCGGAACGCCGCGGCCGAGCCCTCGGCGAGGCCGCCTTTGCCGATGATGATGCGCACGCCATACTGCGCCATCAGCGGGCGGGTAAAACGCTCCATGCGCGCGCTGGTCGTGGTGCCGATGCAGACCGGCGCATAACCGCATGGATAAGTAATTGATTTTTCTACTTTTTTTACATTAGGTGCGGTGTGGATCACGGCGTGGCCGCGCAGGTCGAAACGCGTGGTGCGACCGCGATCGAACATGTGGATCTGGGTTGCGTCGCGAATGCCGAAAAGCGTACCGTTTAACGTGACGGTGTCGTTCACCGTGAGCCGCCGGACCTGCTCTTCCGTCACCGGCATGTCGAAATCATAATGAGCCATAACCAACCCTTTGCAACCGCGAATGAACGCGGCGGTTTCGTCAGAAGCCGTAGGTGAGACCTTGGGGCGTGAACGTCGCGCGCGCGCGGCGCGCCGAGTGGCACTGCATGTTGACCGCCACCGGATTCATGGTGATATGGGTCGCTGCGGTCTCGACGTGCACGGCGAAGGCGGTCGAATCGCCGCCCAGCCCCTGCGGACCAACGCCGAGCCGGTTCACGGCCTGGCTGAGTTCGGCCTCCAGCTGCGCGCCTTCGGGGTCGTCGCACTTGCTGCCGAGCGGGCGGGTCGCCGCGATTTTCGACAGATGCACACACAAGTCGGCGGTGCCGCCAATGCCGACGCCGACGATGGTCGGCGGACAGGTCTTGCCGCCGGCATCGAGCACGCAATCGATGACGAAAGTCCTGATCGCGTCCACGCCGTCGGCGGGAATCGCCATCTTGAGGAAGGAGTTGTTTTCCGAACCGCTGCCCTTGGGGATCATCTCGATCGAGAGCATGTCGGCAGCAGGCACGAAATCGATGTTGATCACCGGCACCAGGCGACCACAGGAAGTGTGCTCGTTTTTGCGCGTCAGCGGGTGGACCACCGAGGAGCGCAGCGGATATTCGCGAGTTGCTCGCGCGCAGCCCCTCGCGATTGCCTGCTTGAGCGCGAAGCCGTCGACCTCGACGTTGGCGCCCATGGCCACGTTGTAAATCGGAATGCCGGTATCCTGGCACAGCAGGTTGTCGGTATCCTCGGCGACCTTGATGTTCCTGATCATGGTGCCGAGGATCGCCTTGGCGGTGGCAGCGGTCTCGGTTTTGTCGAGCCGCTCGAAACCCTGCCTGATATCGGGTGGCAGCACCTTCAGCGCGCGGATATAGAGTTCCTTGCACGCTTCTTCAACCTGCTTCAGATCGATTTTCACCGGTTAACCCTCACACTCGATGCTGCGGCTTCCGCGACAGATCCCCGAACGCCACGGCGGCTGTCATGGGCTCAGTCCACCTGGAGCTTGCGCTCCCGGATGATCCTGGCCCAGCGCTCTCCTTCCTGTTTGATCGCCCTGGCGAATTCGTCGGGCGTATTGCCGACCGGCTCCATTCCCAGCTGCTCGAAGCGCGCCCGCACATCACCGGTCTGCAGCACCTTGGCCGTATCGCGATAGATCTTGTCGATCACCGCCTTGGGCGTTCCGGCCGGAACCATGATGCCGAACCAGCCGAGGTTCTCGAATCCCGGCAGCGTTTCCGCAATCGCCGGGACATCGGGCAGCTGGGCGCTGCGCTGCTTGCTGGTGACGCCCAGCGCGCGCAGCTTGCCCTGCTTGACGAAGCCGATGGAGGCGGCAAGATTGGGAGTGACGAACTGGATCTGGCCGCCGACCAGATCGCTGAGCGCCGGCGCTTCGCCTTTGTACGGAACGTGGACCACATCGATGCCGGCGGTGTAAATGAAGTTTTCCGCGGCGAGATGCGTCTGGGTGCCGAAACCGGCGGAACCGAAAGTGATCGATTTCGGCTTGGCCTTGGCGAGGGCAATCAGTTCCTTGATGTTCTTCGCCGGAAAACTGGGATTGACGACCAGTGCCTGCGGACCGCTCGCGACATTGGTGACCGCCACCAGATCCTTTGCCGGATCGAAAGGCATTTTCTTGAACAAATACTGATTGGCGGTGACGATGGACCCCGAAGTCATGAACAGCGTGTAGCCGTCGGGGCTCGACTTGGCAGCAAGGTCACCACCGATATTGCCGCTTGCGCCGGCGCGATTGTCGACCACTATGGTCTGGCCCCACACCTCGGTGAGCTTCTGTCCCAAGATGCGCGTGATGATGTCGGTTGCGCCGCCGGCCGAAAACGGCACGATGATCCTCACCGGCTTGGTCGGGTAATTCTGCGTCCAGCCCGGTCCGGCCGCCACCAGCGCTCCCAACACCGCAATCCATTTCAACACCCCCATGATTTCCTCCTTTTTTTGGATATCCAGATTCAGAAACTCCGGCAGCCGGCACGAAACGCTCTGCCATCGGTAGTGTAGCTAAAATTGCAACGATACGCCGGACGCCAAAATCAGCAGCGACAGCAGGCGCCGAAAGCTTTCCTCGCTGACCCACTCGAATAACCGGAGCCCCAGCCACAAGCCGGCGGCAAGAGCGGGCAGACTCGCCAGCAGATAGAAGCCCACCCGCGACGGTTCGGTTTCGACGTTGATGCCGGCAAGCAGCATGACCAGGATGCCGGTGAACAGGATATAGGGCTGGTAGACCTGGCGCGCACGCCGCTTGTCCCAGCCGCGCAGCGTGCACCAGATCGTCGGCAGCACGCCGTTGAGCATCGCGAGCCCGCCCAGCACGCCGCCGGTCCATCCTATCGCCGCATCGAGCGTCCGCGCCGCAGCCGGTGCAAGGCGCACCGTCGGCAACCGCGGGCGCAGCAGGGTATAGACGCCGTAAGCGATCATCAGCGTCCCCACCAGATGGCGGAATGTGGCGAGGTTGACGTGCTGCAGCGCCAGCACGCCAAGCGGCACCCCCGCCACCCCTCCCGCCACGAACGGCCACAACAGGCGGTAATCGATCTCGCGCCGGTAGCGCCATACGCTGATGCCGTGCAGCAGCGTGCCGCACACCGCCGCCATCAGCACGATGGTCGCGGGCGGCAGCACATAAATCCACACCCCGGTGGCAACCATGGCGAATGCAAAACCCGCGCTGCCGATGGCGAGCGCGGCGAGAAAAGCGCCAGCGGCGATCAGCATCAGTTCCGGTGCCAGGGCCATGACGCACTCAGATCAGATTGAGCAGGAATGCCAGTCCCGCGGCGACGGTCGCACCGGCGGCGGCGGCAAGCAGGCTTTTCTGCCAGTTGCGCCACGCCATGAACTCGAGCATCAGCAAGCGCACGCCGCCCGTCATGTGCGCGGCGAGCAGCAACACCAGCATGGTTTCGGCGAATTTCAGCAACGGCTGGTCGGTCCAGCGCAGAAAGCTCTCGAAACCGGCTTCGCCCTGCAGCGCCTGGCCCAGCGCCCAGAAATGCAAAGGCAGAAACAGCGTCAGCAGCAGCCCCGAAAAACGGTGCACCAGGAATGCCCAGTAGGCCGGATGCGCGCGGGCGCGGAAATCGTTTTTCACCGCTCTATCCCCCGAACACGGCGTAGACGGCGCGCCAGCCCCACAGCGCGAGCAGCACGCCGCCCACGACCATCGCGAAATCGAAAGCGCGCCCGCGCCAGCCCAGCATCTCGCCAAGCAGGGTGCGCAAACCGATCGGCGCGTGTAGCGCCGCGGCGGCGACGAACAGCGCATAAAACGCCGACCACCAGACATTGCCGCGCGTGCGCCCGAGAATCTCGGCCGCCGACAGGCCATCGCGCACTGCGTAAACCATGGTGGCCAGATGTACGACCACGCACAGCGCCAGCACCATCGCGCTGATCCGCTGGGCGCCCCACCACAGAACCTGGGATCGCGGACTCACAACTCGCCTTTCAGCGCCGCCGCCAGCGCCGCACGTTTCAGCCCGCCAATGCTCGCGGTCGGCGACAGGAATTTGGGACAGCGTTCGCTGCAGCTCATTTGCGTGTGGCAGGCATGGCATCCGGCATCGCCTGCCACCGCCGCCAACCGCGCTTTCCGATCCGCGTCGCGCACGTCGTTATGCAGCGTCCAGGCGCGGTTGAGCGCAGCCGGGCCCAGATAATCCGGGTTCCACGCCACGACATCGCACGAGCTGTAGCAGACGCCGCAACCGATGCACTCGATCGCCTCGTCCACCAGCTTGCGCTGCGGAGAATCGGGCGACACGCGCGCGAAACCGTCCTTGCGCGTCTGCGCCCCCTGGAAGCGGCCTCTGGCCTGCGTCCACTTGTCGAAAAACACGCTCATGTCGGTCACCAGATCCCTGACGATCGGCAGGTGATGGAGCGGAGCGATCTCGAGATGGTTGTCCTGCGCCACTTTCGCGACATGGGTGCGGCAGGTCCAGCGCGCCTTGCCGTTGACCGTCATCGCGCACGAGCCGCACATGCCAACGCGGCAGGCAAAGCGGTAGGCAAGCGTCGGATCGAGGCTGCGCTGGATATAGGTCACCACGTCGAGCACGGTCTGGCTCTCGAGCCGCGGCACTTCGAATTCCTGGAAGCCGCCCGTTTCCGCGCCCCGCCATACCTTGACCTGAAGCATGTTCAAACCATCCTCCTCAGTGGGCCGCGCTAGCGCATGCGGGCGCATGGCGCGCCACGACCGGTGCCGCGACGCGCTCGATCATCACATTGACACACGCCGGCCGCTGCGATGCCTGCGCACGTTCCAGCGCCGCCGGCAGTGCGGCTGCAGTGGTGACATGTTCGCCATGGCCGCCGAGCGCGGACACCACGGCGTCATAGCGCGCAGGCAGCAGTTCGCAACCGTGCGCGCGTCCGCGGCCGTAGGCGCGCAACTGGATCTGATATTCGGCATTCCAGCACGCGTCATTGCCCACGATCGCCACGAAAGGCAAATTCGCGCGCACGGCGGTGTCGAACTCGGCCATGTGGAAACCGAAAGTGCCGTCGCCCAGCATGGCGACGACCGGCGCCCCGGGACGCACCAGCCGCGCGGCGAGCGCGAACGGCAGCGCACTACCGATGGAACCGCCAGGACCGTTGATCAGGCGCGTCGGCGCGCTCACGCACGCCTGCGCCCATTGTCCGAATTCACCGCCGTCGGCAACGAATATCGCATCGGGCGAGCGGTCCAGCAGTTTCTGCGCCGCACGCCCCACCGCCGCCGGATGCGGTGCGCCATGCTCGCGTTCCACCAGCGCCTCCCATTCGCGGGGACGATAACGCACGGCGGAATACACTTCTTCGGCCCATTGCCCGGCAGCGGCCGTATTCGCGCCGGCAGCTTTGCACAGCGCCTCCATCACAGCCAGCGGCTCGGCCACCGCCGCAAACAGCACGCGCGCCGAATCGCCCACCGTACGCAGCGCGCGCGCGAGTACTGCGGCATCGGCATCGACGACCATGAAACGGGCGTCGCCAGCCACCGCCGGCGACTTGCCGAAGCGCAGCGTGAAATCGAGCTGCTTGCCGAGCAGCAAAATGAGGTCGGCCTGCGCCAGCACTTCAGCGAATGCGCCGAGGGCCGGATCGTTGACACCGCGCGGACTTTCCATACACAGCACCGGCATGCCCAGCACGGCGGCGAGTCGTTCACGCAGTGCCTGCCCGCGACCGGCAGCCGTCACGGGACCGGTCAGCACCAACGGGCGCCGGGCGCACTTGAGCGCGTCCAGCACAGCACCGGCCGCGCTTTCGCCGAGCGCCAGGACGCTCGGCACGAACGCTTCGGATGTCGGTATCGTGGCTGGATCGTGTTCGACTTTCGCCTCCAGCGCATCCCAAGGCAGGCTGACGTGCACCGGCCCCGGTCGCCCGCTGCGGGCGATACGCAGGGCCCGCGCGACATCCGCTGCCAGCGTCGCCGCGCTTTGTGCGGTCCACGAAGCCTTGACCACCGGTGCGGCGAGATCGGCCTGACGCATCTCCTGGAAAGCCCCGCTGCCCAGTTCCGCGAGCGGCGCATGACCGGACAGCATGACCAGCGGTGATTCCGCAGTCAATGCGGTATAAAGCGCGCCCACGCCGTTGGCGTGACCAGGGCCGCCGGTCAACAGCGCGATGCCCGGCTGCCCCGTAAGGCGTCCCCAGGCATCAGCCATGTGCACCGCCGCACCTTCGTGACGCACGTGCACGATGGACAGATCGACATCGCACGCCGCATCGTAAAGCGGCATGATGTGGTTGCCGGAAAGCGAGAACAGGTGCCGCACCCCGGCATTTGCCAGGGTGTGGACGAGAACATCAGCCCCTCTGAGCTGTGCCATGGCCGCCTCGCACGGAATGTCGTTGGTCACCACCGAGCAGCGTCCGCTGCGCGATCGCGCGGCGGACGATCACATCAGGCGCTTTCGTAAAGGCGGGTCAGCACGAACTCGCGGTGCCCGAGCGCTTCCGCGGCGGTGAGCCGCCCGTTGCAAGTGCGCAGCATCACTTCCAGCAGTTCGTCGCCGGTCTGATCGAGATTCTTCTGCCGCTGCAGCAGACCCGAGCAGTCATAATCGATATGCTCGCTCATGGTGCGCACGGTGCGCGGATTGGCGCTGAGCTTGATCACCGGCAGGATGGGATTGCCGATGACATTGCCTTGGCCGGTCGGGAAAAAATGCACGACGTAGCCCGCCGCGGCCAATAGCGTCACCATTTCGGCTGCCGCCGACGAGGAATCCATGAACCACAGACCGGGGCCGGTCGGCGTCTCGGCCTTGTCGAGCACGCCGATCACCTTGCACTTCTTGCCGATTTTCTGGATGTTGCCGAGCGCTTTCTCCTCGATGGTGGTGAGGCCGCCTTCGATGTTGCCTTTGGTCGGCTGGGAGTCCATCAGGTCACTGGTCTTGTGCCGCTCGATCACCTCCTGGTAGCGGTTGAACATCGCCATGAAGCGGTTGCGCACTTCGGGCGTGGCACAGCGGTCGGCGACGATATGTTCACCGCCGGTGATCTCGGTGGTTTCGCCGAAACACATGGTGACGCCGAGCGGCTCGAGCTTGTCGAAAGCGTTACCGACGGTGGGATTGGAACCGCAGCCGGATGTCGTGTCCGACTCGCCGCACTTGGTCGACACCCACAGGTCGCTGATCGGGCATTCCACGCGCTGCAGTTCGGACGCCCACTGCACGTATTCCTTGGCGACCTTGGAAGCACGCATAATGGTATCGTGATCGCCGTGCTGCTCGATGCCGAAACCGGTGACCGGCTTGCCGGTCTTGGCAATGCCGTCGACCACGCGCTTGGCCCAGCCTTCCTCGATGCAGATCACCACCACCGCCGCGACGTTGGGATTCGAACCCGCGCCGATCAGGGTGCGGAAGTGCAGCTCGAGGTCGGCACCGAATTGCAGCCGTCCGTAAGGATGCGGAATCGCCATCGCGCCCTTGATGTTGTTGGCGACCGCTTCGGCCGCGGCGTTGGACAGATCGTCCACCGGCAGGATGAGGACGTGGTTGCGGATGCCGACACGGCCGTTTTCGCGGCGGTACCCCAAAAAGGTGGTTTTGCTGTTGATCATTGTATGGCTCTCCAGGATTCGAGATCGGTCGGATTGGCGCTCGTCGTATGAAAAATCACCAGCGCTTGGTCTTGATGTTGTGCACGTGGGCGTGTTCGCCGGCCCTGATGTCGGCCACTGCCTTGCCGATGTCGAAGCCGTACTTGATCACGGTGTCGTTTTTCTTGATGTCCTTGGTGGCGATCTTGTGGCCGATGGGAATATCGTTGAGCGCCTTGATCTTGATGGTCGAATCGTCTTCCATCACCCAGCCGGTCAGCTCCTGCCCGGCCTTGATGCCTTCGACCACGGCAACGCCTACCGTGTCCTTCTTGTCGTGAACCAGAATGTGGATCATGTCGTCTCCTTGCCGCGAAATGAGAGGGGTGTGACCGCTGTTATTATGGATGGCGGTATCCTACCACGAAGCCCGGCAAAGTCAACTATATGACCTATATGAATTCGGCAAGACCTGATGTTAGAATGTCGGCACGGCATACGATGGAACCCACCTCAGCAATGGCCAACACGCTCGCCGCGGGCAATCTCACTTTCAACCCGCTTTACAAGGAAGTCAAGATACGCATCACGCGCAGCCTCGCCGCCGGCGAATGGAAACCGGGGGGGGCGATCCCCAGCGAAGCGCGGCTCGCCGAACAGTTCAATGTCTCGATCGGCACCGTGCGCAAGGCGATCGACGAGCTGGTGGCCGAAAAAATCCTGTTGAGACAACAGGGGCGCGGCACTTTTGTTGCGACGCACACCGAAGACCGCACGCTGTTTTATTTTTTCCATATCGTCGGCAAGGACGGCAGCAAGGAACTGCCCGTGAGCGAAATGCTGTCGTTCGACAAAGCCAAAGCCGGCACCGAGGACAGCGCCGCGCTCGGCATCGCGCGCGGCGCCCCGACCTTTCGCATCCGCAATCTGCTGAAGCTTGCCGGCAAGCCGGTGATTTATGACGAAATTTCGATACCGGCCGCATTGTTCCCCGACCTCGACGAGGAAATTTTCGGCAAACGCGACGGCACCATCTACGGCCTTTACCAGGCGCGCTACGGCATCAACGTCATCCGCATCAGCGAACGTCTCGCCGCTGCCAATCCACCGTCCCGCGTCGCCACGCTGCTGCGCATGCGCGCGGGCACGCCGGCGCTCGTGATCCGGCGCATTGCCTATACCTACAACGACACCCCGGTCGAATACCGCGTGAGCCGGGTCAATACCGAAAAGCACGAATATCTCAGCGATCTGTGGAAAAACGAAGCAGGCTAGGCACGTCGTCGCGACCTTCTTCCCGCACCCGCCGGCCCGATGTCCATCATCACTCTGCTGCTGCCCGATTTCGCGCTGATCGCCGTGGGGTTTGTGCTGCGGCGCCGGGCAGCGTTCAGCGATGAATTCTGGACTTGCCTCGAAAAACTGGTTTATTTCGTGCTGTTTCCGGCTCTGCTGTTCAAGGCGCTGGCGCAGACCCGCATCGAGCCGGCATCGGCGGCGACCCTGATCAGCGGCGGAATGGCTGCCATCGCCACCGGCATGGGGTTGATGCTGGTTGCCAAACACCTGTTCCGGCTGCAGCCGATCACCCTCGCTTCGGCTTTCCAATGCGGTTTCCGTTTCAATTCCTACATCGGCTTCGCCATACTCGGGCGGCTGCACGCCGAGGCCGGCATCGCGGCGATGGCGGTAATGCAAAGCGTGATGATCCCGCTCGTCAACGTCGCTGCGATCTGGGCGCTGGCGCGGCACGCGCAAGGCGGCATCGCGCGCGAACTCGTCCGCAACCCGCTGATCATCGCCACCGCGGCAGGCGTGCTCTACAGCGTATCCGGCCTGCCTTTGCACGAGATCGCCGGCGAAACGCTGGCGCGGCTCGCCCAAGCGGCGTTGCCGCTGGGGTTGATCGCGGTCGGCGCCAGCATACGGCCGGACAATACCGACGGCGCGCAGGGTTTCATCGTTTACGTCACCACGATCAAACTGCTCGCGGTACCGCTCGTCGCCTGGCTGGTCGCGGAAGCGCTCGGCCTCGACGGGACTTATCGCTCCGCCGCGATCGTGTTCGCCGCGCTGCCGGCTTCGCCGACTTCGTTCATTCTCGCCGCGCGCATGGGGGGCGACGGCAAGCTGGTCGCCCGGATTCTCGCCATGCAGATCATGGCCGCGGCCTTCACGCTGCCATTGTGGCTGTACGTGATCGGTCTATAGCTTTTTCAATTCGCGGCGCGCGATTTCCAGCTGTGCCGCGTCTTTCGAATTCCTGAGCAGCCACTCGAACTGCGCACGCGCGTCTTCCTTGTAGCCGGCGCGCGCCAGATCAAGCGCCGCCGCCAGCCGCGCCTGCAATGCCAGCGCATCGCGTCCATCGGCAAGCAGTGCGGAACGCAGGTGGTGGTCTGCCGCCGCCGCCAGGCGGCCGGCGTTTTCGTGGATGCGGCCGAGGGCGAACAGCACGATACGCTGTTGCGCCGTATTGAGCTGGGGCAACAGTGCTTCGAACAATTCACGGGCCAGCTCGATTCTTCCGGCATCGAGAATGCCCTGCACCAGCGTGACACTGCGTTGCGCCAGCTCCGCCGGCAGCGTCTTTGCGGCGGCGATGGCGTTCCTGATCGCCGTGGCGGCGTGCTCCGGCATGGCGGCGCGCACCGCGATGGCCGCGATGCGCAATTGCCACGCCGCGGCGCCGACATCACGCGGCGCGTTCAACCCCTGCCAGTAGCGCAACGCCTCTGCCGGCAGATCGTGGCTCTCGGCAATACCGCCGAGCAGATAACGCCCTTCGCTGTCGAGCGCATCGATTTCGAGGTCCGCGTGGCGAAACAGGCGCAACGCCACCCGCTCGCGTTTGTCGGATCGCAGGAAGGCAATCAGCTGCAGCTGGGCATGGTGACGCGTCTCGCGCATCTGTCCCCGCACCGCAAGGTCGGCAAGAAGGGATCGCGACACGAACGGCTGGGTGGTGCGAAGGCGCGCGGCGCGGTCGAGCCAGCCGGAGTCGTTCGCCGTCGGCAGCTGGTTCTGGCTGGCGAATTCCTGCGCCACCGCAAAATAAACCTGCCACAACTGCTGCGCCGTCCGCCGTTGCGCATGTTCCGCAGCCGCGAGTTGCAGCGTGTTTTCCAGGGCCTCGATCTGCAGTGCGCGGTTTTTCTGCTGCACCGCTGCCTGCGCGAGCACCCGCCAATAACCGGCATCATGGTTTTTGGCGAGTCGCGCGCGCGCCTGAGCCGTCGCAGCGTCTGCCGGCACCAGGCCGGTTGCGAGCCGCAGCAGCAATTTCAGCGGATCCGCCTCGTCCAGACTGCCCAGCCAGTTGACCGCCTCTCTCGCCATGCCGAGCTCAAGCAGGGCGTCGACAAAACGCGCAGCAACAGTGCGTTCGAGTGGCTGGTAATCCTGCTGGAAACGCAGCATGCTGCGAAAGGCGTCATCACCCTGCCTGTCGGCGACCAGGCTGTCGATCACCAGCAAACGGATTTCACCGAGATCGTCGGCCGCCGCGCCTGTCTGCCACAACAGACGCGCCGCGTAGTGGCGCGCCTGCGCGCCTTTGCCGCTCGCCACGGCGGACCGGACGGCGAGCTTCAGCGCCTCGCGTTGCGCTGGCAGCGAAAAATTGCCAGGCAGGGCTGCGACGCGGTCGAGCACCTCTTCATGACGCTTGAAACGAAAGAGCAGGTTCAGGCGCAGCTTTTCCCACTCCCCCCAGAGCGGGACCGCGGCATCGCGCGGCTGCAGCTGTTCGATGCGCATCAACGCGAGCTGCGGCGCGCCGCTGCTGACGAACTGCCGCGTCGTTTCCAGGGCGTCCGGACCATCCGCAGCAAGCGCGACCGATGCCCCCCACGCCAGGATGAACAGCAGCTTCCGCATCGGCATATTGTATCGCGATCGCGACAGGCTTCGCCGTCGCACACCCGGCAGCGCATTAAAAAAGGCGGCCACAGCCGCCTTTTTACCGTGCTTGCGCGCTATTGCTGCGCTTGGCCTTCCGCTGCGGTATCGGCCGCGACGTTCAGCTTCAGCTTTTCCTTGATGCGCGCGGACTTGCCCGAACGCTGGCGCAGATAATACAGCTTGGAACGGCCGACGTCGCCGCGGCGCTTGACCTCGATGCTCGCGATCAGCGGCGAATAGGTCTGGAAGGTGCGCTCGACACCCTCGCCCGAGGAGATCTTGCGCACGGTGAAAGCGGAATTGAGCCCGCGGTTGCGCTTGCCGATCACCACGCCCTCGTAGGCCTGGACGCGTTTGCGCTCGCCTTCTACCACGTTGACGTTGACGACAACGGTGTCGCCCGCGGCGAAATCGGGGATGTTCTTCCCGAGCCGCTGGATTTCTTCCTGTTCAAGCTGTTTGATGATGTCCATATTCATGCTCCTTGCGCTTCATTCTTGAAATCTTCCAATAGCGCGCGCTCTTCCTCGGTCAGCGCTCGCCGTTCCAGCAAATCCGGCCGTCGTCGCCAGGTCCGTCCCAGCGCCTCCTTCAGGCGCCAGCGCCGGATTTCGGCGTGGTTGCCCGAAAGCAGCACCGGCGGCACCACTTCGCCTTCGTATACTTCCGGCCGCGTGTAGTGCGGGCAGTCGAGCAGGCCGGTGACGAACGAATCCTGACTCGCCGACTCGGCATCGCCGAGCGCGCCCGGCAGCTGCCGCACCACGCAGTCCATCACCACCATCGCGGCGAGCTCCCCGCCGGAGAGCACATAATCGCCGATCGAAATCTCGTCGTCGACGTTGCGCCGGATCAGGCGCTCGTCCACGCCTTCATAGCGCCCCGCGAGCAACACCAGCCCTTCGGCCTGCGCCAGTTCCATCACCAGGCGGTGATCGAGCAGCCGTCCTTGCGGCGACAGATGGATCACGCGCGGCTTCCCGACTCCCGAACTCTTCTGCCGCCGGCACGCTGCCGCAATCGCTTTCTCGAGCGGCTCCACCATCATCACCATGCCCGGGCCGCCGCCGTAAGGCCGGTCGTCCACGGTGCGGTGACTGTTAGCGGCGAAATCGCGCGGATTCCACAACACCAGCTGATAGAGCCCCCTGTCCCGCGCACGGCCGGTCACGCCATATCCGGTAACCGCGTCGAACATCGGCGGAAACAGCGTGATCACGTCAAACTGGATCATCAGTAATCCGCGCCCCACTCCACCCGCATCACGCCCGCGGCGAGATCGACTTCCCTGATCACGTCCGCAATGAACGGGATCAGCCGCTCGCTATCGCCCCGCACCACCAGCACTTCATTCGCACCGGTTTCAAGGATCCGGACCACCTCGCCGAAATCCTGCGCTTTTTCGTTCACCACCCTGAGCCCGATCAGATCGGCCCAGTAAAATTCGTTCGCCTTCGTCGGCGGCAACGCTTGCCGCGGCACCGCCACCTGCCTGCCGCGAAACACCATCGCCGCCTCACGGTCCTCGCATCCCGCAAGCTTGGCCACCACTGCCCGGCCCTGGGCTTGCGCCCGTTCGATCCGGTATTCCTGCCACTCGCCGTCGCGGCCCAGCCACCACGTGGAGTAAAGCGGCAGGCTTTCCGGCGCTGCGGTAAACGGCTCGACCTTGACCCAGCCCTTGACGCCAAACGGGGCGGCGATCCGCCCCATCACCACCAGTTTCTCAGGAGACTTTTTGGTCGCCAAACTGTTTGACTAGACGCGCCACGGTATGGGACAACTGCGCTCCTTGGGCCTGCCAATGGGCGAGGCGCTCCTTGTTGATGCGCAGCATCTCCTGCCCTTCCGGCGCCTTGGGGTTATAAAAACCGACGCGCTCGATGAAACGGCCGTCGCGGGCGCGGCGCGAATCAGCCACCACCATATTGAAGAACGGGCGCTTCTTGGCGCCGCCTCGTGCCAAACGAATCACAACCATGGGTTATCCCTGCCGGTCAGAAAGCGGAAAGGGCGTGATTTTACGCTATTTTTCACTCCCGGCGCAAGAAATAAGCCGGGCGGGCAGCCGCCGCCGGGAGCAGGGAAAAGCGTCGTCCGCAATCGGGAAGAAGACTTCGGCTGGCACATAAGCCGTTGATTATTATGATAAATATTTAAAATATCTCGCAGGGATGGAACCAGCCGCAGCAGAGCACGCCGCCGAACCGATGAACGACCGCACCACGTCGTCGGAAAAAAACCGCATCGAAACCACGATCGCGGAGCGCTTCGGCAAGAAAATCACCGCCCCCCCCCACACAGCCGCCGAGAAACCGGCCTGCGATCGGGCATCGCCGTACCGCAAACTCGCCACCCAGGCCGATATTGCGCCCATCGCCGATCGCGCCGACAGGGTCAAGCCCACGTGGAAAGCGATGCGGGGGTCTAGCGCATGTCCGGGAACATGCCTTTCATCCCCCTCATCATTTTCTGCACCCCGCCTTTGGCCATCATTTTCATCATTTTCTGCATCTGCTCGAACTGGTTGAGCAGGCGGTTCACTTCCTGCACCGTGACGCCGGCGCCGGCGGCGATGCGGCGCTTGCGCGAAGCCTTGATGAGTTCGGGCTGGGCACGTTCCCGGGGCGTCATCGAATTGATGATGCCCTCGATGCGGCGGATCGCCTTGTCGTCCATCTGCGGCGCGCCTTGCGCCATCTGCGCGAGATTGCCGGGCAGTTTGTCCATGAGCGCCGACACGCCGCCCATTTTTTTCATCTGGACTATCTGCTGCTTGAAATCCTCGAGATCGAAACCCTTGCCGGATTTGACCTTTTTCGCCAATTTCTCGGCTTCCCGGCGATCGACGCCTTTCTGCACTTCCTCGATCAGCGACAGCACGTCGCCCATGCCGAGGATGCGCGAAGCCATGCGCTCGGGGTGAAAGACTTCGAGGCCGGCGAGTTTTTCGCCGACGCCGGCGAACTTGATCGGCCTGCCGGTGACGTGGCGCACCGACAGCGCCGCGCCGCCGCGCGCATCGCCGTCGAGCTTGGTGAGGACGACACCGGTCAGCGGCAGCGCCTCCGCGAACGCCTTGGCGGTATTGACTGCATCCTGGCCTTGCATCGCATCGACCACGAACAGCGTCTCGATCGGTTTCAGCGCCGCATGCAATTCGCGGATTTCCTGCATCATCGCCTCGTCGATCGCGAGCCGTCCCGCGGTATCGACGATCAGCACGTCGTGGTAGTGCTTGCGCGCGAAATCGAGCGCAGCGAGCGCGATCGCAACCGGCGCGTCGCCGGCCGCCGGGGCAAAGAAGTCGGCGCCGACCTGTTCGGCCAGCAGCCGCAGTTGTTCGATGGCAGCGGGACGATAAACGTCGCAGCTTGCCAGCAGCACTTTCTTGCGCTGCTGCTCCTTGAGCCATTTGGCCAGTTTGCCGGAAGTGGTGGTCTTGCCCGAGCCCTGCAAACCCGCCATCAGGATCACCGCCGGCGGCTGCGTCGCGAGATCGAGGCCGTCGGTCTTCTCTCCCATCAGGGCAACGAGTTCGCGGTGCACCACGCCGACCACCGCCTGGCCCGGGGTCAGGCTGCCGACCACTTCCTGGCCCAGCGCTTTCTCGCGCACGCGCGCGATGAAATCCTTGACCACCGGCAGGGCGACGTCGGCTTCCAGCAGCGCCATGCGCACTTCACGCAGCGCGTCGTGAATGTTGGCTTCGGTAATGCGGGCCTCGCCGCGCAGCGTTTTGACGACTCGCGACAGGCGGTGGGTCAGGTTATCGAACATGGGGTCGGATGGTGTAAACTTCCGTTGACATATGTCCGGAATTCTACCGTATCTCGTCAGCGCGCTGCTTTACGCCGGGCTCGCGCTGATTTTGTGGCGCGTGCGCTGGGCGCGCGGCGATGCCGCGTTATCCGACGTCGCGCCGTCCGGTGCGTTCGAGCGCCATGCCGTGCTGGTGCCGCTCGCCCTGCATACCTTCCTGCTGTCGCAATCCGCGTTCGGGAACGACGGGCTGTACCTCGGCATCGGCAACGCCGTCTCCGCGATCCTATGGCTTACCGTGCTGATTTACTGGCTGGACAGCTTTTTCCACAAGCTCGAGGGCCTGCAGGTGCTGGTGCTGCCGGCGGCAGCGGTCGCCGTTCTGCTGCCAGCGGTATTCCCGTCGCTCAAACCCGTGCCCAATACCGAATTCGCCATTTTCAGGCTGCACCTGCTGATCGCGCTGCTCGCCTATACGCTGTTCACCATCGCTTCGCTGCACGTGCTGCTGATGACGCTGCTCGAGCGGCGCCTGCACGACGGGAGTCTGCCGAAAATGCTGCAGAACATGCCGCCGCTGCTCACCATGGAGACCTTGCTGTTCCGCATCATCTGGGCAGGATTCGTGCTGCTCACGCTGACGCTGGCGAGCGGCGTCATTTTTTCGGAGGAGTTGTTCGGCAAAGCCGCGAGGCTCAATCACAAAACGGTCTTCGGCGTGCTGTCGTGGGCCATTTTCGCGGCGTTGCTCGGCGGCCGGCATGTCTACGGCTGGCGCGGACGCATCGCGATGCGCTGGACGCTCGCCGGATTCCTGGCGCTGGTGCTGGCCTACATCGGCAGCAAATTCGTTCTCGAAGTCATTCTCGGCAGGGTCTGAGTTCCCGGGCAGTCGCCGGCGCGACTCTCGACGATCGCGGGAGCGCCTGCCTTGACAACCCGGGTACGGCTGCCGATACTGAATTTTCCTTTCATTACCCGGCCGCTTTCCCCGTGGACGCCATTTCCGTATCGGCGCTGTTTGCGGCGCTGTTCGTGCTGCTGATCGTTTCCGCGTTTTTCTCGATCTCCGAAACCAGCATGATGGCGCTCAACCGCTATCGGCTGAAGTATCTGACGCAAAGCGGTCACCGCGGTGCAATGCTCGCTTCGCAGCTTCTTGCCAAGACCGACAAATTCCTCGGCGTCGTATTGCTGTGCAATAACGTGGTCAACATCGCCGCGGCGCTGCTCGTCGGCGAGATCAGCCGCCGCTACCTCGGCGACAGCGAGTTTGCGCTGCTCGCCGCCACGGGTGCCACGACTTTCGCGATCCTGGTCTTCAGCGAAATCACCCCGAAATTCGTAGGCGCGACCTACCCCGAGCGCATCGCGCTTCCGGCAAGCTACGTACTGGTGCCGCTGCTCAAGATCACGCAGCCCATCGTCTGGTTCGTGAATCTGTTCGTGCAGGCTTTTCTGAGATTGCTCGGGCTGCGGCTCTCGCCCGATAGCGGTGAGCACAAGCTCTCGATCGAGGAGCTGCGCACATTGGTGCTGGAAACCGGTTACCTGCCCCAGAAACACAAGAGCATTCTTCTCAATCTGTTCGACCTCGAGGCGATCACGGTGGACGATGTGATGGTGCCGCGCAGCCAGATCGAGGCCATCGATCTCGATTCCCCGCTGGAAGAAATCACGCAACAGATCACCACCGCCTATCACCGGCGCCTGCTGGTCTACAAGGGTCAGCTTGACGAAGTCGTCGGCACGCTGCGCGTGCGCAACGCGCTCCATCTGATGCAGCAAGGCGAATTCACCAAGGACAATCTGCGCGAAATCATCCGCGAGCCCCATTTCGTTCCGTCGGGCACACCGCTGTTCTCACAGCTGCAGAATTTCCAGGAACAGCGAGCCCGCATGAGCCTGGTGGTCGATGAATATGGCGAACTGATGGGACTGGTCATGATCGAGGACATACTCGAAGAAATCATCGGCGAATTCACCACCCAGTCGCCACTGCAGAGCCGCGGTTTTTTCAGGCAGGAAGACGGCAGCTATCTGGTCGAAGGCAGCACCCTGCTGCGGGAGCTCAACCGCAAGCTGGGGTTCAATTTCCCCCTCGACGGCCCCAAAACGCTCAACGGCCTGATCACCGAATATCTGCAGGACATTCCGGAACCCAATACCAGCGTCAAAATCGCCGGTCATCCGCTCGAAATCGTGCAAACCCACAACCGGGTGGTAAAAGTGGTGCGGGTGTTCCCGCCCGCGCCGCGCTGACGCCGAATTGATGGGCTGCAGTGTGGCAAATCGGGCTTTACAAAGGCGGGCAAGACGTGCATCATGGGGCGGTTAGATCCTCCTAACTTATTGGTTAATCAGGATAATCCAGGAACGCCTCGTGGCCTCAGCCGGTGTGGCAGCAAAAAAGCCGGACGTCAAGGAATTCAGCTTTCTTTGGGTCGGGCAGGACAAAAGCGGCAAGACCGTTCGCGGCGAGATGCGCGCGAGCGGCGAAGCCCAGGTCAATGCCACCTTGCGCCGCCAGGGCATCAAGGTCGTCGAGATCAGGAAACAGCGGCTCGGCGGTGGCGGCAGGGTCACCGACAAGGACATCACGCTTTTCACGCGCCAGCTCGCGACCATGCTGAAATCGGGCGTGCCTCTTCTGCAGGCTTTCGATATCGTCGGCAAGGGGCACAGCAACCGCGCGGTGGCGCGTCTGCTGCTCGACATCAAGACCGAGGTCGAGACCGGATCGAGCCTGAAGCAGGCCTTCGAAAAACACCCGCTCCATTTCGACGCGCTCTACTGCAATCTGGTCGGCGCCGGCGAAGCCGCGGGCATCCTGGACAGCCTGCTCGACCGCCTGGCGACCTACAAGGAGAAAATCCTCGCCATCAAGAGCAAAATCAGGTCCGCCCTGTTTTATCCGATCTCCATCATCGTGGTGGCCTTCGTGATCACGGCAATAATCATGATTTTCGTGATTCCCGCTTTCAAGCAGGTGTTCGCCAGCTTCGGCGCCGATCTTCCCGCCCCGACACTGATAGTGATGGCGGTTTCGGATTTCTTCGTGGAATACTGGTACGCGATTTTCTTCGGCATCGGCGGCGGCATCTATGCGTTTTTATGGACCTGGAAACGGTCCCCGAAAATGCAGATCTTCATGGACCGCCTGATGCTGCGCGTGCCGGTGTTCGGTGACCTCATCAGAAAGTCGGCGATCGCCCGCTGGACGCGCACCCTGTCGACCATGTTCGCCGCCGGCGTGCCGCTGGTCGAAGCGCTGGATTCGGTGGCAGGCGCCGCAGGCAATCACGAATACTATGTCGCCACCAAAAAAATCCAGACCGGGGTGGCGACGGGATCGAGCCTCACTTCCTCGATGCAGGAGACCGGCGTATTCCCCAACATGGTGACCCAGATGGTCGCCATCGGCGAGGAATCCGGCTCGCTCGACGGCATGCTGGCCAAAGTGGCCGACTTCTTTGAAGCCGAGGTGGACGATGCGGTCGAAGCGCTCACCAGCCTGATGGAGCCGATGATCATGGTGGTGCTGGGCACGCTGATCGGCGGCATGATCGTTGCGATGTATCTGCCGATCTTCAAGATCGGCCAGGCGATCTGAGAAACGGCGCGGCCAGACGCAAACACGGATGCCCGTCTTCACCGCGCTCGCTCATCCCACCCCCGCATGACGATATTCTCGTTGCTGCAATCGCAGCCGCTGCTCCTGACCGCCGCATGTGCGGTGCTCGGCCTGATGGTCGGCAGTTTTCTCAACGTCGTCATTTACCGTTTGCCCAAAATGATGGAACGGCAGTGGCACGCCGAGCACGCGCAGCTGAGCGGCGGGGAAGCCCCGGCAGCCGCGCGTTTCGATCTGGTGGTGCCGCGTTCACAGTGTCCGGCGTGCGGTCACAGAATCGGCGCACTGGAAAACATTCCCGTGGTGAGCTATTTCTTGCTGGGCGGAAAATGTTCTTCGTGCAAGACGAGGATTTCGCCGCGTTATCCAGCCGTCGAGGCGCTGACCGGCGTTGTGAGCGGCTATGTCGCCTGGCGCTTCGGCTTCGGCCTGGCCACCGCGGGCGCGCTGCTGTTTGCCTGGGCGATGATCGCGCTGGCGTTCATCGATCTCGACACCTTCTATCTGCCCGACGACATCACGTTGCCGCTGTTGTGGACCGGGCTGATATTCAACTTGGGGGGGGTATATAGCGATCTGCCATCCGCCGTGATCGGCGCCGTTGCCGGCTATCTCGCTCTGTGGCTGGTATACTGGATTTTCAAGTTCGCGACCGGCAAGGAAGGCATGGGTTACGGTGACTTCAAGCTGCTGGCGGCGATCGGCGCGTGGCTGGGCTGGAAAATGCTGCCCCAGGTCGTCCTGCTGTCGTCGCTGGCCGGCGCGGCAATCGGCATTTCCATGATCGTCTTCGCGCGTCGCGGCCGCAACGTCCCCATTCCGTTCGGTCCCTATCTGGCAATCGCCGGATTGATCGCCCTGCTTCACGGCGACGCGATCAACAGGCAATATCTCAATTTGTTTTGACCGCCATGGTTTATTGCATCGGCCTGACCGGCGGGATCGGCTCCGGCAAAAGCAGCGCCGCGGAAATTTTCAGGGAACTCGGCGCCGCAGTGGTGGACACCGACGAGATCGCACGCGAACTCACCGGCCCCGGTGGGGCCGCCATCGCCGCCATCCGCAGCCAGTTCGGCCCGGATTACATCGCAGCCGACGGCGGACTCGACCGCCCGAAGATGCGCAAGCTGGTTTTCGATGCCCCCGCTGCCAGGAAAAGGCTCGAGGCCATCCTGCATCCCATGATTCGCCGGGAAGCGCAAAGCCGGATCGCCGCGGCGTGGCAACCCTATGTGCTGGTCGCCGTGCCGCTGCTGCTCGAAACCGGCGCTTATCGCGATCTGGTGAGCCGCATCCTGGTCGTCGACTGCACCGAAGAACTGCAGGTGACCCGCACCATGCAACGCAGCCGGCTCACCGCCGATGAAGTGCGCGCCATCATGGCCGCGCAGCTGCCGCGCAACGCGCGCCTCGCCCTTGCCGACGACGTGCTCCATAATGACGGAAGCATGGAAGCGCTGCGTCGCCAGGTCGAGGCGCTGCACGCGAAATATCTCGAGCTTTCCCGCCAGTTGCGCGGCCGGCAACCCGACACGACATCGGCAAAGCCTTGAAAAGCCGAATAAGGCCTTTATTTTTTTCGTGTTTTGGTGAATACTTGAGCGCAGACTCCAACCCCGACGGTTCTCGGCACACGTGATCAGCTACGAGTACCCGCTAAGCGAACGCGTACGCACGCTGCTGCGCCTGGAGGACCTCTACGATCGGGTCGAATTCTTCCTGGAACGCAACGATCCCCACGAACATCACGTCGCGCTGCTGTCGATTTTCGAGATTTTCGAGGTTGCGAGCCGCGCCGATCTCAAATCCGACCTGCTGCAGGAACTCGAGCGCCAGAAGCAGACCCTGGAAGCGCTGCGTGAAAACCCGGAAATTTCGGAAGAAGCGCTCGACAACATCCTGTGGCAGATCGACCAGGCATCGTCGCGGCTGTTCCAGGCATCGGGCAAGGTCGGCCAGGAACTGCGTGAAAACGAATGGCTGATGAGCATCAAGCAGCGCACCAACATCCCCGGCGGCGTGTGCGAGTTCGACCTGCCGTCGTATCACTACTGGCTGCAGCAGGACGCCGAACAGCGCCGCCACGATCTGCACAAATGGCTGGCGCCGTTCCTGCCGCTTCACGCTGCCATTTCCATCGTGCTGAAGCTGCTGCGCGAAAGCGGGAAAACCTCGATGCAGGTCGCCTACCAGGGCGTGTACCAGCAGATGATGGCGGGGCGCGTCGCGCAGATGCTGCGCATCCGGCTTTCCCGCGATTATCATTGCGTCCCCGAAATCAGCGCCAACAAATACGCGCTCAACATCCGCTTCACCACCCAGGAAGGCGCGCAGCGTCCCAAGGCCGCCGATACCGAGGTCGAGTTCGAACTGACTTTCTGCAATCTGTAGCGATGCGCGTGCCCGTCGTCTCCTGCCCGCAGTGCGGAAAAAACGTGAAATGGGACAGCACCAATCCCTATCGCCCGTTCTGCTGCGAGCGCTGCAAGATGATCGACCTCGGCGCCTGGGCGAGCGAATCCTACCGCATCCCGGTGGCGGACAATGGCGACCCGCCCGAGACCGAAGACCCCGACCGCTCAGACAGCGTATAAATT
>JBKBXX010000019.1:0-36200 GCA_046313915.1 Burkholderiales bacterium | reverse complement strand
CCGCCCATTATGGAAACAGCCGCCGGCCGAGTCCAGTTATCGGACGTTTGATGCATCGCACCAATTCAGGATGAAAAAATAACTCATTGATTTACAATGAGTTATTGTTGAAGAAAAAAAAGCCAAAACCGTCTTGCCCGACAGGGCGAGATTCTGTATCTTTGAGGCTCTGCTGCTGACCGGTACAAACCCAATGCCCGCGGCCCCTCGCTGGCCTCCTCCCGGAGGCAGCGCGAACCGCAGGCAGGGTGCAAGTTAGGGCCTGCTCCCCATGGGAAACGGCCAAGCACCCGGGATTGCAACCGGACGGGGCGCCACCGGAGCCGGAGCCGTAGTTTGGACCGGAGCCGGCGCAGGTTCAGGCGCCGCCTTTCTTTTGGCAGCAGGCTTCTTGACTGCTTTTTTCTTTTGAGCCGGCTTTTTAGCCGGCTTTTTTTTCGCCGCTTTTTTCGCCGTCTTGCGGCTTGCGGCCTTGCGCGCGGCCGCTTTTTTCTTGGCTGCCTTCTTTACGACAACTTTCTTTTTTTTCTTAGCAGCCTTCTTGGCTGCCTTTTTCTTTGCAGGTTTCTTTCCGGCTTTTGCCATGTCAGCCTCCATAAGATGGTCGTCAAAGGCATTGCGCCCGGAAGCGCAGCGCCCCACCCGCAACAGCCCCGTTCATTCGCCCGGGGCTGCCGACCACAGCACCGCCTGCGCGGCCCGGCCTTCCTGTCACCGGGCTGCCCGTGCGGGCGGCGCCGCAGTTCTCAATGCAAGGCCGCTACGGCCTTGCTCACCAGATCACGGTATAAAACGTCCGGATCGAGGTTGATTCCACCTTCCCAGGTCACCGCGTTCGATACCGGGTCGATGGCGACCCGGTAAAAACGTTCCTCGCTGGAGAGTGCCCGATACGACATGGTCGCCACCAGATCGCCGAGATAAACGTGGCCCTCGAGGCCATCGTCAAATCGCAACCACAAGGTGTAGTTGCTCTCGGCGCGACATTCGGTGACGGTATGTACGCGCAGTCTGCGGCTCCGGTAGCGGCGGTTAAGTAAGCTCAATCCCAACTCGGCACGCCTCCCTCCATGGTGCAATGCACGGATCGAAAGTCCTTGGCGATGTTGCGCGTCAATCCCAGCTCAACGCCCCCCCCGTCTGGTATTCGGTGACACGGGTCTCGAAGAAATTCTTCTCCTTCTTGAGATCGATCATCTCCGCCATCCACGGAAACGGGTTGGTCGCGCCTTCGAACAGCACGTCGAGGCCGATCTGCTGGCAGCGCCGGTTGGCGATATAGCGCAGATACTCCTTGAACATGCCGGCATTCAATCCCAGCACGCCGCGCGGCATGGTGTCCTCGGCATAGCGGTATTCGAGCTCGGCGGCTTTTGTCATCAGGCCGCGGATCTCCTCGCGGAATTCCGTGGTCCACAAGTGGGGGTTTTCCATCTTGATCTGATTGATGAGATCAATGCCGAAATTGCAATGCATCGACTCGTCGCGCAGGATGTACTGGTACTGCTCGGCAGCGCCCGTCATCTTGTTTTGCCGGCCCAGCGCCAGGATCTGCACGAAGCCGACGTAGAAGAACAGCCCTTCCATGATGCACGCGAACACGATCAGGCTTTTCAGCAGCTTCTGATCGTTGGCCGGCGTACCGGTCTTGAACGCCGGATCGGTCAGGGTGTCGATGAACGGGATCAGGAATTCGTCCTTGTCGCGGATCGACGGGATTTCATGATAGGCGTTGAACACTTCGCCTTCGTCCAGTCCGAGGCTTTCGACGATGTACTGATAGGCGTGGGTATGGATCGCTTCCTCGAACGCCTGGCGCAGCAGGTATTGGCGGCACTCCGGCGCCGTGATGTGGCGATAGGTGCCGAGCACGATATTGTTGGCCGCGAGCGAATCGGCGGTGACAAAAAAGCCGAGATTGCGCTTGACGACGCGGCGCTCGTCTTCGGTGAGCCCGTTGGGGTCTTTCCACAGCGCGATGTCGCGGCTCATCTGGATTTCCTGCGGCATCCAGTGGTTGGCGCACGCCGAAAGATATTTTTCCCACGCCCACTTGTACTTGAACGGCACCAGCTGATTGACGTCGGTCTGGCCGTTGATGATACGCTTGTCGGCGACATTGACGCGACGCATGTCGGGCGCCGCAGGTTGAGTGCGCGCTGCGTTTCCCCCTTCCTCCTGGGCGGGCACCGCCGGCTGCAGCGCCAAACCGGGGTGAATCTGCTTCTCGAATTGCAACATCAACTGTCTCCTTTATCGCCATTCCGGGTGAACCGGAATCGCTTTCCTTTGCCGGGTTTGGCAGCAGGAACGGGGGCGCCGCCGCCGGCTCCCCCCGTTTCCGGCACGCCGGTCACTGGCACGCTTCGCATTCCGGATCAAGAATCGAGCACACCTTGGGCTGCGCGCCATCGGGCGACGCGGTGATCCCGCCATCGGCCGGCACGGCGTTGAGCTGCCCGGCCCGGCCCGTCGATTTCTCGGCCGAGGTCGCGCCCAGCGTGCGCAGGTAATAAGTGGTCTTGAGACCGCGCAGCCACGCGAGCTTGTAGGTGTCGTCGAGCTTCTTGCCCGAGGCGCCCGCCATGTAAATGTTGAGCGACTGCGACTGGTCGACCCATTTCTGGCGCCGCGCCGCGCATTCGACCAGCCACTGGGGCTCGATTTCGAACGCAGTGGCGTAGAGGCTGCGGATATCCGCCGGAATGCGGTCGATTTTGGCGAGCGAGCCGTCGAAATACTTGAGGTCGGCGATCATCACCTCGTCCCACAGATTGAGTTTTTTCAGGTCGCGCACCAGGAACTCGTTGACCACCGTGAACTCGCCCGACAGATTGGATTTCACATACAAATTCTGGTAGGTGGGCTCGATACACTGCGACAGGCCGGTGATGTTGGCGATGGTCGCGGTGGGCGCGATCGCCAGGCAATTGGAGTTCCTCATGCCGACCTGCTGGATACGCTTCCTCAGCGCCTCCCAGTCGAGGCTCATCGACATATCGCACTCGACGTAGCCGCCACGTTCCTCGGCCAGCAATTTCAGCGTGTCTAACGGCAGGATACCGCGATCCCACAGCGAGCCCTTGAACGTCGAATACGGTCCGCGCTCCTCGGCGAGATCGGTCGAAGCGCGATAGGCGGTGTGGGCGATTTGCTCCATCGAGCGGTCGGCAAACTCGACTGCCTCCTGCGACCCATAGGGAATGCGCAGCAGATGCAGGCAGTCCTGGAAACCCATGATGCCGAGCCCCACCGGCCGGTGCTTGAAATTGGAATTGCGCGCCTTGTTGACCGAGTAGAAGTTGAGATCGATCACGTTGTCGAGCATGCGCATCGCGGTGCCGACGGTGCGCTTCAACTTCTCCATGTCGAGACAGCCGCTACCCACGTCGAGGTGCGCCGGCATGTTGATCGAACCCAGGTTGCACACCGCGATCTCGTCGGGGCCGGTATTGAGCGTGATCTCGGTGCACAGATTGGAACTGTGCACGACGCCCACATGCTGCTGCGGCGAGCGGATGTTGCACGGATCCTTGAAGGTGATCCACGGATGGCCGGTCTCGAACAGCATGGAAAGCATCTTGCGCCACAATTGCAGCGCCGGGATCTTCTTGTAGAGCTTGATCTCGCCGCGCGCAGCCTTCGCCTCGTAGCCGAGATAGGCGGCCTCGAAAGCCCTCCCGGACTTGTCGTGCAGATCGGGCACGTCGGACGGCGAGAACAGCGTCCATTCGCCATTTTCCATCACCCGCTTCATGAACAGATCCGGAACCCAGTTGGCGGTATTCATGTCGTGGGTGCGGCGGCGGTCGTCACCGGTGTTCTTCCTGAGCTCGAGGAATTCCTCGATGTCGAGGTGCCAGGTCTCGAGGTAGGAGCACACCGCGCCCTTCCTCTTGCCGCCCTGGTTGACCGCGACCGCAGTGTCGTTGACCACCTTGAGAAACGGCACCACACCCTGCGACTTGCCGTTGGTGCCCTTGATGTGGGCGCCCAGCGCACGCACCGGCGTCCAGTCGTTGCCGATGCCGCCCGCATACTTCTGCAGCATGGCGTTTTCCTTGATCGCCTCGTAAATGCCATCGAGATCGTCGGCCACGGTCGTGAGGTAGCAGCTCGCGAGTTGCGAACGGCGGGTACCGGAATTGAACAGCGTCGGCGTCGAGCTCATGAAATCGAAACTCGAAAGCACGTTGTAGAACTCGATGGCGCGCGCCTCGCGGCTGCCTTCGGGTTCGTTCAGCGCCAGTCCCATCGCCACCCGCATGAAGAAAATCTGCGGCAATTCGATGCGCCGGCCGTGGACGTGCAGGAAATAACGATCGTAGAGGATCTGCAGCCCGAGATAGGTGAATTTGAGATCGCGCTGCGCATCCAGCGCCGCACCCAGGGCCTTGAGATCATAATGGGCAAGACGCTCGTCGAGCAGTTCCGCCTCGATGCCTTGCCGCACGAACTCCGGCAGATACCGAGCGTAACGCGTGCGCATTTCGGCCTGCGTCACCTCCTCGCCCAGCGTCTCCAGCCGCAGCATGTGCAGCAGCAGCCGCGCCGTGACATAGCTATAGCCCGGGTCCTGCTCGATCAGCGCGCGCGCCGAAAGAACCAGCGATTTCCTGACTTCTTCCATCGGCACGCCTTCGTAAAGATCGCGCTGCATCGCCTGCAGGATCGGAGCGGGGGAGACCTCGTGGCCCAGACCCTCGCAGGCGCTTTGCACCAACGCCGTGACCTTGGCGATGTCGAGCGGCTTGAGTGCCCCGCCTTCGGAAACGTTGACCGTCGCCTGCGCGGGCTCTTTCTGCGCCTCGCGCTGCTTTGCGCGCTCTTGCGCGCGCGCCTCGCGATACAGCACGTAGGCGCGCGCGACGTCGTGCTCGCCGGAACGCATCAGCGCGAGCTCGACCTGGTCCTGGATGTCTTCGATGTGGAAAGTGCCGCCGGAAGGCTGGCGCCGCACCAGCGCGCCGACCACGGCCTCGGTCAGTTTCGCCACCTGCTCGCGCACCCGTGCCGAGGCCGCGCCCTGGCCGCCGTTGACAGCGATGAAGGCCTTGGTCATGGCGATCGTGATTTTCGAGGGCTCGAAACCGACCACCGCGCCGTTGCGTCGGATCACCTTGTACTGGGAATAAAACGGCTCCTGCGCACTGCTCTCGGGAGTGCCGAAATCTGCGGTCGGCATGGATTGGGTCGTTTCGGTGGCCAGCTGCATATTCAACTCCTTGATCATTATGTATTTTTTTAGATCGAAGAGGGTATTGCCGCCCCTCCCATTGACCACTATATCTTGTGGTCTTGATTGCATTTTTCACTAATTCTAGTAGTGTGATTTCAAGAACGCAATAACTTTTTTCAAGTTTTGTACGTCTCCGGCAAAACAGGAATCGTCAGGGCCGGGCGAGCGTGGCGCGAAACCGTCCCCAATCGAAATGAGGCCCGGGATCGGTCTTGCGTCCCGGCGCGATATCCGAGTGGCCGACGATGTCGATGATGGGGTAATGCCGCCGCAGCATGTACGCCAGCTCCGCGAGCCTCGCGTACTGCGCGTCTTCGAACGGCGTATCGTCGCTGCCTTCGAGTTCGATGCCTATGGAAAAATCGTTGCAGCCGCTGCGGCCGCGCCACATCGACGCCCCGGCATGCCAGGCGCGTCTGTCGCACGGCACGAACTGGATCACTTCGCCATCGCGGCGGATCAGAAAATGCGCCGAAACCCTGAGGCCGGCGATCGTCGCATAATAAGGATGGGCAGCGGGATCGAGGCGGTTGGTGAAGAAATCGACGATGCCGGGACCGCCGAAGTTGCCCGGCGGCAGGCTGATGTTGTGCACGACCAGCAGCTCGACCGGCACGCCGGGCGGCCGCTCGTCGCAATTCGGCGACGGCACCTGGCGCACCGTGGCTACCGTGCCTTCATCGGTCACGCGCACCTGCCACAAACCCTGCCGAAAACGGTCTTATCATGTTTTTCATTTTAAAATCAATCACTTGAATCAAGATCATCGTTGATGCCCAGCCGCTCCATGCGATAGCGCAGCGCGCGGAAAGTGATGCCGAGGAGCTTGGCGGCGGCGGTGCGGTTGTAGCGCGTTTTCTCGAGCGCTTCCATGATCGCTTCCTTTTCGAGCCGCTCCAGATACTCGGGCAGGGGGACGGTGCTCCGCAGGGCCATCAGGTCCTGTTTGCCGATGGTCCGCGCGTCATTGCGGGATTCGAGCCGGAGATCTTCGGCGCGGATCTCATCGCCCGCGGCAAGCGCCAGCGCCCGCTCCAGAATATTTTCGAGCTCGCGCACGTTGCCCGGAAACGAGTATGCCTGCAGCGCCTGTAATGCGCCGGAGCTCAGGCGCGGCGGCGCAACCTTCAGCGGCGCGGTCAATCGCTCCAGGATTTCGGCCGCCAGCAGCGGTATGTCTTCCTTCATCTCCCGCAGCGCGGGCATCCTGAGCTCGATGACCGCGAGCCGATAAAACAGATCCTGGCGGAAATCGCCGGCGTCCACCAATTCGTGCAGATCGTGATGGGTAGCACTGATGAAACGGATGTCCAGCGGCAATTCTTCCGTCGAGCCCACCGGACGCACCGTCTTTTCCTGGATCGCCCTCAATAGTTTCACCTGCATGGCGAGCGGCAACTCCGCCACCTCGTCGAGAAACAGCGTTCCGCCATGCGCCGCCTGGAAAAAACCTTCCTTGTCCTGGTTCGCCCCCGTGAAAGCCCCTTTGCGATAACCGAAAAACTCGCTTTCCATCAGGTTCTCCGGCACGGCACCGCAGTTGACGGCGACGAACGGCCCGTCCCGGCGGACGCTTTGCTGGTGAATGAGCCGCGCCGCAAGCTCCTTGCCGCTCCCCGATTCGCCAGTGATATGGATGGGCGCCTGGCTGCGCGCCAGCTTGGAAAGCAGCTCCCTCGCCCGCCGGATCGGTTCGCTCGAGCCACAAATTCCCCTCGCCGCCATGGCTTGCGGCTTCGACGGCTTTTTCGGTTTTTCGACCACACTCAGCTTCAGCGCCTGCTGGATCAGCGTGCGCAACTGATGCAGCTGGACCGGTTTGGCGAGGTAATCGAAAGCGCCGGCCTTGAGCGCAGCCACTGCGTTCTCGGCGCTGCCGTGGGCGGTGATCACCGCCACCGGCACATCGGGATGATTCTTCGCCACGTAATCGACCACCGCCAGGCCGTCACCGTCGGGCAGCCGCATGTCGGTCAGGCACAGCGCATAACTGTTCCTGGCGAGCAGCGCAAACGCTTCGCCGGTATTCGCCGCGCAATCGGTTTCAAGCCCCATGCGGTTCAGCGTCATGCCGAGCAGTTCGCGGATGTCGGCTTCGTCGTCTACGACCAGAATATGGTTCTTGGACAAATGCTAGCCCCCTCTGCACAGCACGGTAAACTGCGCGCCGGCCGCAGTCTCGACATAATCGAGCGCCGCGCCGTTGGCCTCGCACACTTCGCGCGCGATGTACAGACCGAGTCCGGTACCGCTGCCGGCGGTGGTGAAAAACGGTTCGAAGAGATGATTGCGCGCCGCCGCCGCGACACCCGGCCCGTCGTCGATCACGTCCAATTTTACAATACCGCCGCCGCGCTCGGCAGTTACCACGATGCGAATGCTGGCCCACTCGCGGCGGCAATAGCGCAGCGCATTGCGGCACAGATTCCACATCACCTGGTTCAGGTGACTGCGATCGAACAGGACATCGGGGTCGGCAACGGCCTCGATCCCGAACATCCCCGGAGAAATTTTCTCGATCTGACAAAACTGTTCGACGAAAGTCTTCAGATAATCGACGACCTTGAATTTTTCGCGATGGGCGCTGTCGCCGCGATTGAGCCGCAGCACGTCCTTCACCATGCGGTCGAGCCGCTGCGTATTGTCATGGATGATGGTCAGCAGCCGGGTGGCGGTGGCGCTGATTGCCGGCTCCTCCTGCAGCAGTTCCGCGGCATGACTGATCGCGCCCAGCGGATTTCTGATTTCGTGCGCGATATTGGCGGTGATGCGTCCGAGTGCAGCGAGTTTCATCTGCCGCGCCTCGGCCTGGATGCGCGTCAGATCCTCGAGAAAGATCACCGCGCCGACGCGCCGATTTCTGCCGACAGGAATGAAACGCGCGTTGAGCGTGCGATCGAGCATCGCCTCGCCGGCGGTATCGAGCCCGGTTGCATCGTTGCGCCATTGCTCGAGGCGCGCCGCAAGCAGCGGCGCGCAATCGCGCAGCAGCAAGTCGCGCCGGCCGTGCGGCAGCCTGAGTGCGCGCTCGGCGCGCGCGTTGAACTGGCGGATCACGCCCTGATCATCGACCACCAGCACACCGTCCTGCATGTCCTGGATCACCAGCTGGTTGACCTGCGCCATGTTTTCGAGATCGATCTCGCGCTGCGCCGCGAGCCGCTCGCTGGCGAGCGTGTGTTTGGCAAGCATGTGCGCAAGCCATGCGGTCGCAAAATATCCGCCGGAGATGAATCCCGCCTGCACGTACTGGGCGACGCTCGACTCGAAAACCAGCACTTCGTAGGTCTGTTCGAGCAGTATCGCGATGCTGGCGAGCGCGGCGTAGAACAGCGCGAGACGTCCGCGGCTGATCAGACCGGCGCCGGCCAGCGTGGTGAGCAACAACAACCCCAGTCCGCTGGAAATGCCGTTGCTGGCATAAATCAGCGTCACGATCAGGACGATGTCGGCGATGACCTGCAGCGTGATCTGCAGGTTGAAACGCCACCGCGTCCTGATCAGCATGAAATACGCGCTGCTCAACAGGATGTAGGCGCCGGCGGCAGCCGTGAACAAGGTCTTGTCGCGGGAACCGAATGGCAGGCTCTCACCCCACACCGCGATCATTGCAAACAGCAGCGCGGCGACGGTGAGCCGGTAGACATTGAAAAAAAACAGCGAGCGCCAGAAGGAAGCGGGGAACAGTCCATCCTTGGCTTCGGCAACCGCCGCTGCGGCCCGGTTGGAATCTGCGATCGACATGGCGGCCGGATCAGCCGGGTTTCCGGTGCAGGCGCTGATGCTCCGTGCTGCAAAAGAACTGGCCGCCGGTGGTGATGCTCTCGCTGCGGGGCAGGTGCACGCCGCACTCGGCACACCGCACCATGTCCTCGCCGCTGGTCTGCCGCGGCGGCTCGTCACGGTCCGCTTTCCGGCGCCAGCTTTTGAAGATCAGGTAGGCGAGCAGCAATCCCGCCACAAGAAAAATGATTTTTGCCACGCGTCACGTCGCAAACAGGTATATGAATACGCTAGTTTGCCGCAACCCCCGCCGTCCGTCGAGCCGCACCATGACCGGAGGCGGCCGGCCCGCAATCAGCGGGCGCTTTCGCCGGCCGCGGCAGGCGCCGCCTCGGGATCGATGGCAAGCGCTTCGAGAAAACGTGAAACTAGGTTGTAGCCGGCGATCGTCGCCGTCAGCTCGACCAGCCGGCGCCGGTCGAAATGCGGCCGCAACGCATCGAAGACGGCGTCGGCGACATGGATCTCGCGCGTCATGGCGTCGGTATAGGCCAGCACCGCGCGCTGCGCATCGCTGAAAAGCTGCGATTCCTGCCATTTGTCGAGCGCATCGATCTGTTGCTGCGTGATGCCCGCCTTGAGCGCAAACGGCAGATGGGCGCGGTATTCGTATTCGGCGCCGTTGACGAGCGCCACCCGCAGGATTGCCAGTTCACGATAACCGCCATCCAGTTCGCATTGCTGGCGGATGGCGGTGAACAGGCCGAGCCAGCCTGCAGCGAGCGGCGGACTGTTGAGCAGCATTCGGTAGAGATTCAACATGCGGCCACCGCGTTCGGAGCGGATTCTGTCCGCAAGCGCCCTGGTTTCCGGGCTGCTGTCTTCGTCGGCGTAAGGCACGCGGGCCATGTCTGCTCCGGGGGAATTCAGATACCACGACTGCCGATGCGACCGGTAATTGGTCGGGGTGAGAGGATTTGAACCTCCGACTCCTGCGTCCCGAACGCAGTACTCTACCAGGCTGAGCTACACCCCGATTTCCGGCCAGCGGCTTCTTATGCAGTCTCCAAGACCAACAGGGGCGCGCCATGCGCGCCCCTCCGTCAGTAGCTTCGCGTCACCGCAAAGTCCGCCAATTGTAGCAAATATTCGCGATATTTTGAATTTGGCAATCGCGACAGCGCCGCGCAGGCAGCGGCCGACTCGGCGCGCGCCTGGGCGCGCGCGTACTCGAGAGCGCCTGTGCAGCGAATGGCGTCGAGCACCGCCGGCAACTCCTCGATGCCGCCGCGCTCTATGGCGTCGCGCACGAGCGCTGCCTGTTCGCGACTGCCATGTCTGATGGCATAGATCAGCGGCAGCGTCGGCTTGCCTTCGGCAAGATCGTCGCCGACGTTCTTGCCGATCAGCGCGTGGTCGCCGGAATAATCGAGCACGTCGTCGATCAGCTGAAAAGCGGTGCCGAGGTGCATGCCGTAGACCGCTATCGCCTCCTCGTCCTCGGCGGAAGCATTGCCGAGTATGGCGCCGATGCGGGTGGATGCCTCGAACAGCTTGGCGGTCTTGCAACGGATGACCTGGAGATAGCCCTGCTCATCGATGTCCGCGTTGCGGCAATTCATCAGCTGCAGCACTTCACCTTCGGCGATGACATTGGTGGCGTCCGCGAGCACCTGCAGCACGCGCATGTTGCCGCTGCCCACCATCATCTGAAACGCCCGCGAATAGACAAAATCGCCGACCAGCACGCTGGCGGCGTTGCCGAAAAGCGAATTCGAGGTCGGCCGCCCGCGCCGCAGCGCGGACTCGTCGACGACGTCATCGTGGAGCAGAGTCGCCGTGTGGATGAATTCGACGACGGCCGCGAGCTCGTGATGATGCGTTCCCCGGTAGCCGAAAGCGCCGGCGGCAAGAATCACCAGGGCGGGACGCAGCCGTTTGCCGCCGCCGCCGATGATGTATTCCGCAACCTGGCGGATCAGCACGACGTCGGAATGCAGCCGACCGCGGATGACTTCGTCCACCGCCTGCATGTCGGCGGCCAGGAATGCGCGTATGGCGTCGATGGACACGGAAATTCCGCGAAGAAAAAGTGTGGATGATACCAGTCCGGCCCCCTGCGGGGCAGCCGCCGCGCGCGACGCAAAGCCGGCCCGGAGCCGGGCGCCCCAGCCAACTCCTTGATGCCAAACCGTTTCCTGATGGCACGCCGGGCCTGATTCCCTTTGACTCGGAACCGTAATCTTTGTAGAATGCATGGTTTTCCAAAAGCGTTAGAGCGGGGTTACTCCATGTATGCGGTCATAAAAACCGGCGGCAAGCAGTACCGGGTGAGCGCCGGCGAAAAACTCAAGGTAGAACAGATACCTGCAGACATCGGGACCGAAATCGTGCTGGACCAGGTTTTGATGGTGACGGACGGCGACGCGGTCAAGATGGGCACGCCGCTGGTCGGCGGAGCCTCGGTCACGGCCAAAGTCATTGCCCAGGGGCGCGGCGACAAGGTGCGCATTTTCAAGATGCGCCGCCGCAAGCACTACCGCAAGAACCAGGGGCATCGCCAAAACTATACCGAGATCGAGATTCTCGGCATCGCAGGCTAGGAGCAGACACACATGGCACATAAAAAAGCAGGCGGCAGCTCGCGTAACGGCCGCGATTCACAAGCCAAGCGGCTGGGCGTCAAGTGCTTCGGCGGCGAGGTCGTTCCGGCAGGCAGCATCATCGTGCGCCAGCGCGGCACCCGCGTGCATCCGGGAGAAAACGTCGGCATCGGCAAAGACCACACCCTGTTTGCCAAGGTGACGGGGAAGATCGAGTTTTCCCAGAAAGGTCCGCGCAAGCACAAGATGGTCAGCGTGCTTCCTGCCTGAGACGAAAGTATCCCGGCGCGGAAAGGCCCTGTCGGACGACAGGGCTTTTTTGTTTCCCGCCACGGTCAAATCACCATGAAATTCATAGACGAAGCGATCATCGATGTCCACGCCGGCAAAGGCGGGGACGGCGTCGCCAGTTTCAGGCGCGAGAAGTTCGTGCCGCGCGGCGGGCCGGATGGCGGCGACGGCGGGCGCGGCGGCAGTATCTACGCGCTCGCCGACCGCAACATCAACACCCTGATCGACTATCGCTATGCGCGCATTCACCGCGCCAAAAACGGCGAGAAAGGACACGGCTCCGATTGCTACGGCAAATCGGCACCCGACATCGTGTTGCGCATGCCGGTAGGCACGGTGATAAGCGATTTCGAAACCGGCGAGGTACTCGCCGACCTCGACCACCACGGCCAGCAAACCCTGCTCGCCAAAGGCGGCAAGGGTGGCTTGGGCAATCTGCATTTCAAATCGAGCGTGAACCGTACTCCACGCCAGTTCACCCTCGGCGAACCCGGAGAAAGCCGCAAGCTCAAGCTCGAACTCAAGGTGCTCGCCGATGTGGGACTGCTCGGCATGCCCAACGCCGGAAAATCGACCTTCATCCGCGCCATCTCCGCCGCCCGTCCCAAGGTTGCCGATTACCCATTCACCACCCTGCATCCCAATCTCGGCGTGGTCCGCGCCGATGTCAATCGCAGCTTTGTCGTTGCCGACATTCCCGGACTGATCGAGGGCGCGGCGGAAGGCGCCGGACTCGGCCATCAGTTCCTGCGTCACCTGGCACGCACCCGGCTGTTGCTGCACCTCGTCGATATCGCGCCGCCGGACGAAACCGCCGATCCGTTGCGCGAAGCAAAAGCCATCGTCAGGGAACTCAGAAAATATGACGAGGCGCTTTATCGCAAACCCCGCTGGCTGGTGCTGAACAAGGCCGACCTCCTCGACCCGGAACAACGGGACGACATTGCCCGCAAATTCGTCAAGGATTTGGGCTGGAAGGGGAAAAGCTTTATCATTTCCGCGCTTACCGGCGAGGGTTGCCGGCAGTTGGTCCATGCGATCATGGACCACCTCGAGCAGAACGGGGTCGGTGCCGACGACGGGAAAGCCGTTGAAAAAAATGGAACCAGGGCAAAACCGCGGAAAAAATCCGCCAAAAACAAAGCGGAAGCATGCTCATGACCAACCGCAACGGGCCGCAGCCTGTTGCGGAGGGTTTCATGGTTGCAACACTTTGCGCCGTGAAGGTTTCTGAATGGGCTCGGTTCTAGAAAACGCCAGACGGCTGGTCGTCAAAGTCGGCAGCGGCCTCGTCACCAACCAGGGCGCGGGGCTGGATCACGCCGCGCTGTCGCGCTGGGCGGAACAGATCGCGCAGCTCAGTCATGCCGGCTACGAGATCGTGCTGGTGTCGAGCGGTGCGATCGCCGAAGGCATGCAGCGGCTCGGCTGGGACAGGCGCCCGCGTGCTCTGCATGAGCTACAGGCTGCGGCCGCGGTCGGACAGATGGGGCTGATCAAGGCGTACGAATCCTGTTTTCGCCAGCACGGGCTGATCGCCGCACAAATTCTGCTCACCCATGAAGATCTCGCTGACCGCAGGCGCTATCTCAATGCGCGCTCGACGCTGCGCACGCTGCTCGGTCTGGGCGTCATCCCCATCATCAATGAAAACGATACCGTGGCGACCGACGAGATCCGTTTCGGCGACAACGACACGCTCGCCGCACTGGTCACCAACCTGGTCGAAGCCGACGTGCTGATCATCCTCACCGACCAGGCCGGCCTCTACGACAAGGACCCGCGCCGGGATCCCGCGGCAAAGCTCGTCCCCGAGGGCCGGGCCGGCGATCCACGGCTCGAGGCGATGGCCGGCGGCGCCGGCAGCCCTATCGGGCTGGGTGGAATGCGCACCAAAGTGCTCGCAGCCAAACGCGCGGCGCGCAGCGGAGCGCATACCGTCATCGCCTCGGGGCGGGAAGAAAACGTGCTGCTGCGGCTCGCCCGCGGCGAGCGGCTCGGCACTCAGCTCGTTGCCGAACGGGCAACGCTTGCCGCACGCAAACAATGGCTCGCCGACCATCTGCAGGTGCGCGGCGAACTCGTGCTGGACGCCGGCGCAGTCAAGGCGCTGAAAATCGACAACAAGAGCCTGCTGCCGATCGGCGTTCTCGAAGCCTCGGGAAATTTCGAGCGCGGAGAAGTCGTGCGCTGTCTCGACGAGGCGCGACACGAAGTCGCACGCGGCCTCGTCAATTACAGCGCAGCAGAAACACGCCGCATCCTGCGCACGCCTTCAAACGAAATCGAGGCCAAGCTCGGTTACGTCGACGAACCGGAACTCATCCACAGAGACAACCTGGTCCTGCTCTAGCAGCTCGCCGGAAATCGCCGGCTGGTCGCGGTTACGCCATGCCCGCAACCGCGACGACCTAACGGAAGCTGACCGCGCTGCCCTTCACCCGCGCCAGCACTTCCTCGGCACTCAACTGCAGCTTGCCGTTACAGAAAAAATCGGCATAAAGCACGATGTGATGGCGGTTGATTTCCTTGTGCTCGATGTGGTTCCACGCCGGATTGCGCGCCCGTGCCCAACTGCCGTCGCTGCGGCCCGTCGCGTAGTACTTCTGCTGCCGCGTGGCGCAGCGCATGCCTTCGAAAGTGACATTGCTTGCGCCACCGGCGGTCTTGATCACGAGGATGTAGCGCACTACGCCGTCGCCACCGACCGAAATCGATCCCGGGTCGACATAGAACCGATGAGGTGATGCCGCGCCAGCCTCGAACTCGACCAGGTTCTGTGGCTGGGGATAAGGCGGAATCCGCACCTCGATTTCGGACCACGGTTTTTTTTCCTGGTCGAATTCGTAATCCCAGCCGCTCCATTGCGCGAGGGCAGATGGCGGCAATGCCAGCACTGCCGCCAGCAGCAATGCGTCATTTTTCATAGATGTAATCGCGCGTCGGTGGAAAAGCCAAGGCACCGCTTGCGGTCGATCTGCCGGCGAGCACCTGGTAGACCGACAGCCAGCCGCGCTCGAAAGCGTGCGCCGACCCCGCCATGTACACCCGCCATATGCGGTAGACTTTTTCGCCGACACCGGCAAACGCGGCTTCGCGGTTCGCTTCCAGGCGCTCCACCCAGTGCCAGAGGGTCTTGGCGTAATGCGGTCGCAGGCTTTCGATATCCCAGCATTCGAGACCCTGACTCGACATTTCGGCAATCACCTGCGAGATGTGCACCAGTTCGCCGCCCGGAAAAACATAATCGTCGATGAACTCGCCGATGTCGCTGCCGAGTTCTTCCTGGTCGAGCGTATTGAGCGTGATGCCGTGGTTCATCACCAGACCGCCGGGCCTGAGCAAACGGAAGATCTTGGCGAAATAAAGTGGCAGGTTCTTCTTGCCGACGTGTTCAAACATGCCAACGCTCGCGATCTTGTCGAAGGGCACGTCCTCCGGCACGTCACGATAATCCAGCAGCCTGACCTCGCACAAATCCTCGAGTCCCTCTTCGCGGATGCGGCGCCGGGCATAATCGTGCTGGTTGCGGCTCAAGGTAACGCCGGTGGCACGAACCTTGTAACGCTGCGCAGCCCACATGATGAGCGCGCCCCAGCCGCAGCCGATGTCGAGAAAACGCTCGCCGGGCCGTAATTGCAGCTTGCGGCAGATGTGATCGAGCTTCTGCTCCTGGGCAATCTCCAGGGTATCGTCTGCGCGCCGGAAGTAGGCGCACGAATAGACCCGCCGCCGGTCGAGCCACAGGCCGAAAAAGTCATCGCCGACATCGTAGTGATAGCCGATTGCCTTGCGGTCGAAACGGCGCGAATGGCTGATCCATTTGCGAAGGCGGAAATGTCCGTCGCGATGGGGCGCGACCGGGGCCGCGCTCAGCAACTCGCCCATCCGGACCAGTTCGCGGGTATCGCCCTCGAGATCGATTTCCTGCTCGACATAATGGCGGGCAAGCTTGCCCATGCTGGGATTGACGAGCACGGCCAGCGCCTTGGGCGAACGCACCGTGAGCTTGACCCGCGGCGGCGCGACCGGCGTCACCGATTGCCCGTTCCACAATGTCACGCCGAGGGGCAGACCGAGTTCGCGCAGACGCTGTTCGAAACGGCCAAACAACCTGGACTCCATCATGCGGCTCCCTCCTCCAACAGATCTCGGACCGGCAGGCTTGCTTTGCTGCATGTTGCAGCGGACTACTCCCTCAGATCACACCAGCTTCGGGCCTGGAACCGCTTCGCGGGAATCTCAGGCGAGATCCGCGACCAGCGAAGCGCGCACCGCCGGATCGACGTTTTCGACAGTCACATTATATTGCGGATGGTCGATTCCCGCCGCCAGCCGAGCTCCGCGCTTCAACGCCTGAACCATCGCATCGTCGAGCTCGAAGCGCAGGAAATGGACCGACGAGGTTTTTTCGGCATTCTCACGCTCCATATCCTCGTCCGCGATGGCGTAGACGCGCTGGTGGCCTTCGACCTTGACCCATACCTTGTCTTCGATGCCGATCAGCTTCGCCAGCATCCTGCGGCGCTCGTCGATATCGGGATACTCGATCAGCATCGTCGCCTTCCAGTTGCGGCCATCGGGAACCAGCGGGTTATAGGCATCGAGCTCGTCCTTGATTCCTTCTTCCTCGAAAATGCGCTCGGCGCGCAGCATTTCCTGGATCTGGTAGCGTATGGTGAGCTCGTCCTCGAAAATCAGCGTCACATTGTCGCCCAGCGGCAAGGTGCGGGTTTTCTTGTGCTCCATCACCTTGGCGCGGAATTCATTACGGGACCTGGCATAGGCTTCCAGGGACATCAGGCTGTCGCGGGTAATTTGTGGCATTTCGTGTCCTCGTGAGCAGTGAGCAGCGAGTCGTCGTGGAATTGCCGTTTACGGCCCACCGCTCACGCATTTACAGTCCATAGGCAATACGTATCAACGTAATCGGATGTTGTTTCTGCGCCGCGGTCTCGCCCATCCCCTGCTGGATATGGCGGCCGGCGATGGCGCAATCGGAAGCGATATAGTCGGGGGCAGCTTCGGCCATCTGACGGAAGACGGGACGGCCGATTTTCATCGACTGCTCGAAATACTCGCTTTTCACCCCCCACGTGCCGTCGTGCCCGGAGCAGCGCTCTACAGTCGTGACCGTGGTGCCGGGAACCCTCTCCAGCAGTTCCCGCGTCTTCTGCCCCATGTTCTGCACTCGCAAATGGCACGGCACATGGTAAGAAACCTTGCCCAGCGGCTTCCTGAAATCGGTCTTGAGCAGACCGTCCCGGTGGCGCAGTGCCAGGTATTCGAACGGATCGAACATCGCTTCAGCCACGGCTTTCACGTCGGCGTCGCCCGGAAACATCAACGGCAGCTCCTGCTTGAACATCAGCGTGCACGACGGCACTGCCGTCATGATGGCGTAGCCTTCGCGCGCCAGCCCGGCGAGAAGCGGGACGTTGCTTTCCTTGCTGCGCGCCACCGCCTCGAGGTCGCCCAGTTCCAGCTTGGGCATGCCGCAACAGGCTTCCTTTTCCACGATGATGGCAGGAACTTCGTTGTGGGCCAGAACGGCAAGCAGGTCGTGGCCGATGGCGGGCTCGTTGTAATTCACATAACAGGTGGAAAAAACCGCGACCTTGCCCGGCGTTCTTTCCCCGTCCCTGACGGGAAACGAGGCGTCGGGCCGCGCGGTGCTGCGGAACTTCGCGCTGGCGTAATCCGGCAGCACGCGATCCTTGTGGATGCCGAGCGCACTGTCCATGAGGCTGCGGCTCAAGCCGCTCCTGTTGACGGCGTTGACGAATTTCACCACTACCGGGATGGTCGCCAGCTTGCCCAGCGCATCGGTGCTGGAGAGCAGCTTGTCGCGGAAATTGACTTTGCCCTGTCTGAACTTGACCGCCTTGGCACGCAGCATCAGGTGCGGAAAATCGACATTCCACTCGTGCGGCGGCACATAAGGGCACTTGGTCATGTAGCACATGTCGCACAGGTAACAGCGGTCGACGACCTTCCAGTAATCCTCTTTGGCGACCCCGTCCACCTCCATGGTCTTGCTCTCGTCGATGAGATCGAACAGCGTCGGGAATGCCGTGCACAAGTTCACGCAGCGGCGGCAGCCATGGCAGATGTCGTAGATCCGCTCGAGTTCCTTCTCGAGCCGGGCCTCGTCGTAGAAGTCGGCCGACTTCCAGTCCAGCGCATGTCGGGTGGGAGCCTCGAGACTCCCTTCGCGTACGGTCATTTTGAGTGAAAGGCGGGCAGCGAAAGGTGAAGAGTGGCTGCGCGCAGGGTTCCCACCCCCGCGCATTCACCCTTCACGCCTTCAGCTGCGGTTAATCGGTCAGTGCGTCCAGCGCCTTCTGGAAGCGGTTGGCGTGCGAGCGCTCGGCCTTGGCCAGCGTTTCAAACCAGTCGGCGATTTCGCTGAAACCCTCTTCGCGGGCGGTTTTTGCCATGCCCGGATACATGTCGGTGTATTCGTGGGTTTCACCGGCGATGGCCGCTTTCAGGTTGTCGCGGGTCTTGCCGATCGGCAGATCGGTCGCGGGATCGCCACAGACCTCCAGGTACTCGAGATGGCCATGGGCGTGGCCGGTCTCGCCCTCGGCAGTGGAACGGAACACCGCAGCGACGTCGTTCTGGCCTTCCACGTCGGCCTTCGCTGCGAAATAAAGATAGCGGCGATTGGCTTGCGATTCGCCGGCAAAAGCATCTTTAAGGTTCTTGTGTGTTTTCGATCCTTTGAGTTGCATGTGTTTCTCCTTTAAAATCAAAGTGTTACATACGTACGGCGAACCGGAAAACATTTTGTGCCCCTGTTTTCCGGCGGGGACGCACAGATATTAGACTCTATCTAATCTGTGAACTCAGTATAAACCCCGTCCGCGAACGCTGTCAATTTGCCCATGAGCGGAATTTCACCGCGCCAGCATGGCCTCGATTTCGGAGAAAGTGCGCGCCACCTCGCTGGTGTGTATGGTCGCACCCAGCTGCCGCGCGATCTGCGTCGCCGAAAACATCCCGCACACCGTCTGCCGTCCACGGGCATCGGTTTCCGCTACCAGCGCGTGCTGGCGCCCGGCTGCCTTGAGCGTGGCAACGATATGGCCGACCTTGGCAACGCGTACGTCCTCCAGGTCGAGCACTTGCAGCCTTTCCTGCGGCGTCATGACGTCGCGCACCAGCAATTCTTCGCGCCGGATGCCGCACTGGGTGATGACCTGCACCGGCCTCTCGCCGAGGATGTCGTTGGCCGTGATCAAACCCACCACCTTGCGGTCCTGATCGACCACCAGCAGCAATCTCACACCGCGCCTGATCATGCGGCTATGCGCTTCGTCCAGCGTTTCCCCCGCCAGAATGATGACAGCGGTCACCCGCTTGAAATCGGTCATCACCTGCAAGGCGGGATCATCGGGAGTCACTTTCTCCGGCACCGCTTGCGTCGGCTGCGCATAACCGACGCCGGCCTGAAGGGCATGGGAGGCCAAAGGGGCATAATCTCTGAGCATGGTTGCTTCCTTTCTTTTGCTTCCGCTTGCAGCAGGGCTGTGATCGAGGAACTTGCCCATGAGGAGTCACCGTCCCGTTTTGACAGGAGTGCAAGCCGATGTCGCGGGAAAAGCGGCGACCCCGGCGGCAGGCTGGCGCCGCGCAGCCGGTAAAATCAGCGGTAGCGGAACATCGAGAAGCGCCACGACTCCGCACATCGACAATACCCCCGGCTGGGGCGAACTGCCCGGCCCTCCGGGCAGCCGGACGAGCAGCCTGCCGCCCCTCAATTTTCGATCACGCCGACGCCATCACCGTTGCAGCTGCCGTCGCGCGCACGGCCGCGTTCCGAATGGTGCAGATAACGCGCGAGCTCGTTCAACGCCTTCTGGTAGACCTCCCGCTTGAACTCCACCACCACGTCCATCGGCACCCAGTAATCGTTCCAGCGCCAGGCATCGAACTCCGGCTTCTCCGTGGCACGCAGGCAAACGTCGCAGTCGCGACCAACCAAGCGCAGCAAAAACCAGATCTGTTTCTGGCCGCGGTAGTTGCCGCGCCATTCACGTTTGATCCAGTGATCGGGCACATCGTAGCGCAGCCAGTCACGGGTCCGGCCGAGGATTTTCACATGGCGGCGTTCCAGCCCCACTTCTTCCTTCAGCTCGCGATACATCGCGAGTTCCGGCGTTTCGCCCGCCTTGATGCCCCCTTGCGGAAACTGCCACGAATGCTCTCGCACCCGTTTGCCCCAGAAAACCTCGTTTTTCCAGTTGCAGAGTATGATGCCGACGTTGGGGCGATATCCGTCACGATCAATCATGTCGATCACCCTGAAATAATGTCGGTTGCTTGTCCCGATTTTTTCACAATTCGGGAAGGAAGAAAAGCCGCTTGCGGCAACGCCGCCGCCGGGCTAGATCAGCAACCGCTCGCCGTCGTGGCGGTTCATGTCGCGCAGCCTCTCCACAAAGCGCGGAAATTCCAGACCGTAGCTTTCCCGCAATAGCTGCGCCCGCCGTGCCAGATCGTCCCATCCGAGGCTGTCCGGCGGGGTTTTGAATGCAAAAGCGATGACATTGCCCGGTTTTTCCGCCGGCAGGCAGAGCACGCCACCGGGAAAGGCGGCCTTGATGCGCCTGAGCGTTTCGTTGAACAGGCGATCGCCCCCCCACAGATTGACCACCATGATGCCGCCGGCGCCGAGCCGTTCGCGGCAAGCTTCGTAAAACGCCTGGCTCGACAGCGCCTCCGCATGGGATTCGGCGTCATAGCCGTCGATCATCATCAGGTCCACATCATGCCCCTCGCGTTCCATGTATTCCGCGCCGTCGCCGATGATGACCGACAGGCGGGAGTCGTCCTGCGGCACGTGGAAATACTGGCGCGCGATCGCCACCACCTGCGGATTGATTTCGATCACCCGGATATTCGCCCACGGCATGTGCCGATGGATGAATTTGGCCAGCGAGCCTCCGCCCAACCCGATCATGAGCACACGCCGCGGTTTTTCGTTGAACAGCATGAAAGCCATCATGCTGCGCGTGTAGGACAGTTCCAGGTCGTGCGGTCTGGCGATGCGCATGGCGCTCTGGACGGTGTCGCTGCCTATGTGCAGCGAGCGCACTCCGAATTTTTCGCTGACATAAACCGTTTTCGCATCATCGGCCGGTTTGCGGATGCGCCATCGGGCAGGAAGTTTCATGTGGCAGTGCTTTTGGGAGAAATTCCAAGGTCCGGTAGAATAAGGGCTTTTGCCGGCCTGGAACAAGTATGCGAGTCTCGCGGTTTTTCATTTCGACCCTCAAGGAAGCCCCTTCGGAAGCGGAGGTGATCAGTCACCAGCTGATGCTGCGGGCGGGGCTCATCAAACGGCTCACCAGCGGTGTCTACACCTGGATGCCGCTCGGCCTGCGCGTGCTGCGCAAGGTCGAAGCGGTGGTTCGCGAAGAGATGAATCGCAGCGGCGCGATCGAATTGCTGATGCCCGCGGTGCAGCCAGCCGAGCTGTGGCAGGAATCGGGGCGCTGGGAACAGTACGGGCCGGAGCTGCTGCGCATCAAGGACCGTCACCAGCGCGATTTCTGTTTCGGCCCCACACACGAGGAAGTAATCTGCGACGTGGTGCGGCGCGAAATCAAAAGTTATCGGCAGTTGCCGCTCAACTTCTACCAGATCCAGACCAAGTTCCGTGACGAGATCCGGCCGCGTTTCGGCGTGATGCGCGGCCGCGAGTTCCTGATGAAGGACGCTTATTCGTTCCACGCCGACAAGGCGAGCCTCGAGGCCACCTACCGGGAAATGTACGCCTGTTATTCGCGCATTTTCACGCGCCTCGGCCTCAGGTTCCGCGCGGTCGCCGCTGACACCGGTTCGATCGGCGGCACCGCTTCTCACGAATTTCACGTTCTCGCCGATTCCGGCGAGGACGCCATCGCCTACTGCCCGGACTCCGATTACGCCGCCAATGTCGAGCTGGCCGAAGCCGTGGCACCGGACGCCCCGCGTCCCGCGCCCGCGCAACCGCTGCGCAAGATCCCCACGCCGGGGGTCAGGACCATCGCCGAACTTTGCGCGTTCCTGAAAATTCCCGCGCATCAGACCGTGAAGGCGATCGTCGTCGAGGGCACCGACGGCCAGCCGGTGCTGCTGCTGGTGCGCGGCGACCATGAACTCAATCTCGTCAAGGCCGGCAAGCTGGTGGCGGTCAAGTCGCCCGTGACGTTCGCCTCCGCCGCGACCATACGCGCGGCTTTCGGCGCCGAGCCCGGTTTTCTCGGGCCGGTGGGCTTCAAGGGCACGGTCATTGCCGACCGCGCGCTTGCCGCCATGGCCGATTTCGTCGTGGGCGCCAATGACAACGACCATCATTACACGGGAGTGAACATCGGGCGCGATTTTGCCGAACCGGTTTTCGCCGACATCCGCAATGTCCTCGCCGGCGACCCCAGTCCCGACGGCAAGGGCAGGCTCAAGATCCTGCGCGGCATCGAAGTCGGCCATATTTTCCAGTTGCGTACCAAGTATTCGAGCGCAATGAATCTCGTTTTTCTCGACGAGGCCGGAAAATCCCAGGTCATGGAAATGGGCTGTTACGGTATCGGCGTCACGCGCATCGTCGCCGCCGCCATCGAGCAGAACCACGACGGGCGTGGCATCATTTTTCCACCCACCATGGCGCCCTTCGATCTCGCCATCGTCCCGATCGGTATCGGCAAGAGCGCGCTGGTCAGGGAAACGGCCGACAGGCTCTATGCCGAATTCAGCGCTGCCGGTATCGATGTGTTGCTTGACGACCGCGACGGCCGTCCGGGAGTCATGTTCTCCGACATGGAGCTGATCGGCATCCCGCACCGCATCGTCGTCGGCGAACGCGGCCTGAAGCAGGGACAGATCGAATACCAGGGGCGGCGCGATCAGGCGGCGCAGGGCGTCGCCTTGCAAGACGCGCTGGGTTTCGTAAAATCGAAACTATGCGCCGTCAGCTGACCGCGACGTTTCTCGCCTTGCCGCTCGCAGTGGCGCTCGCCATGCCGTCGCCCGCAACGGCGGGCGCGCAGGTCTACGAACCGCTGTCGGCAAGCGTGCAGGCAGCGCTATATCAGGCGATTACGGATCACGCCGTGCCTTACCTCGCCTTTGAAACCGAGCGTGAAGCGCGCGCCTGGCTCGACGCCATGTCGACCAAGCTTGCCAGGCGCATGCCGGACCGCGTGCAGCGCGAGGAATTCCTGGTGACGGTGCACTACGAAGCGAAGCGCGCCGGACTCGATCCGCAAATGGTGCTGGGGCTGATCGAAGTAGAAAGCAACTTCCGCAAATACGCGGTTTCGAACGCCGGCGCCCGCGGTTACATGCAGGTGATGCCGTTCTGGACCCGCCTGATCGGCGGCGGCAAAGATCATAATCTGTTTCATTTGCGCACCAACCTGCGTTTCGGCTGCGTAATCCTGCGGCATTATCTCGACGTCGAAAACGGCAATCTGTTTCGTGCGCTGGGCCGCTACAACGGCAGTCTGGGCAAAGCCGAGTACCCGAACATGGTGCTGCGCGCCTGGCGCGGCAACTGGCAATATACGGCGCGCCCCGACACCGGCTACCGCCAGGCGCGCGCAATGGCTGGCGGCACATAGACGGCCCGCTGCGCGGCTTTTCCGGGCGGCATCAGCGGGTCAATCCGCCTTCGAAGGCAAGAGCGGTTGCGGCGCCGCCGGCTGCTCGGTACGGCGCAGCAGATCCTCGATCGACAGCTGCATGTGTTCCGCAAGGCACAGCGAAATGTCGCGCACCAGCGCCTCGAGCCCGGCATCCGCTGCCCTCGCCGGATCGCCGGCATCGGCGTTGAATACGAACAGGCGGTATACGTCCTCGACTTTTATCGTCGCCGGATCGCGGCCGAGCACCCAACCGGCGGACGCCACCTGGCCGACCCAGCCCGCGCCGCTCATCGTGTCGAGAATGGCCTCGATGCGCTCGATGCCGGTCCTCACCGTGCCGTGCAGTTGCGGCAGCCTGACCACTTCGCCCCTGCGGTGAGCGTGCCACAGCGTTTTCAGTATCTGCACCGCATCGAAAAAATCGTCGCCCGGTAACCGCCGTGCGTGGCCGGCGCGGGCTCGCCACTCCGGCAGCGCCGCCACCACCACCGCGCCGGACAGCACCACCAGCCACGACAGATAGACCCACAGCAGGAAAACCGGCACGCTCGCGAACGCACCGTAGACCAGCTCGTAGCTCGGAAACTGCATGATATAGAACGCGAAGCCGCGTTTCATGGCTTCAAACGCGAATCCCGCCATCAGTCCGCCGAGCAAGGCATCGCGGAAAACGACGCGCCGGTTGGGCAGCGCCAGATAAAGCAGTGCCAGCGCCACCGAAGTCAGCACGACCGGCACGATCCGGAGCACCGCCACGGCAGCGCCCGGAATGTCGCTGACCATGCCCAACGACAGGCTCACCAGCCACGATGTCAGCGACAGGCTCGCTCCGACCAGCAGCGGACCTATCGTCAGCAACGTCCAGTAGACCAGCACCCGCTGGAACAGGGGGCGCTGGCGCGAAACGCGCCAGATCTGGTTGAATGCGCGCTCTATGGTCATCAGCAGCACGATCGCGGTGACCACCAGGAACACGGCGCCGACCGCAGTCAGTTTCGCGGCATTGGCGGAAAACTGCTCGGCATAGCCGGCGACCGCCCCTGCCGCGGTGGGTACCAGGTGTTCCACTACGAAACGCTGCAGCGCCTGACTCAATTTCGCGAACACGGGGAAAGCGGAAATCAGCGTCAGCGTCACCGTGATCAGCGGCACGATCGCGAGCAGCGTGGTAAAAGCGAGGCTGGCCGCGATCTGCAGGCACCGGTCCTCGTAGAACCGCCGCACCACGATGTGCACCAGTTCAGGCAGCGTTGGCGATTTTCCCGTCACGTCTAATTTTTCCCGAGCCCATCGCTATATAATACCCATGAATCCCTTGCGACGCCCGGCATGAAAGAGATACTCGTTCTTTACTACAGCCATCACGGTGCGGTGAAACAGATGGCGCAGCTCGTGGCGCGCGGTATCGAGCAAGTAGACGGCGTTGCGGCGCGCGTGCGTACCGTTCCCAGGGTGTCGGCCGCCTGCGAAGCGGTCGCGGGCGCAGTGCCCGAAGCGGGGGCACCTTATGCCGGGCTCGAGGATCTCGAACAATGCATCGGGCTCGCGCTGGGCTCCCCCACCCGCTTCGGCAACATGGCCGCGCCGCTCAAGTACTTCTGGGACTCGACCTCGGATCTGTGGCTGAAAGGCGCCTTGGCCGGCAAACCCGCTGCGGTGTTCACCTCGACCGCCAGCCTGCACGGCGGACAGGAAACAACGCTGCTTTCGATGATGCTGCCGCTGATGCATCACGGCATGCTGCTGCTCGGACTTCCTTATTCCGAAACCGAGCTGCTCACCACCACCAGCGGCGGCACACCTTATGGGCCCAGCCATCATGCCGGCGCGACCGGCGACCTGCCGCTCACCGACCACGAAAAGAAACTGTGCATGGCACTGGGGCGGCGGCTGGCCGGCACCGCCTTGAAGCTATGCCGATGACCGCGGACGGCGCGAAGCGGGCACGCGCGCCATGAACGCGGGCCGCCTCCATGCGCTCGGCGCCGGCAGCCTGATCGCGCTGATTTTCCTGTGCCTTGCCTGGGAGCTGTGGCTCGCGCCGCTGCGCCCGGGCGGTTCGTGGCTGGTGCTCAAGGTGCTGCCTTTGCTGGCACCGCTGTTCGGCATCCTGCGCCGCAGGCTCTATACCTATCGCTGGTCTTCGATGTTGATCCTCGCCTACTTCATCGAAGGCGTGGTACGCGGCTATTCGGAAACCGGTCTGTCGGCGCAACTCGCGCGCATCGAAATCGCGCTAGCGTTGCTGTTTTTCTTCAGCGTCGTGGCCTATGTGCGAGCCAGCGCAACCGACGCGGCTAACGCCGGAAAATCCACAAAATCAGCGTGATCAGCGCCGAGACGACGATGCTCGTGGTAACCGGGAAATAGAAGGTGAAGCCCTTGCGCTCCACCTTGATGTCTCCCGGCAGGCTGCCCAGCCCGAGCTTGACCAGCAGCGGCCACAGCAGGCCTGCGGCAATCAGAATAATTCCTATTGTTATCAACCACTTGGCCATAGGCCCTCAAAGCTGCGGATTGAGCCGTTCGAGTTTCGAGTGCAGTTTGTTGAGCGCGTTGATGTAAGCCTTGGCCGAGGCGACCACGATGTCGGTATCCGCACCCTGGCCGTTGACGATGCGCCCATTTTTGGCAAGCCGCACCGTTACCTCGCCCTGGGAGTCGGTGCCGCGGGTGATGTTGTTGACCGAATAAAGCAGCAGATTCGCGCCGCTTTTCGCCACCGATTCGATCGCCTTGAACGCGGCGTCGACCGGACCGCTGCCTTGCGCTTCGCACTCGCGCTCGACGCCGCCTTCGGAAATCACCAGCTTTGCGAACGGCAGCTCGCCCGTTTCCGAATGCGCCATCAGCGACACCAGGCGGTAGTGTTCGTTTTCGACGTGCTCGATCTCTTCTTCCGTGATCAGGGCCTGCAAGTCTTCGTCGAAGATTTCGCGCTTCTTGTCGGCGAGATCCTTGAAGCGCTTGAACGCGGCGTTGAGTGCTTCCTCCGACTCCAGTTCGATGCCGATCTCCTGCAGGCGGGTCTTGAAGGCATTGCGTCCCGAAAGCTTGCCGAGGGTGAGGCGGTTGGTCGTCCATCCCACCGATTCGGCGCTCATGATCTCGTAGGTTTCGCGGTGTTTCAGCACGCCGTCCTGATGGATGCCCGATTCATGGGCGAAAGCATTGGCGCCGACGATCGCCTTGTTCGGCTGCACCGGATAACCGGTAATGCTGGAAACCAGTTTGGACGCCGGCACGATCTGGGTGGTATCGATATTCGTGTCGCACGGAAAAACATCCTGCCGGGTACGTACCGCCATCACGATTTCCTCGAGCGCGGCATTACCGGCACGCTCTCCCAGGCCATTGATGGTGCACTCGACCTGGCGCGCGCCATTGAGGACTGCGGCAAGCGAATTGGCCACGGCAAGTCCGAGGTCGTTGTGACAATGCACCGACCACACCGCCTTGTCGGAATTCGGAATGCGCTCGCGCAGCGTGCGGATCATCGCTCCGAATTGCTCGGGCAGCGTGTAGCCGACGGTATCGGGAACGTTGATGGTGGTTGCTCCCGCCCTGATCACCTGCTCGAGGATGCGGCAAAGAAAATCGATGTCCGAGCGGCCCGCATCTTCCGGAGAAAACTCGACATTGTCGGTATATTCGCGCGCCCACTTGATCGCTTTTACCGCCTGATCGATCACCTGCGAAGGTTCCATGCGCAGTTTTTTTTCCATGTGGATGGGGCTGGTGGCGATGAAGGTGTGTAGCCGCGGGCTGCGCGCCACGCCGACGGCTTCGCCGCAGCGGCGCACGTCTTTTTCGTTGGCACGCGCCAGCCCGCATACGGTGCTGTCCTTTATGGTCCGCGCCACCGCCTGCACCGCGTCGAAATCGCCGTCGCTCGCCGCCGGGAAACCGGCCTCGATGACGTCGACCCGCATGCGCTCGAGCTGGCGCGCGATGCGCACCTTTTCCTCTTTGGTCATCGACGCACCCGGACTCTGCTCGCCGTCACGCATCGTGGTATCGAATATGATCAGCTTTTCCTTGGCCATCATGCTCTCCTTGATTCCTGCCGTCATGGCAGCAGCGCCGGCCGCTGCCGAACAAACCTGTGACTACTGCCGGGGCGGTGGTCTGCGCCCGGATGAAACTGCAAATTGTGGGGGTAAGTTATTTGTGCGCGCGGCCGCGCAGCAGCACGCCGGCCAGCAGAAGGCTGGTCAGGAGAAGAAAGACGATGGCTTGGCTCGGCAAATCCATACCGGTGAAATATAAAGACTTTTCCTGCCGTGTGCAAGAGGCCCGCTGGCGCGGCCTAGTCGCCCGCAGCGGGGGGCGGCGTTTTGGCCAGCCTGCTCTTGATGAAATCCCAGGCCCAGATCACGTAGCCGGATAATCCGTATCCCGCAAACAGGATGAACAGCATTTCCGGCAGGGTGCTGGAAAACGTGAGCAGAAAGACCAGCCCCATGGCGATCGCCACCACGACCGAAAACGGCACGCTTTTGCGCAGATTGATGTCTTTGCCGCTGTAGAACTTGAGATTGCTGACCATGGACAGTCCGGCAAATACCGTCAGCCCCCACGCGAGCCACCTCACGTCCGCCCCCGCCACCTGGTACTCGTTCAGCGCCCAGACCAGTCCCGTGACCAGGCACGCCGCCGCGGGACTGGGCAGCCCCTGGAAAAACCGCTTGTCGGCGACATCGAGCATGGTGTTGAAACGCGCGAGCCGCAGCGCCGCGCATGCACAATAAATGAAAGCGGCAATCCAGCCGAGCTTGGTGGAAAGCCAGGGGCCCAGCACGGCGATGCTCTTGATTGCGGCAAAATCCTTGAGCGCCCACACATAGACCACCAACGCCGGCGCCACGCCGAACGACACCATGTCGGAGAGGCTGTCGTATTCCGCGCCGAATGCGCTCTGGGTGCGGGTAAGCCGCGCCACCCGCCCATCGAGCCCGTCGAATACCAGCGCCACGAAAATCGCCATCGCCGCCTGTTCGAAACGGCCGCCCATTGCCTGCACGACGGCATAGAAACCGGCGAACAGCGCAACGGTCGTGAGCAGATTCGGCAGCCAGTAGATGCCGCGCTTTGCGAAACGCGACTTGATGAAAAGCTTGTGCTCTTTGGGTTCGTACATGCTGTTTCCCAGGAAATTTCGCGCCTGCGGGCTGCCGCTTCCGAGCCGTCACCACGCTCGGCAAGGCAATAGGGCAAGTTTACCAAACCGGCGCGGCAGTGTCCGCTACGGCAGGATCGCCAGCACGGTTTCAGTCGCGTAAACCTTGTCGCCCACGCTTGCCCGCGGCGTGGCGGAAGGCGGCAGATAGACATCGAGACGCGAACCGAAGCGGATGAAACCGTAGCGCTCCCCGCGCGCGAGCGTCTGCCCCGCCCTGGCATAGCACAGGATGCGGCGCGCGATCAGGCCGGCAACCTGGACACAAACCACGTCGTCACCGGATGGCGTCCTGAGCCACAGCGCGTTGCGCTCGTTCTCGAGCGAAGCCTTGGACAGCTCCGCATTGATGAACTTCCCCGGGGAATACCACACTTCCCGGACTTCGCCGTCGACCGGACTGCGGTTCGAATGCACATTGAAAACATTCATGAACACGCTTATCTTGAGCGCCTCACGCTTGAGATAAGGATCCTCGCCGCGCTCGACCGCGACCACCCGCCCGTCCGCCGGCGACAAAACCGCTTTCGGATCCTGCGGCACGATGCGCGGCGGATCGCGGAAAAACTGCATGATGAAAAGCGTCGCGGCCCACCACGGCGCCGCCCACCAGAAACCCGCCCACCAGTTGACCACGAGCGCCGCGAGTGCTGCGAGCGCCAGAAACGGCCAGCCTTCGCGGGCGATGATGGGGTGGGGATAGCCGCTCACGGACAAACAGTGAAAAGCGAAGAGCGAAGGGCGAGCCGTGCCGTGCCTTTTTCCTTCACGAACTCACCCTTCACGCCTTCGCTAGTTCTTGGACTGGTCGACCAGGCGGTTCTTTTTGATCCACGGCATCATGTCGCGCAGTTTGGCGCCGATGGTCTCGACCTGGTGCGCCTGGCCGATGCGGCGCATCGCCTTGAGCGTGGGCGCTCCCGCCTTGTTCTCGAGAATGAACTCCTTGGCAAACTGCCCGGTCTGGATCTCGGTCAGGATTTTCCTCATTTCGGCACGCACCTGCTCGTTGACGATGCGCGGGCCGCGGGTGAAGTCGCCATACTCGGCGGTGTTCGACACGGAGTAGCGCATGTTGGCTATGCCGCCCTCGTAGATCAGGTCCACGATGAGCTTCACTTCGTGCAGACATTCGAAATAAGCCATTTCGGGGGCATAGCCGGCGTCCACCAGCGTTTCGAATCCCGCCTGGATCAGCGCGGACAGCCCGCCACACAGCACGACCTGTTCGCCGAACAGATCGGTTTCGCATTCCTCGCGGAAGGTGGTTTCGATCACTCCGGCGCGCGCCGCACCGATTGCCGCCGCATACGACAACGCTATGTCCCGCGCCTTCTTGCTCGGGTTCTGGGCAACCGCGATCAGCGACGGCACGCCGCCGCCCTGGGTATAGGTCGAACGCACCAGGTGGCCCGGCCCCTTGGGCGCGATCATGATGACGTCGAGGTCGGCACGCGGCTCGATCTGCTTGAAATGAATGTTGAAACCGTGGGCAAAGGCCAGCGTGGCGCCTTTCTTGATATGGGGCTCGATCTCATCGCGATAGACATCGGCGTGGTGCTCGTCCGGCAGCAGGATCATGACCAGATCGGCGCTTTTCACCGCATCCGCCACTTCCTTGACCGGGATTCCCGCGTTTTTTGCCTTGTTCCACGAGGCGCCGCCTTTCCTGAGTCCGACGACCACCTTCACGCCGGAATCCCTGAGATTGTTGGCATGAGCGTGCCCCTGCGAACCGTAGCCGATGATCGCCACCTGCTTGCGCTTGATGAGGGACAGGTCGGCGTCCTTGTCGTAATAGATCTTCATGATTTTCCCCTTATTTAAATAAATGCGTGAGACCTCGCCATGCAGAGGGTCGCACCCGCGCGCCCTCGCCTGCAGTCTCACTAGACTTTCAAAACGCGGTCACCGCGCCCGATGCCGGAGGCTCCGGTACGCACGGTCTCCAGGATCGCAGCCTTGTCCATGGCTTTCAGAAAAGCATCGAGCTTGGCGCAGGTTCCGGTCAGCTCGATCGTGTAATCCCTGTCGGTAACATCGATGATGTGTCCCCGGAAAATGTCCGCCATGCGTTTTGCTTCCTCGCGGTCCTTGCCGATGGCACGCACTTTCACCAGCATGAGTTCACGCTCGATATGATCCCCTTCGGACAGATCGACCACCTTGACCACATCGATCAGCTTGTTGAGCTGCTTGGTGATCTGCTCGATCACTTCATCCGAACCGCTGGTGACGATCGTCATGCGTGACAGCGTGGCATCCTCGGTGGGCGCCACGGTCAGGGATTCGATGTTGTAGCCGCGCGCGGAAAACAGCCCCGCCACCCGCGACAGCGCGCCGGCTTCGTTTTCCAGCAGGACTGAAATGATATGTCTCATGATCGTTCTCTACACGAGGATCATCTCGGACAAACCCTTGCCGCCGGGCACCATCGGGAATACGTTTTCCGTCTGGTCGGTGATGAAATCCATGAATACCAGGTCCTTTTTGCGGGCAAAAGCTTCCTTGAGCGCGGATTCGACGTCGGCAGGTTTGTCGATTCGCATGCCGACATGGCCGTAGGATTCGGCGAGTTTCACGAAATCGGGAAGCGCATCCATGTACGATTCGGCATAGCGGTTGCCATGAAAAAATTCCTGCCACTGCCGCACCATGCCCATGTACTTGTTGTTGAGATTGACGATCTTGATCGGCAGGCGGTACTGCTTGCACGTCGAAAGTTCCTGGATGCACATCTGGATGCTCGCCTCGCCGGTAATGCACGCCACCGTCGCCTTGGGATGCGCCAGCTGCACGCCAAGCGCGTAGGGCAGCCCCACGCCCATCGTGCCCAGTCCTCCCGAATTGATCCAGCGCCGCGGCTTGTTGAATTTGTAGAATTGCGCCGCCCACATCTGATGCTGACCGACATCGGAAGTCACGAACGCATCGCCTTTGGTGATCTCGTAGAGCTTCTCGATCACGAACTGCGGCTTGATCAGCGTGCTTGAGCGATCATACTTGAGGCATTCGCGGCCACGCCATTGTTCGATCTGCCGCCACCAGTCCCTGAGGGCGGACTGATCGGGCTTGCCCTTGGCCGCCTGCAGCTGCCTGATGAGCTCCTGCAGCACTTCGCGTACATCGCCGACCACCGGGATGTCGACCCGCACCCGCTTCGAGATCGACGAGGGATCGATATCGATATGGATGATCTTGCGCGGCTGCTCGAAAAAGTGTCTGGGATTACCGATCACGCGGTCATCGAAACGCGCGCCGATTGCCAGCAGCACATCGCAGTGCTGCATGGCCATGTTGGCTTCATACGTACCGTGCATGCCGAGCATGCCGAGGAATTTCGGATCGGGCGCGGGATAGCCGCCCAACCCCATCAGCGTGCTGGTGCACGGAAACCCCAGCATGCGCACGAGCTGGATCAGCTGCTGGGAAGCATCGCCCAGAATCACGCCGCCCCCGGTATAGATCATGGGGCGCTTGGCCGCCATCAAGACCTGAACCGCTTTTTTGATCTGTCCCGCGTGCCCTTTGACGACGGGATTGTAGGACCGCATCACCACCTTGTCGGGATAGCTGAATTCCGCTTTCTCGACGGTGATGTCCTTGGGGATGTCGACCACTACCGGACCGGGGCGGCCGCTCGCCGCGATGTAAAACGCTTTCTTGATGGTGATCGCGATGTCCCTCACGTCCTTCACCAGGAAATTATGCTTGACGCACGGGCGCGTGATACCCACGGTGTCGCACTCCTGGAACGCGTCCTGGCCGATGGCGTGAGTGGGCACCTGGCCGGTGATGATCACCAGCGGGATGGAATCCATGTACGCAGTGGCGATGCCGGTCACCGCATTGGTGACGCCCGGCCCCGAAGTCACCAGCGCAACACCGACCCTGCCGGTGGAGCGCGCATAACCGTCCGCAGCGTGCACCGCTCCCTGCTCGTGGCGGACCAGGATATGCCTGACCTTGTTCTGCTTGAATATCTCGTCGTAGAGGTACAACACCGCGCCGCCGGGATAGCCGAACAGGTGTTCGACGCCTTCCTCCTGCAGACAGCGGATTACGATTTCAGCGCCGGTCAGTTGCATCACCGAACTCGATTAAGAGGGAACGAAAACACGAAACATTACCGGTTGGCAGTGCTTTGGTCAAGTAAAATATCCCTGTAAACAGCAGGATAGGTGCGTTACACTTTGTTGTGGCGGGACTCGCTTGCGCCGCATGGTCGATTTGCTAAGATTCGACCGACCGCGCTGCACGAGCAGCCCGTGGCGCCGACCAGAAAAGCCGGGATTGTGGGCAGCGCGGCGCTTGCGCACCAGAGGGCGAAGATCGCGCGCGCTTCCCAAAAAAAACCGACAAGGCGACGCAACTGGCTACCTACAAGGAACTCTCCGACTTTCTCGCCCAAGTAGAGCGCCGCGCTTACAAACAGGCGCTGTTTGCGGTGCGCGATGATCATCTCGCGCTGGATATCGTGCAGGACGCCATGCTGAAGCTTGCCGAAAAGTATTCGGGACGACCGCCGGCCGAACTGCCGCTGCTGTTCCAGCGCATCCTGCAGAATACGATCCGTGATTTTTACCGGCGGCAGAAAGTGCGTTCGCTATGGACCACGCCGCTGTCGGCGCTTCTCGGTGGTGGCGATGACGAGGACCACGATCCGCTGGACACCTTGGAAGTCGGCGACGGCTCCGGCCGTCCGGCGGAACAGCTGGAGCAGTCTCAACTAATTGAAATTATTGAAAAATCTCTGGAAAAACTGCCGCCGCGTCAACGCGAGGCCTTTCTGCTGCGTTACTGGGAGGAAATGGACGTCGCGGAAGCGGCAAAAATCATGGGGTGCTCGGAGGGCAGCGTGAAAACGCATTGCTCGCGGGCCACCCATACGCTTGCCGCCATGCTCAGGAAATTGGGAATCGAACTATGAAACGACAAGACCACGAGCTGGGGACGAAAATCGTTCGGCTCCTGGATTCCGGAACCGAAACGCTCGCCCCGCAAGTGCAGAAACGTCTGCTCGAGGCGCGCAAAGCCGCTCTGGCGCATTACCGGGAAAAACCCGAGCCGGCGTGGAACCTGGCCTGGGCCGGCCACATCGCCGCGCGTTTCGGCAGGCATCGCATCGATATGCGCCAGCTGATCGCGATTGCGGCACTGATCGCGGCGTTGATCGGTGTCGCCTATTGGCAGGCGCGAACACCGGTCAATGACATCGCCGAAATCGACCTCGGCCTTCTGACCGATGATCTGCCGCTCAACGCTTATCTCGACAGGGATTTCGATTCATGGCTAAAACGCTCGTTGCACTGATCGTTTCGCTATGCATCGTTTTTCCCGCTGCTGCTGCGCAAAGCAAGGCCGCATCCCCCAAAACCGCGAAGCCCGCCTGGACGGAGCTCAGCCCCGCCCAGCAGCAGATTCTGGCGCCCCTCGCGGCGGAATGGGAGAAAATGGACACCACGCGGCGCAAAAAGTGGATCGCGATCGCCGAACGCTATCCCAAGATGAAACCGCAGGAGCAGGAACGCCTGCAAACGCGAATGAAGGCGTGGGCCGCCCTCACGCCCGAGCAGCGCCGCGAGGCACGCGAGAAATACCAGGCGGTGAGAAAACTGCCGCCGGAAAAGCGCAAAGAGGTGCAGCAAAGATGGCAGCAGTATCAACAATCGCTCGCCGCCCAGCCCGATCTGTCCGCGTCGGACGAACCCGCCCCGGAACCCCAGCGCGCAGATTTGCCGGCGACAACGGCGCCCACCACCGAAGCCGCAACGTCGCCCCCCAGATAAAACCCGCAATCCGTCCCGGCTGATGCGCTGTGGTGCCGAGCCCGGCGCGCTGCGGAATGCGCCATTTGCCAGCCTGACGCGGCGCGCACTCGCGCTGATCTATGAAGCATTGCTGCTCGCCGCGGTGCTGTTTGCCGCCACCTTACCGCTCGTGATTTTCTTCCGGCACGCCGAACCCGCGCTCATGCGGCCGTTGCTCCGGCTTTATGCGCTTGCGCTGTGCGGCGGCTATTTTGTCTGGCAATGGCTGCGTGGCGGGCAAACCCTGCCGATGAAAACCTGGCGCATCAGGCTCGTCACGCGCGAAGGCGCGCCACTCACACTGCGTCACGCGCTCGTTCGTTTCGTGTTGGCGGCAACCGGAGCGCTGCTTTTCGGCGCGGGTTTCCTGTGGGCGTTCGCCGACCGCGAGCGGCAGTTTCTGCACGACAGGCTGGCGGGCACCAAAATCGTGGCGAGTGCATAGGAAACGGCAAATGGCGGTGGTGCGCCACCCCGTTTCCCACCTTTCATCATTTGCCGTTTACCGCCGCTCCTGCCACCACAGCGCCGCCACCGCCACGGTGAGGAAAATCAGCGTGGGCAAAATGGCGCTGAGCAATGGTGGCCAGTTGTTGAGCAGGCCGAGATGGGCGAACAGGCGGTTGAGGAAATAAAACGTCAGCCCCAGCATGATGCCGGCAAAAATCTTGGCGCCGACGCCGCCCTGCCGGTGCTGGTAATAGGCAAACGGCAACGCGAGCACCATCATCACCAGCACGGCGATCGGATACATCAGCTTGGTCCACAGCGCAATTTCGTACTGCAGCGCTTTTTGCCGGTTCTCCTTCAAGTGCTGCGCGTAGGAATACAGGCTCCATGCCGACATCCGTTCGGGCTGAACCAGCAGTACGCTGAGCAGCGCGGGATCGAGCACCGACTGCCAGCCGGTTTCGGTGACGGCTTCGACTGCCGTTTTTCTGTCCTCGAATGTCGTCCGGACCACGTCCTTGAGCAGCCAGCGGCGGTCGCCGAGGTAATTGCCGCTTTTCGCAAGACTGATCGAGCGCAATCTGTACTGCTCGTCAAACTCGTAGATCCGCACCCCTTTCAGCCTCGAATCCGGGGTGACCTCAGTCACGTTGACAAAACTCTTGTCGTCCTTGAGCCACAATCCGGAACGGAACTCCTGCGCGATCAGTCCCGTGATTGCCTGGGAACGCAGCCGTTGTGCAAGCTGCTCGGATTGCGGCGCGACGAACTCGCCGACCAGGAAAGTCAGTACCGCAAACATCAGGCCCACGCCCATCAACATCGCCGACATGCGCACGACGGACAATCCCGAAGTGCGCATCACCATGTATTCGGAGCTGGCAACCAGTTGCGCCAGCGCGAACAGCGTGCCGATCAGCGCTGCGATTGGAAACAGTTCATAGACATGATTGGGAACGGAAAGCAGCACATAGACCAGCACGTGCCGGAAACTGTAGCTGCCCCGCCCCAGGTCACGGATCTGGTCCGCGAGATCGAAGAACGCGAACAGCATCAACAGCGCCGCGAACACCAGCGAAGTGGCAACAATGATTTCGTTCACCAGATAGCGCCGCAGCGTTCTCATCTGAGCAGACGGAACAGGGAAAACACCATCAGGCGCCGGTAAAACAGCAGCAGCAGCAGCACGAACATGCACAAATGCACCGCCCACAGTCCGAGCAACCAGCTGATGTACGATTCGGCGATCCAGGCCTGCGCCACGGAAAGCAG